>JBGTDR010000209.1:0-34267 GCA_041748215.1 Chthoniobacterales bacterium
CGGCTTCTTGAACCCCGCGCCGGTGCCGAACAGCGTGTCGCGCTGGAGGATGCGGGCGAGGTGGTCGTCGAGTTTTTTGACGTCGTCGGCCGGGATGTCGTAGACCGACAACTTCATCCGGCAGGCGATGTCGACGCCGACGGCGTAGGGGATGACGGCGTTGTCGGTGGCGAGCACGCCGCCGATGGGCAGGCCGTAGCCGAGGTGGGCATCGGGCATGAGCGCGCCGGCCACCGCGACCGGAAGCGCGCACGCGTTCGCCATTTGTTTCACCGCTTCGGGCTCGAGGTCGTCGCCCCATTGACGCCACGGCGCGGGTTCCGCTCGCGGAGTGAAGGGCGGGCGGACAAGGGCGCGTGCCAGTTCGCTGGCCTTCGGATGAGCGAGCCAGTCCGCAGGTGCGGAGACGATCGCGGAGATTTCAGCCTCAACGTCGTCGCGATCGTGACCGGCCGCGAACAGGCGGCGCATGTGTTCGTTTGCGAGTTTCAGTGCGTCACCCGCGGGCACGCCGAGTCGCATCAGAACCTTCGTGTTCACGCGGCCTCCTCGAAGCAAAATTCCCGGAAAAATTGGTCGAGCTTTTCCATCCCGGGCGCGTCGGAATCCACGGGAACGATTCGCTCGAGCCGTTCGAGTTCACTCTCGATGAACGAGCGGATGACCGGAATGTGCTGGGCGCGATCAAGCTCCTCGCCGGCGCGTTTTCGCGCCACGAGCACCGCGACGTGGAATCGCAGATTTGCGTCGTCGATCATCGCATCGGCAAGAGTCTGGAATTTCATTGGCACCGGGCCGCGGCGGCGCTCGATCCAACGGCAGGCGAGCAGCGGCCGCAGGACGTAGAGGTATTTTTTCAATCGCACGGCCTCGTCGCGCAGGTGACTGTGATGGCTACCCTGCGCCATGTGCAGGTAGTGCCGAAAGCTCCGCGCGGTTGAGTGGAACTCGGATGCCAGCAGGCCGAAGAGCAGCGCGAACGCCGGGTCCGCGCGATAGACGATCGGCGATTTGATCCACTCGTGGAGTGAGGGATTCGATTTCGCGAGCAGCCGCAGCGCTTTGCGCACATCCCAGCCCGAAAGATCGAGGCCGTCGGAAACGGGCTCCTCGATCACGTCGCGCCGGTCACGCACGGACAGATACCAGTCGCAATCGTGCGCGTAGATGAATCGAACGTCGTAGTCGCTGTCACGCGACGCGAATCCCCACGCGCGGCTGCCCGATTCGACAGCATAAAGCACGCGGACGCCGTGCTCGCGCTCGATGCGCACAAGCTCGGACTGGATCTGTTCATTGGTGATGGTCATGGCGGTGGTGGTTTGGAAAATCGTGTTCGGAAAAAGAAAAGCCCTGCCAGCGGTGAGGCGGGCAGGGCTCAAAAGGGATCGGGAAATTTGTGCTTTTGTGCTAGCTGCTCGCGGTGGCTCCGGGTGGGTTGGCAAATCGAATGATGACGCAATGCATACCCCATGCGACGACCTCGCGGGTCGTTGCATCGAGCCAATAAAGTTTTGCGAACTGCGTCATGGAACGGCGCGAAGAACTATCCGGTCGTCCCGTCCGCGTCAATGCCCAAGCGGAAACGCCGACACGCTGTTCGACCAGGCCATCGCGCGGCTGGTTTCCGGCATGCCACCTCCAAACTGTCCGGCGATGCGCCGATGCGGATAGGCCGGTCAATCCTGATGGGCGTCGCGTCAGCGAGCTTCCGTGTTGAGCGCAAGCCAGGCGGCAAATTCGCTCCCACCGATTTTGCCGGCCGCCAGGGCCAGGGTTTGAATCACTGCCTCTTCCTCCGATGCGATAAATCGAAAACCATTGGTTTCCAGGAAAATTGCCGCTGCCATCAGGCCGCTCCGTTTGTTTCCATCGAGGAAGGGATGATTTTTGACGATGCCTTCCGCATAAGCAGCGGCCATCTCCACCAAACTTGGTTTTTCAAGGTGGAAAATTTGTTGGGGCCGGGCCAGCGCGGAATCGAGCAGACCCTCATCGCGGACTCCCGCCGGACCGCCAAATCTGGCGACCAATTCCGTGTGGAAGACGAGACATTCTTCTTTGGTGAGCCAATTCGGCTCGCTCACTTTGCCAACTCGCGGAAGGCATTACGATAGCGCTGCATGAGATCTTCGGCGATTTCCATCTTCTCCTTAAACCCAGGTCGATCCGGTTGAATGACGAGCGAATCATTCGGTGCCTCGGTTAGATAGAGGGTAGCCCCTTCCTGCACCCGCAGAGTCTGCAATGCTTCCTTGGGCAGGACGATGCCGAGTGAGTTTCCTATCCGGCGCACTTTGGTCTCAATTGGCATGTATCAACATTCGTTATAACGTGGACAGCCGTCAAGCAGTCCGCCCCCGTTGTTCACTGGCGCTCTTCACTCTACACTTCAAGCCGACTCGTCTTCAGCGAACTCAGGAGGTTTTTGATGTCCTCAAAATTCATCGGCTTGACGAGATGCCGATCAAAACCCGCTTCGTGTGATCGCCGTTTGTCCTCCTCCTGTCCCCATCCGGTCATGGCAACCATGTAGGCGCTCCCGCCCCACGGCAGTTCGCGAATGCGGCGGCACACTTCGTAGCCGTTCATTTTCGGCATCCCGATGTCGAGCAGGATGACGTCCGGCTGAAATGCCTCCGCCTCCTGCAGCGCCTGAACTCCTTCGTTCGCGGTTCTCACGTCGCTCCCGAGCAATTCCAGCAGGCGCCCGAGCGATTCGGCCGAATCCACGTTGTCATCGGCGACCAGGATGCGGCGACGGGACGAACCAGGCGACTGGTCCAGGGTGGACTCCGTGATTTCCCGCGGCGCGGTTGAAACCACCGGGAGGCGGGCGATGAACTGGCTGCCCCGGCCCTCACCTTCGCTCCGGGCTTCGATGGTCCCGCCGTGCATTTCGACCAGACCTTTGACCAGCGAAAGTCCGATTCCCAACCCTCCGGTTGTTTTTTCCAGCGTGCGGTCCACCTGGGCGAACATCTCGAAGACCTTGCCGACCATGTTGGGTGGAATGCCGATCCCATTGTCGGCAACACACACGACGGCCATTTCGTTTTCCCGGTGGGCGGTCAATTTGATCAGCCCGCCAACCGGGGTGTATTTGGCCGAATTATTCAGCAGATTGGAAACGACCTGGGCGAGCCGGGTCGCGTCGCCATCCACGTGGATCGGATCATCCGCTACGACGACGTCCAATTTGTGCCCGGCTTGTTCGATGACCGGTCGCGAAGTCTCGATGGCGGCGTCGATGATGGCCTTCAATTCGACCCGTCCTCGACGGAGTTCCAGTTTGCCGCTCGTGACCCGGCTCACGTCGAGCAGGTCGTCCACCAGCCGGATCAATTGCGTGAGTTGCCGCTCCATCATCGCGTGCGCCTCCTCGATCCGCCCCGTCACCCCGGCCAAACGCATGATCTGGAGGCCATTGTTGATCGGTGCCAGCGGGTTGCGGAGTTCGTGGGCCAGGGTCGCCAGGAACTCGTCCTTGCGGCGGTCCTGGTCCTGGAGCTGGCCGACGAGCCGCTCCCGCTCCACTTCGGCTGCCTTCCGGTCGGAGATGTCATTAAACAGGATGGCGACCTTGTTGCTGCCGGCACCGCCGAGGCGGAAGGCGGAAACGTCGAACCACCGGCCCCCCATCGACTTCGTCTCGTGGACAAACCGAGACGGCTCGCCCGTCGAGGCAACCCGTCCGTACGTCTCATACCAGAACTCCTCGAGGGAGGGGATCGCCTGACGGATCGACCGGCCGACCAGCCCATTCATTCCGGTGTGTTTTTCGAATGCCGGGTTCATCACCTCGATCTGGTAATCGATGGGCGTCCCCGCCGGATCGAACTCCATCTCGACGACGCAAAACCCCTCGTCCATCGATTCGAACAGGGTGCGAAACCGCTCCTCGCTCAGACGCAACGCCTCCTCGGCCCGGACCCGCTCAACCGCCGCCCAGGTCCGCTCGGCCGTGCCCTCAATGATGGCGATTTCGCTTGGCGTCCATTCCCGCCGGTCGGCGACGTGAACGGTCATCCCGGCAAAAAAATGGCCGTCCTTGACGAGTGGCACATCTACGTGGCCTCGCACGTCGATGGTCGCGAATGCGGCCCGTTCTTCGGGCGACCGATTCGGCTCGGTGGTGGCGTCTGCCTCGATGACCGTGCGGCCTTCGAGAAAGGCAGCGAGCAAGGAATTGCCGAACGATGCGACCGGGTGGCGGCCTACCAAGGGGCGGGCTGCATTGGTGTAGTCACGTTCGACCACGTATTCGTCGCCCTGCACCTCGAAGTAGACGACCCGGTTCGCTCCGAGCCGCTCGCCCAACACCCGGCTGGCCTCGGCCTGCACGTCCACCGGGTCGGCAAGCGGACGCAAGGTATCTGCGAGTTGAACCAAAAATGTCTGCCGCTCCTCACTCTCGCGCAATTGCCGCTCCGTTTCTTTACGCTCAGTTACGTCGCGGGTCGTCCCTGCAACCGCCTCGACCTCACCGTCGGTCCCGATGATGGGCACGAAGATGTAATCGTACTGCCGCAGACCATGCGTCCCGTGGAACGGCACCTCGCCGCGGATCGGCTTCCGCGTGGCCCGCACCTGGTCGATTTCCCGGTCGTGCATCTCCGCGTGCCACGGCTCGTAGCCGATTTCCAGGAACGTTTTGCCGATCGCCCCCTCCCGGCCCCGGCCCCACATTTTGAGGAGGGCTTCGTTGGCGTAGAGAACCTTGTGGTCGAGGCTGAACACGTAGACGAAATCCGGTGTGTTCGTCAGCACGGTTTCGTAGAGTCGCCGCTGCCGCTCGGATTCGGCGGCAATGCGGACCACTTCCTCCTCCGCGCGTTTCCGGTCGCTCACGTCAAAAGTGACACCGTCGAATCGCTTCGGGGCGCCGTCGTCGGCGTAGAACGTCCGCCCGATGGCCCGCACCCAGGTCGCCACCCCGGTTTCCGGGTTCACCGTCCGGTAATCCACGTCGTAAGGCGTCCGGCCCGCGATGCTCCGCTCGATCGCCTGGCGGGTCGGCTCCCGGTCGTCGGGATGGATGCGGTCGTAAAACGTTTCGATCGTGACGGGGGCATCGGGTGGCAGGTGGAAGTGGGCTCTCACCAACTCGTCCCACTGGAGGACGTCGAACGGCAGGTCACAGTACCAGAACCCGACCCCGCTGCTACGGCGAACGAACTCCGAGCGATCTTCGCTGGCCCGGAGCGCACTTTCCGACTCCTTTTGAGCCGTGATGTCGCGAATGAACGTGGTGAGCCCGCCTTCCTCCGTCGGATATCCCTTCAGCGAATACCACCGGCCAAACGGTTTGTAGAAATTCTCAAACTCGACCGTCACCCGCTCCGCCACCGCCCGCCGGAATTCCGTCTCCAGATTTGTCCCTAGCAGGGCGGGAAAGACCTCCCAGACAGTGCGGCCCAGCATTTCGGATCGGGTGAGTCGGTTGATTCGTTCCGCCTCCGCGTTGACGTAGACGATCCGCCAATCTGGGTCATACCGCATGAATCCGTCGGTGACGCTTTCGAGCGTCGCGGCGACTTGTTCCTGCGTGGCGCGCATCGATTCGGCCTGCCGACGCGCCGCCTCCTCCCCGTGTTGATACCGTTGACGGGAGCGGCCGAGGGCTTCCCCGAAGAAGACAATGATCGACGCCGTAGCCAGATAAAAAATCAGACCGACGAGGTTGCGGGATTCGCTCAAGCCGAATACCCCACGGGGCTCGATGAAAAGATACGCGTAGGCGAGGTAACCGAGCCCGACGACGATCAGGGCTGGACGGTAACCGCCAATCCAAACGGCGAAGCCGATCGCCGCGAACAGGAGGCCGAAAGGAATGCTGTCCCTCAGCACCGGATCCAGCAGCCAACGCAAAAAAATCGCCGCCGCAAGACCTGCGAGGGACACGCTGTAAACGAGAACAGGACCAGAGGTGGAACGATTCATGAGCGATCTGGTTCGTAATTTGCGGCGCGACGGATGTCTTGGCGCATCTTGTGCGGCTCTGCAACTCGATCACGTATCGAAACGAAAATTGGGGCGGTGTGCGTATTGCGAAACGGAGTGGTTCCGGGCGTTGACACGGCGGTGAAAGTCGGCCGGTTCGGCGGTGCGTATTGGTTCACGGGGCAGAAGCATGCACCTGATCGCGGCTTGTGGTGCGAACCACCCAAATGGAAATGGAATGGCGGAGAATCCGGAAGGCGGGCGTGATCCTCGTGGTATTTGTGGCAGTGATGGCAGGTGCGGTGGCGCAATCGGCGGCTCCGGCCGGACCGAGCCGGGCTGTGGCGGTGCAGGCGCAGGCGGAGCAGATCGAGGATTTGCGGAGTCGGGTCGAAGGGAAGCGGGCGGAGGTCGAGACGACGGCCAGCGATGAGCTGCGGAGCACGCTGGTGGCCGAGTTGCGCGACCTGGAGCGGCAGTTGGACAACGCGCGGTTCGAGCTGCTGAACGTATTGACGGACTCGGATCTGAGTGATTTCCGGACGGTGGAAGAGACTCCATTCACGTTGCAGGGGTCGGTGGAGGATCTGGTGAAGCCGCTGATCCAGGAGGTCAAAAACGCGACGGAGTCGTCGCGCGAGCGGCGGGAGCTGGAGGATCGATACGAAGAGGCGCAGCGGCGCGAAGGGATGTTCCGGAATGCGGTGGAGTCGATCGATGGTGCGCTGGGGGATGCCACGGACCCGGTTGTGCGGCAGGAACTCGAGAATCTGCGGGGAGAATACGTGGCCAAGCTCGCGAGCGAGTCGAACGCGTTGCGGGTGCTGGCCTACCGGATCGGGCAGCTCGACGAGGGAAAATCCATCGTCAGCGAGACGGGCGGCATCCTGTCGTCATTTTTCCGGGAGCGAGGGCGGAATCTTTTGCTGGCGATCCTGGCGGCCGGCGTCGTGGCGGTGGGACTGCGGATTTTGCACGGCTACCTGCACGATCACGGCACGGTATTCCGGAAGGGCCGATCCACGGCCGCGCGGTTGCTCGACGTGGCACTTTACGTGTTCACGTTTCTCGGAGCTCTGATTGCGGCAGTGGTGGTGCTGATGGTGGCGGGGGACTGGGTGTTGATGGGGGTGGTGGTGTTGATTCTGCTGGCTTTGATTTTGACCGCGAAAGACTCGCTACCGGGTTACGCGGACGAAATCCGGATGATGCTGAACATGGGTCCGGTGCGGGAGGGGGAACGGATCGTTTTTAACGGCGTGCCGTGGACGGTGGAAAATCTGTCGTTTTTTACGATTCTGCGAAATCCGGTGTTGCGGGGCGGAATGGTGCGAATGCCGATCGCCCAGCTCCAGGGGATGTTGTCGCGGCCAGTGGGCGAGGATGAGCCGTATTTCCCGAGTCACGAGGGGGATTGGGTGTTGCTCGACGACCGGGCCTACGGAGAGGTGGTCTTTCAGAGCGTCGAGATGGTGCGGGTGCGATTGCTGGGCGGTGCGCTGAAGATGTATCCGACCGAGGAATATCTCGGTCAAAATCCGGTTAACAATTCCCGCGGATTCCGGATCACGACGACGATCGGGATCGACTACGAATACCAGTCGCGGGTGACGACGGAGATCCTGGACGGCCTGAGGACGTTTTTCCGGGAGGAGGTCGAAAAACTGGTTCCAATCGAGCACATCGTTGCGCTGAAGGTGGAGTTCGAGCTCGCGAACGCGTCATCGCTGGATTACGCGGTGCTGCTCGATCTGAAGGGTGAAATGGCACCCAGGTTCAATCCGCTCGGGCGCGCGCTGCAGCGGATCGGCGTTGATGCCTGCAATAAGTACGACCTAGTGATTCCGTTCCAGCAGATCACGCTGCATCGTGCTGGGGCGTAGGGCGCGGTTTCGGGTTTGGGGTGCGTTTCGTTTTACCCGGTCCCAAAATGGGCTCGGTGTAGCGGACCATCACGGCTTTGAGTTCCTTGACGCCGCGGCGCTGCTCGGCGGCGGAACCTTCCACCGCGAGCGGCAGCAAACCCTTGAAGAGGTGCACACACACTTCCGCAGTAGGCAGGAAATCAATGCGGCGGCCCGACCATTCCCGGAAAACGGCACTCAGCCGGCCGGCAAATCCCTGACTCAGCTCCGCCACTCGCCCGGCGAGCTCCGGCGAGACCTGTGACTCGACGAACAACGCGCCAAACGCCGGCGCCTCGCGGTGAAATTCGAGGAACGGATCCACCATGCGATCCACCAGCGCCGTCAGCGAAAGCCGCTCCAGTCCGCCCATCCGCGCCCGTTCGTGGGCCGCCGCCAGCCGATCCGCGTAACGCGCGGCCAACGCCTCCGCGATCGCCTGTTTGTTCGGAAAAAATTGGTAAAGCGTGCCCGGAGAAACGCCCGCTTCGTCCGCGATGTGGTTGGTCGTCGCGCCAGCGTAACCAGCCGAGGCGAAGACCCGCTCGGCCGCGGCCAGCAACTGCTCCGACCGCTGTTTTCCCCGTTCCTGGCGCCGTCGATCCTTCATCCGACCCAGTTTCCACCTTGGGACTTGACGATGCGAGCTTCCGCTCGCAATGGTTTGCGAGCAATTACTCGCAAAATGAATTCACCTTCCGAAAATTACGTGTCGTCCCCGCTGCCCCGGATTGCCTTCGTCACCGGATCGACCGGATTGCTCGGTCGCAATCTCGTTCGTGAGCTGCACGGGCGGGGTATTGGAGTTCGGGCGCTGGCCCGCTCCCGGGCGAAAGCGCAGCGTCAGTTTGGCGATCTGCCGGTGGAAATCGTCGAGGGCGACCTGGCGGATCCGGCGGCGTTTGCCGATCACCTGACCGGAGTCGACACCGTTTTTCACACGGCTGCCTATTTTCGCGAAAGTTATCAGGGCGGACGCCACGATGCGGGGCTGGAGCAAATCAATGTCCGTGGCACGGCCGCGCTGCTGGCCGCCGCGTATGATCGTGGCGTCCGGAGATTTGTTCACACCAGCTCCATCGCGACGCTCAAGGGTGCGCCGGGTGTGCTCGTTGATGAGACGATGTCGCGCGCCGAGGCCGACGCCGACGCGTATTTCCGCAGCAAAATTCTTTCGGAGCGCGAGGTGGATCGATTCCTCGAGACGTACCCCGATTTTTGGGCCGTCCACGTTTTGCCGGGCTGGATGTTTGGACCAGGCGATCTTGGTCCGACTTCGGCGGGCCAGCTCGTGCTCGATTTCACCAAACGAAAAATTCCGGGAATTCTGCCCGGGGGATTTGCCGTCGTGGACGCGCGGGACGTGGCCGTATCCATGATCACCGCAACGCAGCGGGGCCGCCGCGGAGAGCGCTATATCACCGCGGGCCCGCGGGTGAGCATGTCGGAGCTTTGCCTCGCGCTCAGTCGCGCGACCGGACTGCCGGCTCCGACACGAAAGGTGCCGCTCGCTGCGCTTTACGCGATTGGATTTGCCAGCGAAGCGTGGGCTCGCGTGACCGGCAATCCCACCTTGCTCAGCCTCGCGTCCGTTCGCCTCATCGCAAAAGAAGCCGACCAGGCTGGATTCGACCACACGAAGAGCGAACGTGAACTTTCCGTCCAGTTCCGCAATTTCGATGAGACCCTCGCCGACACACTCACCTGGTATCGCACCCACGCCCCGGAGTTGCTCGCCGCTACTCCCGCGCCCGGCAGGTAGGCGGATTCTACGAAAAGATCAGCGGTAAAAGCTTCGGATCACAGCGACGACTTCGGCGATTTCTTCTTCCCGGAGTTCCGGGAAGATCGGGAGGGCGAGGGTCTCGGCGGCGGCACGCTCGGATTCGGGAAAAGCGCCCGCTTTGTATCCGAGGGACGCGAAACATTCCTGGCGGTGCAGGGGTACCGGATAATAGACCGCGTGTCCGATCGAGTGGGCGGCGAGGTGACGCAGGAGCTCGTCGCGTCGCGCGGCGCGGACCACGTATTGGTGAAAAACGTGGTCGCTGGCGACACGGCCCTCGTACGGGCGGGTGGGAAGCGTGAGGAAATCCGCGAGCTCCGCGGCGGCGAAATGTTCGGCGTAAATCCCGGCGTTGCGTTGGCGGGCGGCGTTCCATGCCGGCACCTGGGGCAGCTTCGCGTGCAGGATGGCCGCCTGGAGGGCATCGATCCGGAAATTGCCGCCGACGGTTGCGTGATAATACCTTTCGGCCATGCCGTGATTGCGCACGCTGCGCAAACGTTCCGCCATTTCCGGGTCGCGGCAGGTCGCTGCTCCCGCGTCGCCGAAAGCGCCGAGATTTTTGGCCGGGAAGAAGCTGAAATAGCCCCAGTCGGCCATGGCTCCTGCCTGCCTCGGACCGTGGCGGGATGGGTATTCGGCCCCGATGGCCTGGGCGGCATCTTCGATCACGACCAGACCGTGAGCGGCCGCAAGCTCGGTGATCGGGTCCATATCGGCGCACTGTCCGTAAAGATGAACCGGCATCACCGCCCGTAGTCGGTTACCAACGGGGGTGACCAAATGGCCATCGGTGCCTGGCCGGCACCAATTTCCCAGACATTCCGCAAGATTCGCCGGATCGAGATTGCAGGTCGCCGGGTCGATATCGACGAAAACGATCTCCGCTCCGACGCGGTGGATGCAGCCAGCCGTGGCAAAAAACGTGTACGGCGTCGTGATGACTGCGTCGCCGGGGCCAATTTCCAACGCCATGAGGATGGCGAGCAGGGCGTCGGTGCCGGACGACATCCCGACCGCGTTCCAGCTGCCGGTGGCGGCTGCAAGCGCGTCTTCGAAATCCGCGACCTTCGGCCCGAGGATGAATTGCTGGGACTCGACGACTTCGGCAATTACGGCCTCCACGTCACCGCGGATGGACGCGAATTGCCGCTTGAGATCGAGCAACGGGACGGCCACGGCCGACTTATTGAATCACGCCAAACTCGGCCCGGCGATTCGCCGCATAGGCCGCATCACTGCTCCCCGGGTCTGCGGGCATGTCTTCGCCGAAACTGACCGTTTGAATGCGGCCGCCCTCGACACCCATGCCGATGAGCGCCTCACGCACAGCCTGGGCGCGCCGCTCGCCGAGTCCGCGATTGTATTCTTCAGTGCCCCGATCGTCGGTAAATCCTGCGATAATGACGTCGTTCGGGAAGCCCCGCATCGCCCGCGCGATCGACTCGACGTTGGCCAGCTCGGAATCGGAAACCGTGTAGCTGTCATAGCCAAAAAACACGGGCGGGAACTGGGTGCGGTTGACGCCTGAGCCGAAAAAATTCGAGCCTTCGACGCGGTCCGGCAGCGGCATTCCGGTCACGTAATCACCGTCCGCGCCCGCGTAGAGATCTTCGGACTTTTTGTTGGCGCAGGACGAAAGCGCGAGGGCACAGCACGCACTGAGCGCGAGGAAGAGGGAAAATTTCATGATGGGAAGAAAACGCGGGTTTTGAGTCCTGAAATCAAGCCTTATCGAGACCAGGTCGGCTCGGAGACCTTGCCCATGCCCGTGACGATGGGAACGGACTTGCCGGATTGAGTGTCGAGGAGGATGAGTGATGATCCCGTGCTGTAGATCAGGTGCCGGGAGTTGGCTCCGAAGGCCGGGTCCTCGCCACCAGAGGCCACCAGGCGGGATGCGCCGGATGCGAGGTCAACGACACCAATGGAAAATCCGCCGCTGCGCGCCGTGAACGCGACCTTTTTGCCGTCAGGCGACCAGCTTGGCTCGGTGCTGTACGAGTGGCCCGTTGCCACCGCGCGGGCCGTGCCGCCGTTCGAGCCGATGCGGAAAAGTTTCGGCGAACCGCTTTCGTCCGACGAATACACGATCTCGCTGCCGTTCGGTGACCACGAGGGCGAAGATTCGACGCCGCGTGTGCGGGTGAGCCGTTGCCCTCCGCCACCGTTGGCTCCGACGACGTAAAGCTCAGGATTTCCATCCTTGCTCACCGAGCACGCAATGCGACCGCCGTCGGGCGAGAACGCTGCGCCCGAGTTCGTTCCGGGAAATTTGACGATGCGATTGCGTGCGCCCGACGCAAGGTCGATCACGTAAATGTCGGCGTATCCGCTCTGGTAGCCGGTGTAGGCGAGTTTGCGCCCGTCCGGACTGAGCGCCGGGGCGACGCTGATCACGCCGTCGTTGGTGAGCTGCTTCACGTTCGCGCCATCGTAATCCGCCGTGTAGATTTCCTTTTTGCCAGAGCGGGTGGAAACGAACGCGATGCGCGTGCTGGCGATGCCTGGCACTCCGGTGATCGTCTCGACGATATCGTCGGCGAATTGATGCGCCGCCGCGCGGGGGCTGCCGGAATAGGTCTTGGCCAGAACGACGGAGCCGCTGCGGTCCTTCACCTCGCCCCGCAGAGATCCTTCGGCCGCGGTGCCGGTCACGATGAACGATGCGCGCTCGGCGGGAGTCATGGCGAAGGCTCCAGCGAGACCAAGGTCGTTCTCCAAAACGCGGGTCGCTGCGGTGCCCTCCGCGCCCGTGAGGGGTGTGAGAGCTAGATTGACGGCGTCACTTTTCCGCACCGTAATGGTCGGAGCATCCTGGGCGACAGCGGGCTGGAGGAGGCTGGAAAAAACGAGGGCGAGGGCCAGGGAGCGGAAAATCGGCGGGGCTTTCATCGGTGGGAATCAGGTGGTTTCGACGCGCGTCCCTAGGTTGCAAATGCCCCCCGCGTTTGCAATCCCCAAACCGATCCACGACAGGTAGGCCGTTGCAAACTCACGAAGAACATTCCCGCGCCTGCGGCAGACTTGAAGCACACTCACGGACGTTGTATCGAACGAACCGTGGCTGGCGGATGCAGGTGCGTCGCTTCGCTGGTCGATTCCACCATATGATTTTCTTAGTTTGACGCATGGAAGCGGAGCTTTCATCGGCCTTATCGGCCAACCCATCCAGCCGGATTCATCCGGTCCGTGACGCCTTGCTGGCCTCCGGAGGTTTCCTGCTGCTGAAAGTTCTGCTCATCATCCTGCTTTTTCTCCTGCTTCGATCGTTCTTCTTCGGTCAGAGCCGCGACATGGCTGAGGGCATCGCCCAGCGGGCGGCCAGCGCCATTGATCCAACGCACGCGGCCGCGCTCGAATCGACGGCCGGGCCGGCGCAGCGGGAGTCGCTTAAGGCCCATCTGCGTGCGACCCTGGCGGGTGAACCGTCCGTGCTCCGGATCCAGACGTTCCGCCTCGAAACATCCACAAGCCGACAGATAACCGATACAGCTCCCAATGGGGGAGCCGTCACTGCGTCCACGATCCCTGGGCACATCGAACCAAAGCTCCGTGCGGGCGTGCACGTCGTCGAAGAAATCGGCGATCGCCTTCTGTTTCCGCCCAGATTCATCACCGGCTATGCCCCCATTCACGGGGTCCCCGGTCAGATTACCGGAGCGGTCGCCGTGGATCTGAACCCCACGCTTTTGCAGTCGAACCTGAGCCTGCTCCTCGGTGCGGCGATTCTCGTTTTCACGACCGGCATCATGGGTGCCGTCGTCATCTTTCACTATGTGCGCCGCAGTCGCGAAAACACCGCCCGGACCTCCGCGGCACTCACGCTCGCGCGGCAGGTCGAGCAACTCACCATCGATGCGCTTGGGGAAATCCTCTACCGCCGCTCCGTCGTTGATGAACACTTTGTCTGGCGCGGCAATTCGCTGCCCGTCATCGGCCTCGCTCTCGAGGCATTGCCGCCGAATCTCGCTCGATGGCAGGAGCTGATTCATCCCGAAGATCTACCCCGCTACCAGATTGCCTTGAGGAACGCCCTTACTGGATCCAGCCGTCTGAGCATCGAGTACCGCATCCGCCACACGGGCGGCAGTTACATCTGGCTGCTGGACCGGGCGAGCCTGACCGACTCCGATGCTGGGGAACGCATCTTCATCGGAGCGCTCGTCGACGTGACGACCCGCAAGAATGCTGACGATGCTCTGCGGTCCTTCATCGAGCAAACGCCGACGGCGCACCTCGTATTTGCGGGTGACGACATCCTTGATGCCAACCCCGCGGCCGTCCGGCTGTTTGGAGCCGAAAGTTTGTCGCAGATTCTTACCACTCCGGTCTGGCAGCTCTGGCCGCGCCGCCAGCCCGACGGCACGATCTCCGCGGCGGGCTGGTCCCGACACGTCCTCGTCGCCATTGATCAGCACGTTCACCATTTCGAATGGCAGTTCGCTTCCCTCGACGGCCGCCGACTTGCGGTGGACGTTTTTCTGAACGAGGCCACCTTCACGGACCGGCAGGTCCTGCTCATGGCGTGTTACGACCTGACCGAGGCCCAAAACACGCAGTCACAGCTCATCGAGAGCGAGGCGCGATTCCGGGACGTGAGCGAGGCTGTCGGCGAATACATCTGGGAAACCGACATCGACGGCCACATCACGTACGCGTCACCGAAAGTTCAGGACGTCATGGGCATCGAGCCGGAAGCCATCATTGGCACCCGGACGATCGACTGGGTGCTCGACGAAGACCGGGCGCGCATCGAGGAGCGCAATCAGCTCATCGTCGCATCCGGATCGGGATTTCGAAACTTCGAACACCGGATCCGCCGCCCCGATGGCCGCATCGCGTGGATCAGCGCCAGCGGTGTGCCTCGCTACGACGAAGGTGGCAACATCGTGGGTTACCGCGGGGCGACGCTCGACGTGACGCAGCGCCGGACTTACGAGGAGCAGCTCCTCCTGCAGAAGGAAGCGGCCGAAGCCGCCGATCGCGCGAAGAGTAATTTCCTCGCGATGATGAGCCACGAAATCCGCACGCCGCTCAATAGCGTGCTCGGATTTGCCGACCTTGTACTCGGCACGGATCTCGATGCCACGCAGGCCGATTATCTCAACACGATTCGGCGGAGTGGCGACGCACTGTTGCTCTTGCTCAACGACATTCTCGACTTCTCGAAAATTGAATCCGGCCGCATGGAAATCGATCCCCGGCCGACGGATCTCAATCGCTGCGTCGGTGAAGTGCTTGATCTCTACAAGGTTGCCGCCGCCGCCAAGGGTCTGCGGCTGGAAGCCACCACCGCGCCCGAGCTGCCGTCCCGGCTCCTTACCGACTCCGCCCGATTTCGCCAAATTCTCCTCAACCTCGTTGGTAATGCCGTCAAATTTACGGCGACGGGCCAAATCACGGTCAATACGAGCCTGCAACCGCCGGTTGCCGACGGGACCTCTCGCGTTCGCGTGACCGTCACCGACAGCGGCATTGGGATCACCCGGCAACAAGCCGAACGTCTCTTCAAACCCTTTTCCCAGGCGGATTCTTCGACCACCCGGCGGTTTGGGGGCACCGGTCTTGGCCTTGCCATCAGCAAACGTCTCGCGGAGCTCCTCGGCGGTGATCTTGGCATCCTCGAGTCCGGACAGCCCGGCTCGACGTTTTACCTCGATCTCCCCGCCACCGTGCCCACCGAGGACGACTACACCAGTGCGAGCCACGAACCGGATCTCGAACTCGTCTCGAAAGATCCTCCCGAACTTCCTGCCGGTGCCGAGGTGCGCGTACTCGTTGTTGATGACAACCCGCTCAACCGCCGGCTCACCACCCAGATGCTCAAACAACTCGGCGCACAAAGTGGCACGGCCTCCAATGCCGCCGAGTGTTTCGCGGCACTGGAAACGGATCATTACGACATCGTGCTCATGGACGTGCAGATGCCAGGAATGGACGGTCTGGAGGCCACCCGCGTCATCCGTGAGCGTGAAGCCCGCGACGGCACCGAACACGTTCGAATTGTCGCGCTCACCGCGGGCGCAATGGTCGGGGATCGCGAAGCGTGCCTCGCGGCCGGCATGGACGATTACCTCAGCAAACCGATACGACGGTCAGCCCTCGCTGACATCCTGCGCGCGGGACTGCAGCCGGCGTAGCCAGCCCGCCGAATCGAAGTCGAGCGGCTGCTCCCAGACGGAGCGCCCGTCCGGTCCGAACGTGCCGAGCACAGCGGTCACCAGCCAGTGATCTCCCGGTGCGAGTCGTCCCCGCAGCGCCGGGATCACGACCGAAGCCGAGAGCAGATTCGAATTGGCATCGGCGCGCGCGATTTCTCCGGTTCGTTCTCCGGAAAGTTCGCAGATTCCGCTCAACGCCTCGCTCGTGATCGCCATCGCATCGTGCGCTGACGTCTCCGAATCAAAGCCCAGCTCATCGCCCTCAGCCTGACCATTGCGAATGGCAAAACCGCCCTCGGCTGTTTCGAGATCGCGGCTCGTGACCACCCGGTGCACCCGCACGTGCCATGCGCACGCCGGGATCACCCAGCTCGTAACCGTGACGTCCGGCCACGCCTGCCACGGTGCGCATTCAAGAGCGCCATCCCGGATTTTTCCCGCGGCCAGCGGATCGCGAACGCGCCAATAAACGCCGTCTTCACTCAAAGCCAGCGCGTTGTCGAATCCCCGCGCGTGCAGGTGTTTTGGTTCCGTGGCCACGCAAAATCCGAACGCGGTGGAATAGGCAAACTTGCCGTATTTTTCCGGCGTGTGGCGGTATTGCACGGGCACCGTGCCGGCGCAGAGGGCCAGGGTGTGAGTTGCGCCCGGGTCGTGACACACGATCATCGCCGCTTCCGGAATTTCCCGCACCGGCTCGAGTTCGGGCAAAACCGCTTCCTCCGCCTGCCAGAACGGCGTCTCCTCCGCGAGCGCGAGCACGAGGAACGTTTTGAGCGCCCAATACGGCGACCCCGGCGCGTTGTAATCCTCGGCGATATTCAAATTTGGATAGCGGTATCCGACCGTGAGAAGTCCCGTTTCCGTGAAGATTGGCTGCCGGAACCACCACCGCAGATGACGCAACACCAGACCTTTCATCACCGCTGGCGAAAATGTTTCGATCCCGGCAAATGCCGCCGCCGACCAAAAAGCGGCCTGCGAAAATCGATACGTCAGGCTGCGTCCGTACGGCACCATGCTCCCATCCGCCGCGTGCCAGTGAATAAAATCCGCGGCAAACTCCGCCGCGCGTTCGCGAAAAATCCCGGCCCTCGTCGCGTCGTGTTCCTCCGCCAACCGCGCATACACCAATCCGTAATAGTGAAGCGCAAACGGCACGTAATAGTCGCCGGGTCCGCCTACGTGGTCGGTGTACCAACCACCACCCACGTACATTTTCTCGATCTGCGCGAAGGTCGATTCCATCACTGCCGGATCGTGTTCCGCGCCGACCGCGCGCAGGCCGTGATTCACCAGAATGCGAAAAAACTGCCAGTTGTTGGGTGGGAGATCGACCCGGTTGATGACCAGCAGCCACCGGGTGAGATTCGCGCGTTCCCGGGCCGTCAGCGGCTCCCAGACGAGCTCAGGTGTGAGAGCAAGTCCCATGCCGATGGCGGCCATCTCGACGTTCGCCTGGCACGGCCACGCGCGTTCGCCCCAATACTCCGGGTGCGCCGGATCGGTGCCGGCTACGAGTGCCCGCGGCACCATGGAAAATTCCGCAAAATCCCCCCCGCCCGCATGCAGGGGGATGAGACCCCACAGCAGCCGCGAAAATCCTTCCAACCCCATGTCCATCTTCCCGTGGCGGGCGCCGCTGCCGTCAAAATCGACCCGGGCGCCGCTTGCACTCACGAATGGCAGCACCGGCCTAATCAGGTCGTCGAGCGCTCTCTGCAGGTCGGACCGGGAGGCGAGCGGATTTTCGGCAAGCGCGGGGAATTTCATGCGCCGTACCGTCCGCCTGCACCCCGAGTGGGGTCAATCAAAATGGGGGCAGCCGGATTCGAACCGGCAACCAACCAGTTATGAGCCGGCTGCTCTAACCGTTGAGCTATGCCCCCAGACGGCCGCACGCAACATAGGCCGCCGTCACCGGGTTTCGCCAGTCCCAAGACGCTGCGAAAAGAAAACCACCGAGCGCCGCAAGGCGTCCCGCTCCGCGCTCGCAGCGAATGCGTGGCCCTCACCGGGATAGAGCACACATTCGGCCGACCCACCCGCGCGGTCGGCAAGCCGAACCAATGCCTCGGCTCGATCCGGAGCGACTTTGTCGTCCTTGCCTCCGTGAAGGATCAGCATCGGCGCCAGGCGTTTCACCGCCTCGTTTTCGTGTTCGGCCATTACGCCCCCGGCAAAAACGACCAGCGCGCCGACCTCCGGTAAATCCCGGGAGATTCCAACCCCCAGAAACCCGCCCAACGAATATCCAAAAATTCCCACCGCACGATCGCCAGCTCCGTAATGCTGCACCACATCTTCGATCGCGCGTTTCCAGATTGGCGCATGCTGCCCCGCGCCGTGTGCGGTCGAGAAGAGAGTGCCGGTCGCGTTGAAATAATGAACGACACACGCCTTGAAACCGCTTTCCGCCAGCGTTCGGGCGGTTCGGCGCATCAGCGCACCATCTCCAAGCAACCCTCCGACGCCGTGGAGCAGCAGGACCACGGGACCGTCGACCGCACCTTGATACACGTCGACGCGCACGTCGCGGCCGCCGGTCTGAACGTGGTCGCTGGTTCGCCGCACCGGCACTGACGCAAACGCGGATCCCGCCGCCGTCGCACCCAGCATGGCCGCCGCCAGGGCGACCGTCGGGCTGTGAACTGTGAGAAACGTAATCATCAAAACCTCCATTGGGTGTTACGTATGAGACGAGCGCCGCAGATCAAATATTCGATCTCCCGCCACGGCAAACACCTGGTCCAACGGCCGCGGACGAAGGATGTGCAGACCCGTCATCGCCCCAAATGCGGGAAGAATCGTGCATCCCGGACTCGAAAAAAATACCGGCAGGCGCAGAGATTCCCGTCCGGTACCGCGGAGGCGCACGCCCGGATGGACGTGACCGCACAACACGTGTCCGCCCGGGAGATCGCTCGGTTCATGGCAGAGCCGCCACGGCCCGAGCGCAAAACCGTCGTCGAGCCGTTCGATGCCGATTTCCTCTGCGAGGTGCAGGGCGCGCCGGTCGTGATTTCCAGCGACCATGCGAATCGGAAGCTCAGCGTGCGTCGTTCGCCAGATCTTTAATCGGGCGAGCGTGCGGGGCTCCGCGGCGTGTTCGGAATGAAAAACGTCGCCGAGGATGGTCAGTTGTTCCGCCGTGTGTCGTTCGATCAATTGGTCAAGGCGCGCGAGATCACTGTCCGTAGTCCCTTCGGGAATCGCCGCGTCGCGGGCCCGGCCGAGCGCATCTTTCCCGAAGTGAGTGTCCGCCACGAAAAGTTGGCGGTGCCAGACGAGCGCGTGGTCCGCGTCGAAAACAACTGGCTCTCCCGCGATGGTCGCCGCGAGGCAGGGGCTATCTGCGGGCATGACGTTCCATCACGAGTTCCATGCGTCGCACCCGATCCGCCAGGGCTTCCGAGGACAGACGTTCCCGCAGCCGCTCGACGAAGAGCGGATAGGCCAGCGGCGTGACCTCTTCGATTCGAATGATTTCACAACGCCGCGACCGCAATTCCCCCAGTGTCTGCCGCAGGCGCGTCTGCTCGAGCTGGCTCTCGAGGACCTCCCGCGTCGCCTGCGCTGCGAGGAGATTCTCCGGGTCGTACCGCTGAAACACATCGAACAGCAGCGATGACGATACCATCAACTGTCGCGTCGATTTTCGTGCCCGGCCCACCCCTTCGGTCACCAGCCCGGCCACCCGTGCGATTTCGCGGAACCGCCGTTTCGCCAGTTCCGCGGAATGAATGCTCCCGAGGATGTCCTCCGTGAGTCCGTCGTCGGCAAATAAACCAGCGGCGAGGGCGACGTCGAGCGGCGCCTCCCGCGCCGAGAGCAATTCAAAGCCATAGTCATTCACCGCCAGTGAAAACGTGAGTGGTTCGACGCGGGCAAGGCGGAACGCAAACAGCGCCGCCAACCCCTCGTGCACGAGGCGGCCTTCGAACGGATAAAAAAAGATGTGATGCCCCTCCCGTGATGCCAGACGCTCGATCAAAAAATCGCCCTCGCCTGGCAATCGCGACAATTTCGCCTGAACCGCGAGGATGCGGCCCAGCCGCTCCATTTCCGGCGAATCGAGCACTCCCTCCCGCGCGCGATCGAGTCGCCTCCGCACTCCGGACGAAAGACAGCTCGAAAGCGGCATCCGGCCACCCATCCACCGTGGCACCCCGGTCGGTCGGCCGCGCGATGCCCGCACGGTCGCGCGCAGTTCCCGCACGCGCACCAGTTCCAGGCACCTCCCGGCGAACAGAAACCGATCACCCGGCCGCAAACGCGCCACAAACGATTCCTCCACGGCACCAAGCCGCGCTCCATTCGCAAACCGCACTTCGATCGATGCATCACTCGTGATCGTGCCGATGGCCAAACGGTGTCGTTTGGCTGTCGCGTCATCGCGCAGCTTCAACCACCCGGCGTCGTCGACCATGCGCGCGTATTCCGGATACGCCCGCAACGCCCGGCCCCCGTGCGCCGCAAAATCCAGCGCCCACGCCCATTCGTCCGGGCTCAACGTGTGGTACGCATGCGTTAACATCACTTCGTTCTGCAGAATTTCCGGATGGAATCCGCCCGACGCTGCGACCGTCACGAGGTGTTGGCAGAGCACGTCGAGTGGTGCGCGCAGCGGCACGCGCGGTTCGATCACGCCTTCCTCCGCGAGGTCGCGCGATGCGGCAATTTCGACCAGTTCGAACGTATTCGCCGGGACGCACGCGATCCGGCTCACCGCTCCCGGCTGGTGTCCGCTGCGGCCGGCGCGCTGCAACAATCGGGCCACCCCTTTCGGGCTGCCGATTTGCACGACCCCATCAACCGGGGCGAAATCCACTCCCAGATCGAGGCTCGATGTTGAGATGACGGCCCGCAGCGTTCCTGTCCTCAGGCCCTCCTCCGCCGCCCGTCGCACGTCATTCGACAGCGATCCGTGATGCAGCCCGAGTTGACCCGCCCAATCCGGCATCGCCCGCGACAGAGCCTCGAACCAAAGCTCCGCCTGCGATCGTGTGTTGGTAAAGACGATGCTGGTCTTGTGCGCGCGCAGACGCTCGACGACTTTCGGCAGCAAATCGAGGCCAAGGTGGCCGCCCCACGGGAATCGCTGCGCTTCGTCCGGCAACAGGCTTTCGATCTCGATTTGCTTGCGTGCAGCTCCACTCACGATCCGCATCGGTGCCGTCGATCCGTCAGGCAAAAATCCGCCCAGCGCGGCGGCCGCTTCGTCCGTGTTGCCCAGCGTCGCTGACAATCCCCAAACCCGGACACCGGCCGCAATCGCTCGGACCCTGGCGAGTGCCAGCTCCGTGAGCACGCCGCGTTTTGTCGCGAGCAGCTCGTGCCATTCATCGACGACCACGAGACGCACGCTGGCAAAATGCGGCAAAAAATCCGGCTGGCTCAGCAGCACGCACAAACTCTCGGGCGTGGTGACGAGAGCATTGGGCGGAGCCAGGGCGATCTTTTTGCGGTTGTGCGTCGACGTGTCGCCCGTGCGTCGGCCCACCGTCCACGGCAGTCTCATCTCACTCACGGGAGCCATCAGCGCCGCTTCGGTGTCCGCCGCCAGCGCCCGCAGTGGTGTTACCCACAACGCGCGCAAGCCCGGACCAGGATCTGAAAATTTTTCGCGCAAGGCTGCCATCCACACCGCCAGTGTTTTGCCCGCTCCGGTGCTGCAGTGCAGCAGTCCGGATTCGCCCCGCGCGTAGGCGTCCCAAACTTCGCGCTGGAACGGGAAAATCTGCCAGCCTCGCCCGGCGAACCATGCCGCGATCCGCTCGTCCACCTCCGGCGACATCAATTCCCTCACCAGTTCGAGCCGACGGTTGCGAACGCATTTTTTCGTCCAGGCGGCGGTCGGTCTGGGAAAAAAATGGAATGTTTCGGGATCGGGTTCACGTGGCTCACGACGGAATCGGCAGTCGGAAACCTTGCGCGTTTCCTGCCAGAAACGTTACGAAACTCGTCCGTCGCCGGCCGCCTCCGCGAAACCCGGTTGCGAACCATCGAGCCGACATCAGATTCCACGGATCACCAATCGGTGATCGCTCGCGATCATTTCTCCGTGCCCTCGATGCGCGCGGTGGTTTTACTTCCACGCTTCCATGAGAATTCTTTCCGGTATCCAGCCCTCCGGCAAACTCCACCTCGGAAATTTTTTCGGGATGATGCGTCCCGCGATCGAGCTGCAGGATCAGGGTGACGCCTTTTATTTTATTGCTGACCTGCACGCGCTCACGACCGTGCACGACGGCGCGGCCCTGCGCACGTTTGTTGATGAGGTCGCCATCGACTTCATTGCCTGCGGCCTCGACCCGTCGCGCTCCGTTTTTTTTCGCCAGTCCGACGTGCCCGCGCACACGGAACTGGCGTGGATTCTCAGCACCGTGACGCCGATGGGGCTGCTCGAGCGGTGCCATTCCTTCAAAGACAAGACAGCCCGCGGTCTGGCGGCCTCGCACGGCCTCTTCGCGTATCCGGTGCTGATGGCTGCCGACATCCTCGTTTACGACAGCGATCTCGTGCCCGTCGGTCGCGATCAAAAACAGCACCTGGAAGTCGCTCGCGACATCGCGGGAAAAATCAACGACCTCTACGGCCCCGACACGCTAAAAATTCCGGAACCGAGCATCCGTGATACCACCGCCATCGTTCCCGGTATCGACGGTGCCAAGATGAGCAAAAGCTACGGAAACACGCTCGATATCTTCGAATCGGAAAAGTCGCTCCGCAAAAAAATCATGGGCATGCCGACCGACTCGACGCCGGTCGAAGCGCCGAAACCCACCGAAGGATCCACCATTCTCGGCCTCTACAAATTGGTCGCCAGCGAAAATGAATATTCCGCGATGGAGACAGATTTCCTCGCGGGTGGCGTGGGGTACGGTGACTTCAAAAAACGCCTGTTCGAGGCGGTGTGGACGTATTTTGGACCGATGCGCGAGCGTCGCGAAGCTCTTCTCGCGGATCCGGCGTCAGTCGAACGCGTGCTGCGGGAAGGCGCGGATCGTGCCAATGCCGTGGCGAATCCAATCCTAGAGCGTGTCCGTCAGGCCGTTGGTCTGAGGTAACCCATCCGTCCCCGTTGCGAGCGGGAGGTTTGCGTCAGTTGCCGCTGACCTTGCGCCGCGCGGTGTACGTGTAGGTGTAAAGCGGCGCACCGCCGTCGAGCGAAACGGAATACGTCAGGACGAGTTCGGTTTGATTGGCTTTCGCCGTCACCGTAAGGGTGCCCGCCAGACTTCCCGTGGACGTTCCGGACTCGAACGGAGCCTGAAACGTGATCACCGTGGGTGTCGCCGTGTAAGTCCCGCTCGCTTTCTGCCGGTCAGTCACCCCGGGCGCGATCTCCTTGACCTTCAACTTGCCACTCGGTGCGAACGTGAATTCGTTGTTCACTGGAACCTGCTCACCGTCCACGCGCACAAAGCCCGTAACGCGGAGAATGCCGCGCAGATTGCCGTTCCGAGCCTGGAATCGCAGGGTGTCCTTGCCCTTGAGTTCCCGACGCAGACTGCTTCCCGTGATCGAAATGCCCCCGCGAAAATTCCCTTTGAACGGGCTCAGGTCGGTGGTGTTGCGCGTCTGGGCTTGGGCGGAGGAAAAGCCGCCTACGAACGAAAAAAGAAGCGCCACGAAAGCCAGACGGCCCCAGGTGGCGGAAGTCGGTGTCAGAGTCATCCGGGGGACTATTCCCGCCAGAATCCACTGAACAAGGCAATTCCCGGTGACAATTGCGTAACAATCAGCGCTTTTTTAATCGGTTGCGGGAGATCATTGCTCAGGGACAATTCGGTCCCGGCCGCTCGAAGAGGCTGATAACCCGGCGAGCCAGACGTGAATTTTCGCCCATCGGGCGCCCTTCTTCCGAGTCGAAGATTGATTCCCGCAGCCCGGCAGGGCAGCATGATCCCAAGCCAAAAGCCCCCCAGCAACCATGGACAAAAAACGCATTCTCATCGTGGACGACGAACCGGGCTTCACGAACCTGCTCAAACTCAATCTCGAGGAAACCGGAAAATATTTCGTCGAGACGGAAAACAACGGCAAACGCGCGTTGCAGAAAGCCCGCGACTTCAAACCTGACCTGGTTTTTCTGGATGTTGTCATGCCAGAAATCGACGGGGGCGACGTCGCAGCCCAGCTGCGGGACGAACCCGGGCTGGCGGATATCCCGATCGTATTTCTTACCGCGATCGTCGCCGAAAGTGAAACTGGCAGCCGTTCATCTTTCGGCGGATTCCCGTTTCTGGCCAAACCCGTGACCATGCAAACGCTCACGGACTGCATCGAACAGCAGGTGATCCACACCAATCCCAACCGTTTCCGCTGAATCTTGACGCGCAATCCCGGCGGTCCGCTCCCATGAAGGCGCTTTGGCGGATCGGCATTCTGGGCTTGGTGATCGCCGCTGCCAGCTGCAGCCGCAAACCGGAGGATGAGACCGTGATCAACACGATGCTGGCAGTGATCGATGAGAACGTGGCCGCCATGCAACGCCGTGACCTCGAAGGCGTGATGGCGACCATTCACCCGGACAGCCCGCTCTACGCCGAAACGCGCAACGCGATGACGCAGATCGTCAATCTGCCGGTCGCCTTTGACTTCGAACAGATCGAGGTCGTTGCGGCGAACGACACCGAAGCCCGCGTCGATTACGTTCAGGTTACCCGCGCGACTTCAGACGAAATCGGATTTCGAGCAAATCGCCTCCGCGGCACCCACGTGCTGCGGCCCGACTCAGGTGTCTGGAAAATTTACGATACCCGGATTCACGAGATCAAATACCTCGACGACAATTCCGGGTAAGTGCGCACGCTATTTCAGACGACCCGCGAGATCGGCAAATTTTTTCGCGGCGTAGGCCGTCGCTGCCGGACGCAAAATCGGCAATAGAATGCGGAAGGCTGCCAGCAAAACACCGAGGATTCCCAGCGACTTCACCGGCGCGTTTTCGACTGCCGCCGCCGTCTTGCCAGTCGAGGCTTTCGGCAGGCGTTTCTTTTTCCGTCCCGCGAGCAGCCAACCCAAGCCGGCGGCGCCACCGAGCCACGCAAGAGGCCGCGTCTTGATTGATTCCTGGGTGCGGGATTTGAAGTTGAGATCCTGACGCAGGCTCGCGTAGTCCCGGCCGATGGCACGGCGGCTCGCCTCGATTTCTTTAAGAATCTCGGCAATGCCACCTGGCCGGGGCACGTAAATGGGCGGTGGATCGTTGGGCGTCATGACACGTCTTTTCTCGCGATGCTGGCAATATCTTTGCGGATTTCCGCCGCGGTCGTAGCGAAGACTGGCGTGCGGTAGTGCGTGCGCACGTGGTTGGCGCAAATAAATGCGATCAATAGGTGAAAAACCGCCAGCCCAAGCGCGATCCAGACCCACGAAATGCCAAACAGCAAGCCAACGGCGAAGGCCACGGTGAGTAGCACAAAAATGTAACCGAGCCCCGCGAACAGCAGCGCGGCGATGAGCATCACGATCAACCGCACGTAGAGTGCGATCGCGCTTTTGCCCTCATGCCCCGCCAGCGAAGCCAGGGCCTGCATATGACGGGAAAATGACCCGAATAGGCTCAGGGCTTCGGCGGCAATTCCACGCGACCGGGAACCGGGACCATCCGGCAATGTGCCGGGAACAGGCGTCATCGTGCGCGCGCGGTGGGACGCCAATTAGCGCCGCAGAATCAGTCCGGCGAGGAATCCCACTCCGACGGCAATGCCGACGGCCTGGAGGGGATTGTCGCGAATGTATTGTTCGGTATCGCCCTGAAAGGTTTTTGCCTTGGTGGACGCTTCGCCGATGGCCTGCTGGGCTTTGCCTTTGTATTCTTCAGCCCGAGTGGCGGCTTGGGATTTGACCTCCTGGTATTTTGTGGAGGCGGCTTCGCTCAGATCTTTGGCCGCTTTGGAAAGATGCTCCTTGCTGACGGCAACAGCCGTTCCAGCCTGCTTTTTGCCGGTCTCGTAAACTTCTTTTGCGGCGGTGGTCGTCGCATCAAGGGCGGCTTTCGCATGGGCCGAGCTGCTCTCGAGTTTTTTTTCCGCCGAAGCGGGCGTTTCGGGCGTGGGTTCCGTGTATGTATCCGACATTTTTATCCCCTTGGTTGGTATTGGTGATCGTTTCGAAGGTCTCAGATGCGTGGGTGGGCGGCAAGAAAAGATGGGTTGTGGACGGGAATGAATCTGGTGCGCTCCGCGTTGCTCCCCGTATAGTCGCGCGGTTTTATGCACAGCGTTTTTGCCCCCGGTCGTGTCGAGCTTCTTGGTAATCACACAGATTACAACCAGGGCGTTGTGCTTTCGGCGGCCCTTGATCTCGGCGTCACAGTGACCGGTGAAATCGGCGTGCCGGACCGCCTCAACCTGGTCAGCGAGGGGTTCGACGCGGTGGAAATCCCGCTCACCGGGACGCTTTCGCGGCGTCACGCGTGGAGTGATTACGTGGTCGGTGTGGTTGATGTGCTCCGCCGGAATCAGCGGCCGATCGGCGGATTTTCGGCCCATTTCGCTTCCACGTTGCCGCTGGGTGCCGGGCTGTCGAGTTCGGCTGCGATGGAAGTGGCCACGGCGGTTTTCCTGCGGGACCTTTTTGGCCTCGAGATTTCCCCGATGGATCTGGCCAGGCTATGCCGCCGGGCAGAAAATGAATTTGTCGGGGTAAATTGTGGACTGCTCGATCAGGTGTCATCCGTTTTCGGCAAGAGCGGCCACGTCGTTCACCTCGATTGCCGGTCGGAGACGGTCGCCCGCATCCCGTTTCCCGATGGCATTGAACTGCTCGTCACCGAGTCCGGAGTCGCCCACGCGCTCACCAACGGAGAATACAACGAACGTCGGGAACAATGCGCGCAAGCGGCGGAAGCCATGGGTGTCGCTTACCTCCGCGAGGCCAATTTTGAAATGCTGGCGCGCTCGCCGATGCCCGAGATTGTCCGGCGCCGCGCCGCCCACATCATCGGCGAAAATTCCCGCGTTGAAGAAGCCGCGGGCTGCCTGTTGCGGGGTGAAGTCGCCGCGTTTGGCCAGCTGGTCTCGGCGTCCCACCAAAGCTCCCGCGAAAATTTCGAAAACAGCACTCCGGCGCTCGACACGCTTGTCGAAATCGCATTGCAACAGGAGGGCGTCTGGGGATCCCGGCTCACGGGTGGGGGATTTGGTGGTGCCACTGTCACCGTTGTTTCGTCGGAACATGCTGACCACGTGAGGGATGCGATCCTCGAGCAATACTTCCAGCGAACCGGTATTCAAACTCGTTCGTACCGCTGCCGAATCGGAGATGGCGCGATTCCGAATGCCTGAAACTCGACAATCCGTGGGGGCGGCCCATATTTCCCGGACCGCATGGAAACCACGCTGCAATCCGTCGTTCGCGACATCCTCGAATCGTACGAGACTGTCGGCGGACTGAATAATACCGACGGTCTGAACCTGCCCTCGAAACGGGCGGTGGCGGCGATCTGCGAAGATCTGCTGCAGATCCTTTTTCCCGGTTTTCACGACGAAGAAGCGATTCACCGGGCCTTTCTCGGCGAACTGACCCAGCAACGAATCTCCAGCCTCGCGGACCGGCTCGACGATCAGATTTGCAAAAGTTTGCGCGTTGGCGATCCGCAGTGCCCAAAAGAGCGGGCGCGCGGAATTTTGTGGAGATTTCTCGAGGAACTTCCGGAAATCCGTGAGCTGCTCCAGACGGATATTGCTGCCGCTTACGAGGGCGATCCCGCCGCCCTCAGCAGCGAGGAAATTTTGTTGTCGTATCCCTTCGTCGAGGCAATCGCGATCCAGCGCAGTGCGCACCGGCTTTACCGGGCCGAGGTGCCATTGATTCCGCGGATGATGACCGAATGGGCACACGCGCGCACCGGCATCGATATTCATCCCGGAGCCACGATCGGAACGCACTTTTTTATCGATCACGGCACGGGCGTCGTGGTGGGAGAAACGTGCCGCATCGGCAATCACGTGAAGTTGTACCACGGTGTCACGCTCGGAGCGCGGAGCTTCCAGCGCGACGAAGAAGGGCACATCGTCAAAGGTGGCAAACGGCACCCCGACGTCGAGGACCACGTAACGATTTATCCGGGCTCGACGGTCCTGGGTGGCGAGACCGTGATCGGTACGCGTTCGACGATCGGCGCAAACGTTTTTCTCATGCAAAGCGTGCCCGCACGTTCGCTCGTTTTTTACGAGGAGAAGCAGCTCAACGTGGTGCCGAAACGCGAAAAAATTCCCGTCGCGATCTGATGGCTTATCTCGACGCCAACGCCACCACCCCGCTCGCGCCCGAGGCGCTGGAAGCGATGCTGCCGTACTTGCGTGGGGAATTTGGAAATCCCTCGAGCATTCACGCCGCCGGTCGGGAGGCGCGGGCTGCGGTCGATGACGCCCGTGAACGCGTGGCCGATCTCCTCGGGGTGAGACCGCACGAAATTATCTTCACCAGCGGCGGCACGGAATCCGACAATCTCGGTGTCATCGGGCTCGCGCTCGCCGCGGCGGATCAGGGCCGCCACATCATCACGGCGGCAACCGAACACCACGCCGTACTCCACGCGTGCCAGCATCTCCGCGACCGGGAAAATTTTGACCTCACCGTTTTGCCCGTGGATCGGTCCGGTCGAGTGGATCCAGCGGATCTCGCGGCGGCTCTCCGTCCGGACACCGTTCTGGTCTCGATCATGTCGGCCAACAACGAAACCGGGACAATTCAGCCGGTCGCCGAACTTGCGGCTCTCTGCCGCGAACGTGGCGTCGCTTTCCACAGTGACATGGTGCAGTCATTTGGAAAAATTCCCGTCCCGCCCCGCGAGCTGGGCCTCACGGCCGCGACCTTCGCTGCTCACAAATTTTACGGTCCGAAGGGTGCCGGTCTGCTTTACCTCGAAGCGGGACAAGCGCTCGCTTCTCTGCACCACGGGGGAGCGCACGAAAATCAACGGCGCCCCGGCACCGAAAATGTGGCGGCCATCGTCGGCCTCGCGGTTGCCGCCGAGATGGTGTTGCGCGGAATGTCCGCCGAGCAGGATCGCCAGCGTAATCTGCGCGACCGTCTTTGGGACGGAATCCATCACAACCACCCCGCCGCAATCCGCAACGGCGATCCTGCGACCACGTTGGCCAATACGCTGAACGTGAGTTTTCCCGGAGCCGACGGCGAAACGCTGCTCATTGGCCTCGATCTCGAAGACGTGGCCGTCTCGAGCGGTTCTGCGTGCATGGTCGGCTCCGTCCAGCCATCTCACGTCCTGCTGGCGATGGGAGTGCCCGCAGATCTCGCCCAGGCGACGGTTCGGTTTTCCCTCGGTAAATCAACCAACGCTGGTGAGATCGACGCCACACTTGAGGCACTCGACCGCGTTCTGACCCGCCAAAAATTCACGCAGCATCCGGAGCCCGCTTTCGCATGAGCAAATCGCCGCGCCAGCTCTTTCTCGATTTTGGCCGCAATCTTTACCGGCAGATCAGCCTGTTGCCGCAGGCCGCGCCAGCGCGGTCAACGCCACGCGCCCGCGCCCACATGCGGCCTGATCCGATTCTCGAAGAGGTCGCTCGCATGCTGCTCAAACAAACCGGCTGCCATCGTCTCGCGCGGGAAATTACCGTTTGGTGGAATCCCCGGCTGCGGACGACCGCCGGCCTCGCGTGCACCCGGACCAAACGCGTGATCCTCAACCCGAAGCTGATCGAAATTTCAGCCGCCGAGGTGCAGCGCACCCTTCGCCACGAAATTGCGCACCTCATCGCGCAATCGCGCGCGGGGCGTCGCCGCGTGGCCGCCCACGGGGCAGAGTGGCTTCAGGCGTGTGCCGATCTCGGCATCCCCGACGAAAAACGCTGCCACGACCTGCCGTTCAAACAACGTCGGCTCGCGCGTCGACATTTTTACCAGTGTTCCCATTGCAACACGGTGATGGCGCGGGTTCGCCGTGTGAAGTCCCGCGTCGCCTGCCTCAAATGTTGCCGCAAACACAACGGCGGCAAATACCACGAGCGATTCCGATTCCGGGAGGTTGCCGGCCCCGGCGAAGAGATCGCGGCCTGAATCTCCCGTCAGCCGGAAAATCCTCCTAAGGTCTCACTGAAAGGAGACCGGAAAGCCCGGCCAAGGATTGCGGTTGCCGGGTGGACGGGATCTTGCGATCAACGTCGTGTGTTCATGCGCCCTCTCCTGGTTCTCTCCGCCGCAGTTCTCTGCACAAGTTGCCAGACCACCCAGTCGGATTCGGCGACCGAGCCTGAGGTTCCGCTCACCGAAAAAACCGTCGGAATCGCCTACGCGGATTACGTGCTGGAAACCGCGGATCGGAATCGGGACGGCACGGTCACGATCGCCGAGTGGACCAACGCAGGCGGCACGCAGAGCACGTTTGAAAAAGTCGACGCGAACCGCGACGGGGTCGTCACGCGCACGGAACTCGTCCGCATCAGCTCCAACACCCGGTTCCTCGACTTCACCCGAGGTTACGCGGACTTCAATAAAGACCAACGCCTGACACCCCGGGAATTTCGCTCGGCGGCCGGCGTCCGCCTACTGCGGGTGGATTTCTGAGCCTATCGGGCTCGGCTTTGTCAGGAATCGCTCAGGAAGTGGTTGCCGGCTCGCGGCGTGACCGATAGCCCTCGCGTTGGATCACAAGCTCGATGCGCAACGGCCTTCACACGGGACGGTTGAAAATTCTGGACGTTGTCGGCCAGGCGTTTTCCATCGGTCCGCTCTCCGACGTCGGATTGTTTCTGGGATTTGTCGCGGTCACCGCGGGCGCGGTCGGGCCGCTCGCCGTGCTCCTCGCCACGCTCGGCATGGCGGCATTTTCCCTGGTCGTCGCATTTTACGCGTCGGAAACCGGCGGGGCGGGCGCCATCGGGGACTACATCGAGCGCGCGTGGGGCCGCCGGGTCGGCGAAGGCACATTGGCCATCTACACGATTTCTTTGATCCTTTCCGGCGCGGGCGGATTCTCCATCGCGCTTGGCGTCCTGATTTCCACCCTGGCGGAAACGTATTTTGCTTTCCCCGTGCCGTGGTGGGCCGGAGCAATCGGCACCGTAGGAGTCGCGTGGCTCGTCAACGTGCTCGGAGCGGCCACCTCAACGCGTCTGCAGGTCGCGATCATCACGATCTCGGTGATCCCCTTTCTGCTGACCGCCGTGGCCGCAATCCTGCACGCTGGGCCCGCCAACACGTTCGATGTTTTTCGCCCGTCGAATCCTCACGCTGGCGATCTTTTTGCTGCGTTGCTCTTTTCGATTCTGCTCTTCGGGGGATTTGAGACGGCGGCATCGCTCGGTGAAGAAACGAGCAATCCCCGGCGAAACATCCCGCTCGCCCTCGTCGGCACGGTCGTCGCCAGCGGGCTGCTTTTTGTGCTCTGCTCGTACGCAGGCACGATCTACTACGGCCCCGCCACGGTGGCAAAAGATTGGTCCGCTCAAATGGACGGGTTCGCCCGCATCGCGGATTCGCTGATCGGTGAATGGGCTGGGCTGTGGGTGCGGCTCGGCATTCTCGTGGACTTTGCCTCGATCAGCATCGGTTTCTCACTTGCCGCTTCGCGCGGCATCTTCGCGCTCTCCCGCTCAAAACTCCTGCCCCCCGATTTCGCCCGCACCAATCGCCGGGGAGCGCCCGCCTGGGCGTCGAGCGCCGTCCTGGTCTGCGCGCTGCTCGCCATCGGGGGCGGATTTCTCGTTTCGGCTGCCGACCGTTACAACACGCTTTTTGTCGCGGCGACTGCACAGGGTTTGCTGCTGGTGACCGTGTATGCCGGCCTCGCCCTCGGTGCGCTCAAGATGCTCATCCAGGCTCAAAGACCGCAAAACCTGAAACGTTGGGGCGTGGTGACCCTGGCGACTCTCATGCCGCTGCTCGCATTCTACGGGACCGTCGTCCCGCTACCCGACTACCCCGAACGCTGGGGGCTTTTCGCCGCCTTGACCGTCCTGGTGGTCGTTACAATTTGGATCACACGGATGCCTCGCCCACCCGTCGCGGAACGCGGATCTCAGTCTCGAAAGTTTTGAAACGCGAGGGCGACTTCAAAATCCTGGCTGCGCAGAAATGTGATCACTTTTTGCAGGTCGTCGCGTTTGGCGCCGGTGACGCGGATTTGCCGGTCCTGCAATGACGCCTGCACCTTGAGCCCCTGGGCTTTGATCGCTTTTGTGATGTCCTTCGCTTTGTCGCCGTCGAGGCCCTGCTTGATCACCAATTCCTGGCGTGAATGCCCCAGCGGCGAAATGTCGGCGTCCTTCGTTTCGACGTTGCGCAGATCGATGCCGCGTTTGGCGAGTTTTTCGATCACGAGTTGCTGGAGTGGTTTCAGACGTTCGGAATCATCGACCGCGAGGAGGATCGAGCCGGTTTTTGAGTCGAGTTCGATGTTGGCCTTGCAGCCCTTGAAATCAAACCGATTGGCGAGCTCGCGGGTGGCGTGGTCGAGCGCATTTTTGACCTCCATGCGGTCCACTTCGGAAACGATGTCGAATGTCGGCATGGTGTTTGGAATCGGAAATCAGGAAGCGATCGATCGGGTGATCAGTCGTGTTTGTCGACGAGATGGCGCGCGAGGTAAGCGGCGCCGATGATGCCGGCTTCGTTCTGCATTTGCGCCGGCACGATGAGGACTTCGGTTTTGGTGGTGAGATACGGCAAAAACTTCGCGGCCTTTTTGCTGGCACCTCCGCCGACGATAAAAAGATCCGGAGAAAACAGCGTTTCCATCTGGTTGAGAAATTCGCTGAGTTGCTTCGACCAGGCTTTCCACGAGAGATCCTTGTCTTCGCGGACCTTTTCCGAAGCCCGCTTTTCCGCGTCCTTCCCGCGGATCTGGAGGTGGCCAAATTCCGTGTTCGGGACAAGTTTGCCGTCGAGAAAAATGGCCGTCCCGATCCCGGTGCCGAGCGTGATCATGATGACAACGCCGTCGCGACCGCGACCCGCACCGAACCGCATTTCGGCGATGCCGGCAGCATCCGCGTCGTTCACGACCTCGGCGGGGCCACCGACGTGCGCGGCAAAAAGTTTGCCGGCATTGGTGCCGATCCACGTTTCATCCACGTTGGCGGCGGAATAAACGATGCCCTTTTTCACCACGGCCGGAAACGTGAGTCCGGCGGGTCCGCGGTATTTGAAATGATCCGCGATCTGGCCAACGACGTCGGCGACGGCGTTGGGCAGGGCCGGTTGGGGTGTGGGAATGCGGAAACGCTCCGCGGTGAGTTTGCCGGTCTCAAGGTCCACCGGTGCGCCTTTGATGCCAGTGCCGCCAATGTCGATGCCGAGGAGGGTCATGGGAGGAAGGGTTGGGTTCTTTTTACCGTGACACGAAGGCGCTGGCGAGCGGCGAGTGGACCTTCAGCTCAGTCGAAAAAATGCTTCCGCGGTGCGTGTCGTGTCGGCGGCGACCTGATCGAGTGGGACGCCGCGAAGCGCGGCGATCTGCTCCGCGACGAGACGGGTGTGGGCGGGTTCGCAGCGTTGGCCGCGGTGGGGTTCGGGAGCGAGATATGGGCAATCGGTTTCGACCATAAATCCCGCCGCGTCCACGGCAATCGCTGTCTCCCGCACGAGTGCGGCGTTCTTGAATGTGACGATCCCGGTAAACGAAACGAGATGTCCCATTGTGGCGAGTTCTTCGGCCTGATCGGGACGATTGCCGAAACAATGAAATACCGCGCGGACCCGCCCCGTGAACGGTTTGAGCTGCGTGATCGTGTCGTCCCACGCGTCGCGCTGGTGGATCACAACGTTGAGCCCAAGTTCGGCCGCCAGCTCCAGCTGGATCTGGAACGCCGCGGATTGCGCCGCTTTGTACGCGCCGTCCATCACCGCCGCGCTCGCGTCTTCGGGAACTTCCGCCTGCAGGGCCGCAATGGCGGGTGACGACGAGAGCGTGGCGCTCGGCAGCCGGTGGTAATCCAACCCGGTTTCTCCGAGCGCGGCGACCTTCGGGTGCGCGGCGAGTTCCCGAAGTTCGGCGGCGAAGTCGGACGAAATTTCATCGTCGTTGGTCGGGTGCACGCCGACGACTGCGTAAATTTCCGCGTACTTTTCCGCCAGCTCGACGGCTCGCCGACTGCTCGCGATCCCGGTCCCGATCGTGATGATACGCGTCACACCGGCCTCGGCGGCGCGGGCGATCACAGCGTCAAGGTCGTCGGCGTAGTCCGGGTAATCGAGGTGGGCGTGGGTATCAATGAGCATGTCGAGAGAGTCGTCCAATCTCGGCGCGCGTGCGACGCGGAAATTAGTCCGCCCGTCCGCCGTGCAGTTCGGCCCTCAGCATTTTGCCCCAGAGCCAGTCGTAGGGATGCACTTGCGTCGCCGGTTTTGTCCCTTGGAAAATCGGGCGACCTTCGTTGGCCCAGGCGAACAGCGATCCCTCGAGATTGCGCACGTTGGAAAATCCGCGCTTGCGCAGCGCATCGGCGAGGCGGGCGGATCGAACGCCGCCCGAGCCATAGACGACGATC
>JBGTDR010000210.1:0-35548 GCA_041748215.1 Chthoniobacterales bacterium
TGGGCGCGGGTGCGCTCGAAGAGGGCGGGATCGACTTCGTCCGGGCTGGCGCCCGGGATGCCGGTGGCCTTCTCCGCGATGACATCGGGATCGAAGGCGCGCAGCAGGGCGGCGGAGAGTTCGGCGAGGGTCTTGCCGCCGGCGAGCTGGGCGAGTTCCGCGCGCCGCGGTGCAGTGATGGCGCGGTCGAGCCGGGCGAGGCGGCTGGCGAGGGAGGTGAGCGTGTCTTCGCTGTGATCGCCGAACGCGACCTGCTTGAGCATTTTCTCCAGGCCGAGGTTGGGCAGGCGCTCGAGCGGGCGGGACTCCGTCTTGTCGCTATCGCAGACGCCGACGGCATCGACGATGACGAAGTGGTCCTTCGTCCGCGCGTCTTCGCCGGAGACGGCCTGCATCTCGCTCGGGGTGAGCGTGCGAGTGCCGCGGCCTTTCATTTGCTCGAAATAAACGCGGCTGCGGACGTCGCGCAGGAAGAGGAGCACCTCCAGCGGCTTGATGTCGGTGCCCGTGGCGATCATGTCCACGGTCACGGCGATGCGGAGCTGGGGGGAGAGGCGGAACTCGCGGATGAGCTGGAGGCAATCGGCGGGCTGGCCGGTCTCCGCGTGCTTGGCGCGGTAGGTGATCTTTTTGGCGAAGTCGTTGCCGCGCCCGAAGACTTCGCGGACGAGGTGGACGATGTCCTCGGCGTGGGAGTCGTCCTTGGCGAAGATGAGGGTCTTCGGCACGAGGGTGCGCCCGGGGAATAACTCGGTGTCGAGGGCGTCCTTGTAGGCCTGGAGCACGGTGCGGATCTGCGAGGGGACGACGACGGAGCGATCGAGCTCGGGCGCGGCGTAGGCGAGGTCTTCGTCGAGGAGCTGCTGGCGCCGACTGCGGGTGGCGCGGCTGCGTTTATCGACGACGAAGCCCTTGGCGACCCGGCCGCCCTGAGCGGTGACCTCGGTGGCGATGCGATAGACGTCGTAGCCGACATTCACGCCATCGGCGACGGCGCGCTCGTGACCGTATTCCATCACGAGATTCTGCTGGAAGAAGGCGATGGTCTGGAGCGCGGGCGTGGCGGTGAGGCCGATGAGGAAGGCGTCAAAATATTCGAGCACCTGCCGCCAGAGATTGTAGATGGAGCGGTGGCATTCGTCGGTGATGACGAAGTCGAAGAACTCGATGGGGATCGTCGGGTTGTAGGCGACATCCTTGGGCCGACCGTCGTCGAGCTTGGCGGCGGAAGTCTCGTCGAGATCTCCGTCCAGATCGGCATCGCCGCGGAGCATGGAGTAGAGCCGCTGGATGGTGCAGATGGTGACGCGGCAGACGGGGTCGAAGTGATTCGAGGTGAGGTGCTGGACGTTGTAGAGGTTGGTGAATTTCCGGCCGTCGTCGGGGGTGATGAATTTGTGGAATTCGTCGCGTGCCTGGGTGCCGAGGCTGGAGCGATCGACGAGGAAGAGGACGCGGCGGGCCCCGGCGTGCTTGATGAGGCGATAGGTGGCGGCGCAGGCGGTGAAGGTCTTGCCCGCACCGGTGGCCATCTGGATGAGGGCTCGCGGGCGGGCATCGGCGAAGGATTGCTCGAGCTTCGTGATGGCCTCGACCTGGCAGTCGCGCATGCCGGTCGCGGCGAGCGGGTGCGCAAAGGGCATCTGCGCGAGACGGGTGCGGAGGGTGTCGGGCTCGGTGAGCCACTCGGCGAGAGTCTCGGGTCGGTGAAACGCAAAGACCGGCCGGGAGCGGGGGTGCGGGTCGCGCTCGTCGCGGAAGAAGGTTTCCACACCGGTGGATTCGTAGAGAAAATGCAGCCGGCCCGACGTGAGCTTCGCGAGGAAGTCGGGAAGATTCTCCGCGTAGTGACCCGATTGCTCGGCGACGGCGGAGAGGGTCGTGCCTTCCTTCTTGGCCTCGACCACGCCAACCGGTTTGCGATCGACGAGAAGCAGGTAGTCGCAGCGACCGAACTTGAGCGGCACCTCCCGGACGGCGACTCCACGGGAGGCGGATAGATTGAGAGCGGCGATGTCCTGAATGGTCCAGCCTGCAGCGCTCAGTTGAGCGTCGATCCGCAGGCGGGCGCGTTGTTCAGGGGTTTCAGACATGGTCGTCGCACTTGCGGAAAGTATCCTTCGCTTTGCTCCTCATGACCTGCGGCTTGGCTTCGCGATGAAGATACCCGCTAGCGCGCAACGCAGTGTCGGAGTCGTCGAAGAGCGGGTTCGCGAGGAGGTCGCGACGGAAGGTGTCGGCGTGCCGTGGTCCGATGATGGCCTCGATGCCGCGTATGGCGAGATTCATGACGGCCACCATTGGCCTCGAAGCCAAGCTATGGTTCGCCGCCGACTACCGATGCGAAGCCGAAGCTGGGCAAACGGATATCGACCCGCAAAATCTCTTACGTAGTCGGAGGTCAACAGTTTGGGGCGGGGGACGTTTGGGATTAGCAAACTGCGCGATAATGCGTCAGAGGTGGAGAAAAGGGAAGCCGTCAGCGAAGCCACGCGAACCATGGAGAATTCTCACCTCCTGGCGGCAGCCAAGAGGTCATCGATCACGGCGAAAAGTGGAACGAAGAGGCGACTCCAAACGATTGTCGTGCGTTCAGCGTGTTCGTTCGAAAAAGGACCATGTTCTCCAGCGGAAGTTGAGACCCCTCAGGAAATTCTCAAAATTCCGTTAATTATGTCCAAAAGGTAAGGTCGCCAGGTCCAGGTCCTCCAGGGATTCGAGAAGCAGGTCCGCTTCGGTCAGGTCGAGGTGGCGTGTCATCTCGTTGGGGATCACGATCGTGAAGATGCCGGCGGTTCGCGCTGCACGCAGGCCATTCAGCGAATCTTCCAACGCAACGGCCTCGCTTGGCAAAACTCCCAGCGCAGCGACCGCCCGTTGGTAAAGCTCCGGATGAGGTTTCACTTTTTGAACCAGATCACCCGTTTGAAGTGTCTCGAAGAACGCTGCGATCCCGAGACGATGCAGGTGCGGCTCGACCCAATCGCGCGACGAACTGGAGGCCAATCCGATTCGCAAATCGCGTTCACGTGCCGTTTCCAACGTTGCGAGGACACCCGGTCGAAGCGTTTCGCGCGCGATCAGTTCCCGGATAAAAACTCCCTTCGCCACGGCAACTTCGTCCCGATTCAGCGAGCGACCAATCAAGGTTTCCATGTGCTGGTGCGGATCGAAGATAGATCCGGTGCCGATGCAGGGAAGCCAGTCTTCGAGCGCCAGCTCGGTGCCGTGAAGCCGGTAAATCTGCTGCCACGCGCGGAACTCCGGCGTTTCCGTATCAAGGATCAGCCCGTCGAAATCAAAAATCAGCGCCCGCAGCATGCGTTGGCGTTTGTATCTGCGGGCCGGGTCAACCACCAGCTCGTTACCGGCTCGATTAATCGACTCGTTCGGCCACGGCCACCGTTCCAAAGAAAAAAAATCTGTGCGAATCGGCGCAATCTGCGGATCAACGGCCTCCCCTGCACGCAGCTCCCGGGTTGACTCCGCCGCCCGCCGCTGGCATTTTGCCATCATGGTAAAAACCCAGATTCAGATTCCGGATCATCTTTACAAGGAGGCGAAACGCATTGCCGCCGAATATCAGATGAGTTTTGCCGAGGTGATTCGTCGCAGCCTCGAGCGGACAGTGCCGGCATATCCGCCGCGCTCGGCTGAATCCTGGGAACCACCCCAACCCATGAATCTCGGGATGCGTTGCCCCATCGACGTTGACGAATGGCGTTTGCTGGCGAACGAAGCGGACTATACCCCGCGCCACGCGACGCCGTCATGACCGCGGTGGACACCAATATCCTGTTCGCGTGGTTGAACCGGGACCACGTCGCTCATCCGGCGGCGGCGGCTTGGATCGGCGGGCAATCGAAGAACCCGCATCTGGTCCTGTGCGAATTGAACCTCGTTGAACTTTATGGCCTGCTGCGCAATGCCGTCCTGCTGGAGAGCCCGCTCGACGGCCCTGCCGCGGTCGACGTCGTTCAGCGCCTGCGCCGCCACCCTCACTGGGAACTTATCGATTATCCCGGAGGCCTGATGGAAAAGGTCTGGGCAGCGGCGGCCGCTCCCAACTTTGCTCGCAGACGCATTTACGACGCCCGCCTGGCGGAGACTCTGCGCGCCCACGGCGTCGAGGAACTGGCAACCATCAACGTGAAGGACTTTCAAGATTTCGGCTTTACCCGGGTCTGGAATCCGCTCGAGGAACCAGCGAGCTGACCTCGCACGCTTCGTCCCCATGCCAGCGCACTGTGTCGTTTCCGAAATCGGAAAAAGATCCGGACCCATGTGGAACTCCGAAATTCAGAAAAATCTGTGCGAATCAGCGCAATCTGCGGACGAACTTCCTGCTCTCAGCGATGGCGCTTCCACTGCCATTCCAGGTGGTGAAGCTGGCTTGATAGCTCAGCTTAAGGACGGCCGAGTGACACATGAAACCAATCCGACGCGGTCCCGGATTTTTTCTCCGTCCAACAGGCCGCTGCCGACAAGCAAGTCTCTTGTCGCATCGACATAGTCCGGGTGCAGAAATCTGCTCATGTGATTCAGACCTCGACGTTCGAAATCAGGGAAAACCTCCAGCAGCGAACACCAACGGGAGTCGACCTCTTCGGTCTGGTCGAGCCCCAACACGGCAAGCAGCCTCACGAGGTGATAGCCCCAGTCCGACGGGCAGTCATATTCGTCAGCGTATTGGTTCATTCGTTTCCATCGCTTCTCTTTCAGGCATGTCAGAGCGAGGGCAAAATTCAGGACCCGGGGGTAATGAGGGTTTTGATCTATGGAGGCCTGGATCAGTCGGGAGGCGTTGCGCACCCGGACTCCGCCGTAAATCATGATGCAACCGACGATCGCGCTGACGTGCCGGGGAAATCCGGAGGCGTGCGATATCGCGTTCGCGCGGCATTCCAGCTTTGCATAATCCTTGGCCAATAGCGGCGCCATGCAAGCTGCCGCGCGGCTCCATGGGGCGGTGGGGCTCAACCGGAAGGCTATCTCCGCTGCCGACTGGAGCTCGGGCAGAAGCGTCTCGCCCCGGGTGAATGGCTCGCAATAGCCCCCGAACAGGAGGATCGCGAGGGCTCCGTGCAAACTTCCTGACCGGGGTTCTTTGTCGATCGCATGGCGCAACGCCTCACGTCCCTTGTTGAAGGCGTCCTCCGTGAATGAACGCTGGAATTCCCGAGCCACCAGAATGGCCTCGTTCAGGTTGAGTGACCGCGTCGGTTTTTGGCGGGCTTGTTCGCAGACGTAGGCGGGGATCACTCCATAGTCATTGGCGATTTCGTTAAGCATGCTTGCCGTGACCATGGTCTCAATGGCGACCCGGGGCTCGGATTCATCAAAAACAATGCGGCGGTGCCAGATCACTTCGGAACTTTCGGTGGTGCGAAGGAGAAAGCGCACGATCAGCTTGCCGTTCGTGCGCTCGACCCCTCCGTCCAATAAGAAGTCAGCCCCATATTTCCGCGCCAGCGCGAGAGGGCGCGGACTTCGGGTGCCCGCCTCGACCTGACACAGTGGTCCCAATAAACGGAGGCAATCCTGGTCTGCCAACTGGATGCAGAGCTCTTCGGCAATGAGCGTTGGGACATTGACCCAGGCGCCGTCGAGGTTAAATCCATTCGGCTCGAATATGGCCACGGTCGGAAGGTCCCGGTTTCCGATGCCCTTCACGGGGAACTTCTGCTCCGACCCTTTTACTGCCCGGAATTGAAATCTTGTCATGTAGGACCCCGGGTCGATCGCGATGTGGACCGGGTCATCCGCACCCTCGTCCATGTAGTATTCGACCAGGGCTTTGCGGAGCCGCCGGGCGTGGGCTCGCACGAGTGTGCTCTCCTCCGGATCAAACGCGGCGATCGCGAAAAGCTTGGTTCCAATCACGTATTGGCTGAGGTCCTGACCTCGCCCGGCAAGGGTTTCCCGAACGAGGAAACCGAGCAATTTTTGGAGCTGTGCCGAACGTTTAAAAAGCCGACATACCGTGATTCGCTCCATTTGCGCAAACACCGCGGTTTCCAACTCCTTCGGGCATTGAGTAGCGTTGATCTGCTCTCGCTCTGGCAACTGATGGGTTGGTCGGGCGGAGTTCATAGCGTTAATGAAGGCCTGTTCACGACGTGGCGGGAAGGTCTTCCGGTGACCCCCGATCCATCATGCCGGCTATCGCCACCGCAATCACCGCAAACGCCGTGATCGCAACAAGACCGTGTTCGAGTCCGGCCATAACGAGAACTCGCTCTGGCAGAAGGGGTAGGATCAATGAGCAGAAAACCGCAACAAAGACCGTGTAGAACAATACCAGCTCACCGACCAAACACTGAATCCCAGGACGCTGAGGCAGTGACTTATGAAGGAGTGAAAGAACGATAAGGATGAAGATGGCGGAGAGAATAATAACAAGGTTTATCAAGATTCCCACCGGAAGTCCGAGCCATGACGCGGATGCGTAATTCTGCCCAAGAGTCCTCGCGCGATAGGCTTCCACATCGAGAGAACTGCTAAACTGAAAGCTTAGGATAATAATAGGACCGAGCGTGCGGGTGACACGCGTGATCAACCCCCGCGCAGGTCGAAAGACGATCCGATTTGATCCATAAGACAGGAGAATTGCGTGTAAGCCGAAAAGAAGCAGCAGCGTCGATAACCCGAGCGCCGATCCATTGAGAAGCTGCTCATAAGTTGCAACACCTTGCACCGGACCATCCCCGATGCGACCGGACAATACGGCATAACTGAAGGCAAGAATCAGCAGCGAAAAGAACGCACACGTGAATGCGATCACCGCCTCGACCGATCGGCTCTCAGACTCTTTTTTTGCCTCGTGATCCAGCGGAATGAGGATCGAGAGGAGAGCAAATCCGGCAAGGACACCCGCAATGGATGAAAACCAACCTGCCGCCGCCGGGATGTCGTATTGGAGGTTGCTCAGATTCGGGGTCATTGTGGTTCACCTGAGGTGCGCGGACGGAGCTGGCAGTGTAATTAATTTTAGGAAAACCGGAAAGCTGCAAGGAAATAAAGCTCGTCTTTTGGAAATGGGCTCGCTAGCTCTCCGCGCCAGAAATTATGTTGCACATCGACCTCCCTGGCCGCTCCGAAATTCTTTCGCTTTCCCAGATTCGCCACCCCGCCAGCGTTTCCATTTCCCTGCCGACTTGCAAAGTGGATGGTGGGCTCGCGGGCTGTCGCATTCTCTTCGGAAACTTAGTTAAAGAAGCCATTCAGGCGCTCGAAGATCGAGGCATTGATAAACGCACCATCTGGCCAATCGAAGATCTCCTGCTCGATGTGGCTGAGGACGATAATTTCTGGAACTTCCAGGCGAACAGCCTCGTTGTCCTCGCCACACCGGAGCACATCTGGACCTTTCGTCTGCCCAATGAACTTGCTGCATCGGTGGTGGTGGGCGACCGGTTTTTCCTCAAGCAACTCCTGCGAGCTTCGGCATTTTGTCACCATTCCTTTGTCCTCGCGCTCGCCGTCAACAGCGTAAACCTTTACGAACTCCAGCCCGGACAAGCTTTGGCGGAAGTTCAGATCGACAGCCTTCCGAAAAGTGCGGCGGATGCTGCGCGCGTTGGATCCCTCGCGGTCTCGACGCAGAGCCGTCGCTCGGATGGCAGTGCCGCTCAACGCGCCCGCCTGGCGCAATATTGCCGGATCGTGGACCGTGCCCTCCGCGAAGTCCTCGTCGGTCGTGACTCGCCCCTCTTTCTTGTGGCCGATCCAACCATCGGCGCAATTTACCGCTCGGTAAACAGCTACCCGCACCTCGCCGAAGAGGGTCTTGGGGAAAGCCCGGAAGTTTTCCCGCTACCCGAAATGGCAGATGCGATCCGGCCGCTCCTTGACGCGACGCACGGTGCGGAACTGAAACAACTTCTCGCCCTCGCCGAAGAACGCAAGGCGGCCAACCGCACCGCCACATCGATTGAACACGCCGCAAAAGCCGCGACCTTTGGCGCCGTCGATACTCTCATCGTGGACATGGAAATTTTCGTCCCCGGAAACGTGGACGAAACCACCGGAGAAGTCGTCCCAGCAAGCGAGGGACAGTTCCCCGACTACGGCGTGACCGATGAAATCGCCAGCCGCGTGCTCGCTCAAGGCGGTCGTGTGATTTCCGTCCGGGCGCAGGATTTGCCCTCCGACACCCCGCTCGTTGCCCTGCTGCGTTTCGCTGTCTGACGGCCGCCGGTCGGAACGCCGTATTGGCGATCGAGCGCCGACGCAAAAGACATCGACTGAGTCGGCCGGAAAACATTTCACCGTGAAATCTTTGATGTTGATGGGCGGTTCAGAAACAGTCGCGGACCATGAACGATGATCGTCGTGGCGGCGCGATAGAAACCTCCGTGTCGGGGCGTCCGGGATACGTTTCCACCGGGACGCTTCCAAGCCCCGAGCAAGTGCAAGCGCTTCTCGAAGAGGCACACTCGCTTTTTTCATCCGATCAATCGGGCCAGAATTCCCAGGTTTACCCGGCGCTGTCCGAGGTGTCGCCGGAACTGTTTGGTTTAGCCGTCGTTGGTGCGTCGGGCAATGTCTACGAGGTCGGCGATGCCCGGCATCCCTTCTCCATCATGAGCGTCTCGAAACCCTTTGTGTTCGCTCTCGTCTGCGAAGTCGTCGGGGTCGAGGAAGCGCGCGCAAAGATCGGCGTGAACGCCACGGGATATCCGTTCAATTCGGTCACCGGTGTCGAACGCAGTTCGAACGGGCGAACGAATCCGATGGTGAACTCGGGGGCCATCGCTACAACAAGCCTCGTTCCTGGAGCGACCCACGAGGACAAGTGGAATTTCATTCATTCCGGGCTCTCGCGCTTTGCGGGAAGGACGTTGCCGATGAACGACGAGGTGCTTGAGTCGGCTCAAGCAACCAATTTTCGAAATCGCAGCCTCGCCATGATGTTGCAGAGTCTGGGGGCCATCTACGACGACCCGATGGCCGCAGTGGATCTCTACACCCGGCAGTGCTCGCTGAATGTGACCGCTCTGGACCTTGCAACGATGGCCGCGACCCTGGCCGATGGTGGAATAAACCCCATCACCAAGGAGCGGGTGGTGGATGCCTCGGTCTGTCATTATGCTCTCGCAGTGATGGCGACGGCCGGCCTTTACGACACCTCGGGAGATTGGCTCTACGACATCGGCCTCCCGGGAAAAAGCGGGATTGGCGGAGGCATTCTGGCCGTGTCGCCGGGCAAAGGCGGGTTGGGAACCTTTGCTCCGCTTCTCGACAAAGCTGGCAACAGCGTCAAAGGCCAGCTCGCGGCAAAATTCCTCTCCCAGCAGCTTGGCATGGACCTCTTTGTCTCCAAACCTCAAGTCTGACGACTCGCCTCAAAAACTGGAAAAAACAAACGATGAACGCTGGAAATACCGCCCGAGACCCATGGCTTCCGATGATCGTGATTGCCATGGGGCAAGCCCTGATGTCCTTCAACGTGGCCGCTCTTCCCGTATCGATGGGCGGCATGGTGGAGTCTTTTGGTGTTCCACCGACGACGATCGGAACGGCCATTATCATGTATTCCATGTGCGTCTCGGGCTTTGTGCTCCTGGGAGCGAAGTTGGGACAGCGATTTGGATCGAAAATCTTTTTCCAGGTCTCAGTGGCTCTGTTTTTTGTCGCTTTGCTGTTGGTGGTCTTCAGTCCGTCGGCAAAGTTCCTCCTGCTCGGGCAGGCGCTCGCCGGTCTGGCCGGCGCGGCTTTGGTGCCGACATTGGTTGTCTTGATTGCCAATCATTATCACGGAGAACAACAGGCCAAGGCCGTCGGATTTTTGGGATCAGCCCGAGCCATTGCTGGCGTGCTGGCATTTTTGATCATTGGTTCCCTTGAACGTTTTGTGGGATGGCGGGTCGCCTTTGGTCTGCTGCTCATTCATGCCCTTGCGATTCTTGTCCTGAGCTTCCAGCTCAAACCCTCACACGCCCGCCCAGAGGTCAAAATTGATATTGTCGGCGTAATCCTGGCTGCCTGCGGCATCATCATCCTGACCCTCGGCGTGAACAATATCCGCAGTTGGGGGCTTCTCCTCGCGGGACCCAATGCCCCCATGGATGTGCTGGGAATTTCCCCAGCCCCTCTTTTGATTGGTGTGGGAATCATCTTTATCTCCGCGTTTTTGGTTTGGACTCGCAAACGCGAGTTGAGTGGCAAGACGCCGCTGTTTGCCATGGAGGTCATTGATTCACCCAAAGAGCGTGCTGCCGTGCTGGCTATGTTTACAATTGTCGGCATGGAGGCGGCCCTCAATTTTTCGGTGCCCCTATATATTCAGATCGTGCAGGGACGGAGTGCCTTTGACACCGCGATTGCAATGATGCCGTTTAACCTTTCGGTCTTCTTCACGGCATTTTTAGTGGTCAAACTTTATGACCGATTCTCGCCCAAACAGATTGCGCGTTATGGATTTATCCTCGCTGCTGCCGGGGCCTTCTGGCTCACCTTCGTGGTGACCAATAACTGGAGTTCCATTCCTGTCTTGCTCGGCTTGGTGACCTTTGGCATCGGACAGGGAGCCCTTGTCACCCTGCTCTTTAACGTCCTGGTAACTTCCTCGCCAAAGGAGCTCGCAGCTGATGTGGGATCGATCCGTGGGACGGCGAACAACCTTGCAGCCTCCGTGGGAACCGCTCTCATGGGAGCGATCGTGGTTGGCGTTCTGAGTGCAGGGGTCATGAAAGCGATCACCGCCAACCCGGTCCTCACCGAGGAAATGACGTCCCAACTCGACTTGGACAACATCAACTTCCTGAGCAATGAACGACTGGCCCAGCGATTGAAGGAGACCACCGCCACGCCCGAACAAATTGAAAGCGCACTGGCGGTCAACGAAGCCGCCCGTCTGCGCGCTCTCCAGGTTGCATTCTTTGTGCTTGGGTCGCTGTCCCTTCTCGCGATCTTCCCGTGCGGCAAACTTCCCGACTATCGCCCTGGCGAAATTCCCGAGGAAGACGAACTGTGCTCGAAGTCGAACAAACAAACGACTTAGTGCTGCCATGAGGGTTGCAAAGAGTAACGCCGTTGGTTGGCTCTTGCTGCTCGTCGTTTCTCTGCCAGCGATGGCAGAAAATGGCCGGGAAGAGGCGGAGGAACTTGAGCAAGCGTCCGCTAATGAAGGTCCGACGCTGCGGGAAATCGAGTCCTCGAACCTGGATTCCGACCTCTCGCCCGGCGAAGCCACAACGGTAACCACCACTGAGCTCGATGAGATCTATGCTCCAGACCAGGAAGGTTATCTCGAAGAAACCGGCATCAGGAGTCCATTGCTGTACCTTACGGACCCTCTGGAGGATCTCTATCAAAAGACCGGCCTCCGGTTGGGCGTCGCGAACACGATGCTCTTTTTGCAGCCGATGGGCGGGCAGAGTTCACGATCCGGATCAGCCGGTGATTTGGATTTCATGTCATCGTGGACACTGCTTGGGAGGGGTTCAGAAAACCCGGGGCGACTGGTTTTCACGGGAGAATACCGCTATGCCATCGGGTCCCAGCCCTCCTCTGATGTGGGACCAAAAGAAGGAACCATCGTGGCCCCCACCAACGCGTTCAACGCGCGGGGCTGGGTGATCCGGGATGCTTATTGGATTCAACGATTTTTCGATGGGCGGCTGCGGGTCCTGTTCGGGCGGGCCGATATCTCGGACTACATGGGTGCACACTGGCTGCAAAACGTGAACAATTCCTTCATCAACCGGAATTTTTCGGCCAACGCGGCCATTCCTTTCCCTGGGCATGGCCCGATGCTCGGGTTTTCGATCCGGCCGACCGACCAGTTTTATCTAACGGCCGGCGCAGTGAATGCCTATAGCCTTACCACCGACGCGGGGATCGATACGGTTTTCGACGAAGGCGATTTTTTCAGCATGGCGGAGGTCGGCTACACGCCGACCTTTGAACCTCTGGGTGAGGGGCGATACGCCTTTGGCCTCTGGCACATGGATGCGCGTGGGAGGGACGGGCTGCCCTCCAGCTATGGTTTTACCTTTATTGCCGATCAAAATCTGACGCCGAATCTTCAGGCCTTTGCCCGCTATTCCTACAACGATGGCCGCATCCTGAACATCAAACACAACGGCCAGATCGGTCTCGGCTACAGTGGCCTCCTTGGACGGACCAACGATCTCACCGGGGCGGCATTTGCTTTGACCGTGCCTCAGCGCACGACCTCACGGAATGAGACAGCGCTTGAAATTTTTCATCGGTTTCAGGTCGCTGCGAACACGCAGTTCACGACAGGATTCCAAATTATTGCGAATCCGGGGAATGCTGTGGAAAACGAGCCGGTGGGCATGTTTTACGTGCGATTAAGGACGTCGTTCTAGCGGGCCCGTTTAGGCTTGGGTTTGCAGATCTGGCTTCTGCATAATCTGAAACCACGGCAGTCACGCGGCCAGCTGGTGGCTTATTATGCTGACTCCTGAATTCCCAAAGCCCGATCAGCGGGTTAATCAGCCCACCAACGATGCGACGGAGCTTCTCGAATTCCTATCCAGGCTTGGTCAGGGATACATCGCGTGCGGAGAGCAAACGGCCAAAGTCGAACTTCTCTTACGCCGCATCGCTGCATCCTATGGCATGCGCAAATCCCGCGTGGTGGCTTTTCCCACCGCAATCTTCATTTCCCTTCACGACAGCTCTGGAGAAAGGGTGACCTTGGCGGACTGCCAGGCCCAGACGCTTCGTTTGGATCAAATGGCGGACGTTTATGCGCTCGGTGATGAGGCACTCGAGGGACTGATCGATCCCAAGGAAGGACTGCAACGTCTGGCTGCCATTCGAAGGCAAAAAGCGCGCTTCGGAAATTGGGGGATCGCTCTCGGCCATGCCATTTTGAGCACGGGGTTGGCGATTGTTCTGATGCCGACAGCCATCAATCTGGCAGCAGCGGCGGTGCTGGGCTTGGTGGTCGGGCTGATCAAACTCGTGAACACCGGACGAAGTGTCCTGTCGGTTCCACTTCCCGTGGTGACAGCTGCGGCTGTCTCAGCGCTGGTTTTTGTGGCGATTCATCATGGTCTCCCCATCGATCCACTGAATGTGCTGATTCCGCCGCTGGTAACTTTTCTCCCCGGAGGAATGCTCACCCTGGGCATGGTTGAATTGGCCTACGGAGATATGGTTAGCGGCGCGAGTCGTTTGATCTCGGGGTTTGTCCAATTGGTCCTGCTCGCATTCGGATTGGGCATTGGTGCCGCGCTGGCGGGGTATTTTCCCGAGGACCTTGTGCAATCGACAGGCCACTACGTCAGTATTCCATGGGCACCGTGGGCCGGTGTCCTTGTTTTCGGGCTCGGGGTCTATCTCCACTTTTCGGGTCCCCGAAACTCCTTGCAGTGGTTGCTGCTTGTTTTGTTTTTGGCCTTTGCCGCCCAACGAATGGCGGTTGGTTTGTTTGGAAGTGAGATCAGCGGGTTTTTTGGCACCTTGGTGGCCACTCCGATTGCTTACCTCATCGAGATGAAATTTCGCGGTCCGCCTGCCGCAGTGACTTTTCTTCCAAGTTTCTGGCTGCTCGTTCCGGGAGCACTCGGGCTCCTGAGTGTGACGAGAATGATGAGTGACCGTGCCGCGGGGATCGATGGAATGATCACGGTGGTTTTTGTGATTACCTCCGTCGCACTGGGCACCCTGGTCGGTGCCTCAATCTACCGCTGGTTCACCGAGAGATTTAATGTCTGGCGCTTGCAAATCGGAAGAGCTGCCACGTTCTTTCGCGGAGAGAGTCGCTGAGGTCCGTGCCCGTGTGATTGCCCTCGCGCGCCCAACTTGAGATTCCGTCCGGTGCCCGAGTCGGAGCTGCCGAACGATTCGACGGGTCAACCGAACAGGAGTTCCACTGCTTCGCCCGGCGAAACGACCCGCACGCCGCCGCGTCCCTTTTTCGGGAAATGTCTAACGTTTCCGGTGACGAGTGTCCGTTGAGGAGACGCAACGGCGACCTCAAGAAACACGGTGTCGTCCGGATCGGAAGCGGCAATTCCCGCGACCGCGGGTGCGCTCACGTGACTCTGAAAGGGAAAAACCCCGAAAAACGCTCTCAGCCGTTCCTTGCTGAATCGGAATTTGGGTCGACCAAGAACGTCCCGGTACTCGTGAACGATCCGGTCATCCACGACAATCGCGAGTCGACGGGCCAGGATTGCATCGATCAATCGCCCGGGTGGACTCGTCGGCGAGAGCAGTCCGGATACGATGACGTTGGTATCGAGGACCCATTCGGGAAGTGGAACCACGGAACAGCTCAGTGCTTGCAGGCTTTCCGGGCCTCACTGATCTCCGAGCCGATCTCGTCCATGCTCATTTCGTCCGTCCCACTCGCGGCGGCAGCTTCGCGAATGGCTCGAACCGCATGACGAGCTTTTGCGAACGCGATTTCTTGCATGTCCTCGAGAAGGGTTTCCGGACTGGTTGGCGTGATGATTCCCATTGGCAGTCCGTCGCGGGTGACGACCACCGCCCCCTCCTTTGCAAGGGCGCTCCAAACTGCTCCCGGCCGCGCCGAGAGTTCACGTGATGCGATCATCTTCATGCTCAACATTTGCACGACATTTGCTGGATGATCAAGAGCGAAGGTGGATCCCCCCTGACGGGATGGACGGCAGGATCGTCATCGCCCATCGACTGATTGTAGGTCGGGGCGCGTCGACGGTAATAGTCCTGCATCTCGACCGCCCGGGCATAATCACTTTTCATGCAGATTCGCTCGGTTTGGAGTGGGACCGAATGCCCTTCAGATCCGGAATCAGTCCGTCGAAATCGAAGATCAGCGCCCGCAGCATGACTCGTCGCTTTTATCACCGGGGCCGGTCGAACGGCCAGCTCGTTGCCGTCCCGTCGATTGAAGGAGCCAATTAAGAGCCGCGGGAAGTTCTTCTGCCCAGCATCGGGTATCATGCCCTCCTCGATATTCCGAAAAATGGATGACATGGCCAGCAGTGCGCAGGACCGATGCGAGACGACGGACGCTGGCGACCTGGGACGTTTTCTGCCGTAATCCGGTCGGGGGATGCGTCACGTTAATGTCGCGTTCGGCGTCCCCAACACTCATCCAGAAACGTCCGGTTCCGGGGCTCCGCCCCACCACCGACGCGGCGAGCCATTCGTCGTTCCACCATGCGGAAGGCGATTGACAGAGTGCGCCTGCAAAAACCTCGGAATATTCCAATACCGTATAGGCCGCGCACAGTCCGCTCAAACTGAGTCCGCAGAGAAAATAATGGCCGTAACCGATTCGGGTCGTCTGCTCGATCCAGCGCGGGAACTCCGTCGCGAGCGTTCGCGAAAATGCGGCATTGCAGGTGAGGTCAAGATGTCGGGCGGCTGCGTCGCGGCTGGAAAGAAACACGGCGTCGACCGGCGGAAGACGTCCATCCTCTCGTAATTGGTCGAGGATTGCAGCGGCGCCCACTCGTTCCAAGTAGAGTTCGGCGTCCAAAAAGATGAGGCAACCCGTCGCGGGGCTCGCGCTGGTAGATTCAATCCAAACCGCTCGCTCTTCACCGAAGATCTCGCGCGGGGTCATTCTCCGATTCGGAAGACTCATCTCGTTACTCTCGCATGGAGTGCCCACATCCCGTCGGTTCCTTGGAATAGGATTTCACTCCGGAGGCACGCGTTTTTCAAATTTTGGAGCTCCGGCGCTTCTCGACTCACTTCGCCTTGCGATTAAATCGAATCGAAATCGAGGTGGCGAAGTGCTCAAATCCGAGCGAACCGGCAATCTGAATCGCCGCGGCGTTTGATCCCAATGTCTGGAATTGGGGAATCAGATCATTCGCGTGAGCCAGGCGGGCGATTTCGGAAACGGCCGCTCTCCCGAAGCCTCGGCTTCGGAATGCCGGATGGGTGATGACGGCTATGTGGGCTATTCGGCCACCCAAAATCTCGTATCCGGCTAACGAGACAAGCTCATCACCAACGAAGACACCGAAGCTCGGTGATCGCCCTACGCGACTTCCGCCGTGTTCCCATTCGCTATCGGGACAAGCACGACACAGAATTCCGACCGCACCGGTATCGTGATGGGTCAGTGAGCGACCCACCGGATTCTTCAGCGTGAGAGATTTGACCGGATAGCTGAGCAACGCTGGGCCCACGACTGTAACTTCGCATGACCCAAGACGCGAAATCAGATTTGCTGTCGAAAGAGGCTGTTCTGAGAGCAGCTCACGGATGTCGTGCGGACAATCATCTGGAACCGAGACAATGGTCGCGTCGTTCCGGGACATAATAAAGACGCCATCGTAGTTTTTTAAATGCTCACCGTGCAGCACGATGCAGTGTTGTTCGGAAAACAGCGTTTCTGACGGGAGGCCCAATCGTGACGCCCAGAACTCGGCAACGGTCGTCAGCGTTTTTTCAGTCATACCGATAGCCTTCTGATGGACTCATGGTTCGACGGGCACCGTGAATTGTCGCTTGCCGTGGGTCGACTTCGCGTTGTAATTCTCCCGACTCGCAAATTCTGCTTCGCGCAGGAGAGCAAGCTTTTCGCGGGGTCTTAGCTCAGTTGGTAGAGCGCCTCAATGGCATTGAGGGAAATTTCAGATGTAAGTTACTGATTTCCAACGCTCGTTCCCCCGATTGTCACAAAAAGTTGTCACAATCGATTCGAGGAGGTTTTTGCGATGCGCAAAACGTTGCCTCCTGATCCCCGGCCGGTTCGATCTCGCCCGCGAGATTCGAGCCCGCGATTTATCAATCCGCACCGGCTGTTCCACGGCGTCTGGCTGCCGCAGTGGCTCGAAGAACGGCCCGAAGTTTCGGACAAGGCGAAGAAACTTTACGCCCACCTGACCTACTTCGCCGGCGGTAAGGGTTTCGCCTGGCCGTCGTTTGCGCACCTCGCAGAAAAACTTCACGTGTCCCGGCGCTACGTGATTCGGCTTGTCGCGGAGTTGACTGAGCATCGGCTCATCACGGTCACCAATGTCCGCCAACCGCACCGCGGACATTGTTCGAACGAATACCGATTTCTCTGGCATCCGTGGATGCAGTCCCAAGCCGATGCGAGCTTTTCGATGACCGTTTCGGAGCCGGGATGTCCGAACGATTGGGACCGCAACCCTGGTGAACTGGAGGTCACCTCCCCTGGTGATCTCGGGAACACTCCCCCTGGTGAACTGCCGATCACCCCGCCTGGTGATGGGCGGGTCACTCCCCTGATGATCCACCGTTCACCCAAAGAGAATAACGAGAAGAGATTAAAGAAAAGGGGAGACGAGCGCGGCCAACACGATCAATCGCCGAGGTACAATCGCGCTCGAAAATCTTCTCCCGACTCGATCTCCGACACCCAGGCCATCGTGCTCGAACGCCGCATTGCCGAACTGCGCACCGAAATCGCGTCCGCGGTCAGGCGAGGGGACATTGACCGGGCGCTCGCACTCCACGCCGAGCTGGCAAAACACCAGAATCGGCTCGGGTTCACACCGGACGAAGACCCGAAGCTCCCAGCAGCCGCTGCCAGGAATGAGAAAGTTCGTCGCTCACCGGAGCCCGATGAACCCCCGAGTCCGGAGGAAGTGACTCGGCGATTCGACGAGCTTCGCCGTCAACTCGGAGTGCGGGAGAAATCATGAGCCTCGCCAATCTCGCCAACGTGGTTCGCGATATTCCGCTCACCGATGTCCTGGAGCGTCACGGTTTCGAAGTGCGACGCGAGGGTTCGACCTATCGGGCAAAATCCGAAGGGCACAACATCGTCATCACCGGGACGCAGTGGTTCGACAACAAAGCGGGGTTGGGAGGCGGCGGAGCCATCGACCTCGAAATTCATCTCACCAAAGCGAGCTTCCGGGACGCGTGTCGCGCACTTGCCGACCGGGTGCCGGGGAAAAACATCTCACCTCGCAGCACGCGAAACATCACCCGGCCGCTTCGGAAGTCCTTCGATGAGCTGGCATCGATCCACGCCGTTCGCGACGACACGAACTGGCCCATTGCACGCGCCTACCTCGTCGAGAAACGGTTCATTTCTCAGGGCCTTGTCGATGCCCTCTACGCCGAAGGATCAATCTATTCGAACGATCATCGTCCCAACCCGAGTCTCGTTTTCCTTCACCGCTCAGCGGACGGGACGGTTTGCGGTGCGACGCTTCGCGACACCCGGCACCGATCCGCTTTTCGTCCCTGTCTCGGGAACAAAAACTCCGCGTGGTTTGCGGTCGGTGACCTCGCAACCGCGGAACGTGTGGTTGCCGTGGAATCGCCGATCGACGCGTTGAGTTATTTCGACCTCCGCGGCGGCTCCGGCGGCGAGCTTGCTGTCGTGAGTTGTTCTGGAGCAACTGTGCCGCTCGATCTCATGGCCGGGGCTTTCGATCGCCGACAGTCGTTCGTGGTTGCCCTAGACAACGACTCGGCCGGTGAGCGTGGCTGGCAGAAAGCCTGGGACGAAACGACCGACTGGGAGGGGTTCCGCATCAGCTCCGAATCCCCGTCGCGCAAGGACTGGAACGACGATCTCGTTTTCGAAAAATCCCGGCGGATTCGCGCCGGACTCAAACTCTAGAAGCATGAGCGACCTCCACGAAACCCTCCTCGAAGACTTCTTCTTTGCTCCCATCGATCACGGTCAGGAAGCCGACGAAACTCCACTCTTCAGCGGTGAACTCGATGGTCAGTCATTGGCCGAGCACCTCGTTGTCCGGTTCACGATCACGGTCGAGGAAGCACAATCCGCCATCGCGGCCGCCCGCCGGGAGGTGGAACTGTGAAAGATATTTACAAGGTCATCACCGACCTATTCCTCGCGCAGTTGAAACGGGGCACTGTTCCGTGGCAGAAGCCATGGCAAGGCGCTCAGAACATCGTATCGCGGAAGCAGTATCGCGGAATCAATACGCTCGTTCTTGGTTCGACGGCCTTTGGATCACCGTACTGGATGACCTACAAACAGGCGACGGATCTGGGCGGATCGGTCAACAAGGGAGCCAAGTCACTTCCAGTCGTTTACCACAAGCTGCTACCAAAAAAAGATGCCGCCGGGAATCCCGTGCTGCGCCCGGATGGTCGCGAGGCAGTCGTCCCGCTCTTGCGCTGGTCGAATGTCTTTAACATCGAACAAACCACGGGGATCAAACCGCCGGCGTTGACCGAGGCCCCGGACAATCCCGTTGGACTCGACCGGGCCGAGCAAATCGTCAAAGCGGCCAACGTGTGTCCTGTCCTGCATACGGGATTCGCGGCTCTCTATTCGCCCAAGGACGACATGATCCGCATGCCATCTCCTCGTACGTTCAACAGTGCCGAAGATTATTTCCACACCCTCTTTCATGAGTCGATCCACGCAACCGGTCACGGTTCGCGATTGGACCGGGAAGGCGTCACGAGCCCGGTAAAGTTTGGTTCGGAGCGCTACGCGAAGGAGGAATTGATCGCGGAGCTTGGTGCCTCGTTTCTCTCGAACGAAGCGGGAATTCTCGACGGCGTTCGCTTCGAAAACTCGGCTGCCTACCTCAACTCCTGGATCCGGAATCTGGAGAACGATCCCCGGTTGATCGTTTCCGCAGCCTCACAAGCCCAGCGCGGGGCGGACTTCGTTCTCGGCGAACGGCACGACCAGGTGCTCGAACCAAAGCAAGTTTCCTCGAAAGGAACGCTGGAACCGGAACGTCGGGCCAATCTCCCAGCACGTTCGCTCAAGGAGGGAGTTCGGCTGTGAATCGGATGATCTTCCTCGCAGCCCGCCGCACCGGCGGGCTGATCGCGCGAGATCCCACCGACCGTGCACGGATCGGCGGGAACACGCGCCACCTGCAAGCGAAGTCTCGCTCGGGCCGCCAAAGTGACGGAAGCGATCGCGGGGCTCGTCGCATCCGTCACATCGGCGGCTCCATCCGGCGCCGATCTTCCGCCATTTCTTACTCAGCCGACCGCGCGTCCCGAACACCTGACACGCAGGATAGTGATTTCCCCGGGGGAAATCACGGGACGGCCCTTCGCTGCGCTCGTCCCGTCTGCCCTGCGCGTGTCAGGCACGCTTCGGGGATTCAATTACTCAACCAACCGGAGGACCGCAGTGGCACGTAACGAAAAACCCGGCACCGCCCGCCTGGACCTCGACATCTCGATCGAGGCGAAGATGCGATTTGTCGCTCTCCACGAAGCGCTCGGCTTTCGCACGAAGGCACAGACGTTCGAAGCCGTCATCTATCACGTGGCGACGAAGGACAAACTCGACCCGGCTGCGGTTGAGCGCATTGAACGCAAGCTCGACCGTTTTCTCGAGCGACTCGACGACCTCGTATGAAAAACGGCGTCATCCTCGCGCACAAATCGACGTGGCGCAGTCGTCTCGATCTTGACTATCTCGACGAAACGTCCGGACGGAAATCTGCCGCCAACGAACGCCTGGGCCCGGTCGCTGGACTCGGACGCAAGCTTCGTCAGTTCGGCGACTACGCGTCGAAGGAATCACTCGGGCAGGTTCACTGCGGTGGATTTTTTCACGACCTCGTCCGGCTTAATCCCGATGGAACCAGCACGGCTCCGTCCAAACTTTCCAACGCCCAACGCAAATCCCGTTTGTCCGAAGCGTGGTCGCGCCATCTCCGAAGATTCCCAACCTCATCCGTCGCGCCCGTGATTCAACATCGGCTCGTCTTCTCAATGTCGCAGCCGTTGCACGATGGACTCGTCGGAGCGGGGCTCAACCCGGATCGCGTTCTTCAATCAACGATGAAGAAGGTAATCGGAAAATTTGCCGACCGCTTCCACGCCGACGATTCGATTGGCTACGCCTACGGCATCCATCACGACACCGAGCACCTGCACGTACACGTTGCGCTGTGCCCGCGAACCGCGAAAGGCGCTTACGTTGGCTGCAGCACATCGCGCACGTCGCGCTCCGGAAATCGCAATCAGCTCGATTACCTCCGGAAGTGCTTCGAGGAAGAGAACAAATGCTGGTCGCGAATCCTGGAAACTCCGGGGGAAGTCCAGCGTGTCGTCTCGCGACGATTGGACGGTGACCGGCTCACGTTCTCACCAAAAACGCATCCACTCCAACTTGTGGCGGCGCGCAATGCGCAGAATCATGAAGCGATTCGACTCACCGAGTTTCACCGTCGGATCGTGGATCTCGAGCGCGCGATCGCTGCACGCCGACAGACAACGGCGACTGCACGCAACGTGCATTTCGTCGGACGCCTGATGGGACTTCGCTCATCACCAGCGTCGAAAGTCGTCAGCAAAGCTCGTCGCGCCATTGATCAGCATTCCACCCGTCAGCTCCAGCACCTGCTTTTCAAAATGAAACGCCAATACCGCGACCAGCATCGCCGGTTTTTGCGCCTTCATGTGTTCCAATCTTATGCCCATCGACTACCCAACCAACAGACCGCAACCGTCCGTCAGCAGAATTCCCTCTGACTTCGTCCGGTGTCAGAACCTCGTGTTTCGTCCTGCCGACGTGGATGGATTCTCTCACCAGGTTCTGCCCGAGAGTGATGCCGTCACCGTGGTGAATTTTAAAGGTTACACGCAGACCCTGACGGATCCGGATCGTCGCCTCTTCGACTTTCTGGAGAAGACGTTTGCTCCTGCTGTTCGCGATGAAGCCGATTGATCTCCTCACGTTTGTGATGAGCGCAGCCGGAGCGCTCGCTGCGTATCTGATGCTTCCTCCACCAGTTTCCTGGGCCGTCATCGCAACGTGTTCAGTCTTTGGCACGTGGACGCTTCTTGCGGCGGACGAGACCGGTCGGCCCGTTCTGCGGCTCGCGGGCCTGTCGTGGTCACAGGAAGACTTTGTTCGGGGGTGGCTGATCACCGGGCGGACGGGATCGGGCAAAACGCTTTCGGCAATCAATACCATCACGCATCAGATTTTCGAAAACGTCCCCGACTGGGGCGGTCTGTGCCTTGATCAAAAAGGTCTCTATTGGGAAATCCTCGAACGCATGGCGGGGCATTTCGACCGGAACCACGACCTAATCCTTCTGCAAACGCGTCCGAAGGATGCGAACGCACTTTGGCGACCGATCCACACGATCAACATCACCGGCAATGACGAGGTGCCCGCCTCGACCTATGCAAAGGTCATCGTCGACACCGCCGCTTCGCTCACTGGCGGCCGGGGCCACAATCCGTTTTTTCCGACCAAGGCCCAAATCGCGATCCAAACAGGGTTTGAAATTCTTCGTCACATCGATGCGTGTGTGACCATTCCGAACCTGCACGAACTGCTCCTCAACTCCGAGGACGCAGAAGCGACAATTCAAAATCTTGCCCGGCGCGGCGACCAGCGATCCCGCGAGCTGCTCGTCGCATTTCGCGACGGTTACCTCGGTCAGCCCGTCGAACAGCTCGGCGGCGTGCAGGGAACGATCAGCACTTACCTCGCGTATTTTCTGAATCCGGAAATCGCTGAGGTCTTTTGCGCGAACGAACCGACGTTTTCTGTTTCCGAGATCGATGCGGGAAAAATTGTCTGCCTCGCGATGCCGCAGAAGTTCCAGTCGGAGCGGCTTTACATCAACACGATCCTCAAACTCTCGTTTTATTTCCACGCGCTGAGCCGATTCGACAAGTCGGCGGAGGATCGCGCGGCCGATAACCTCATCATCCTCTTCGCCGACGAGGGTCAGGAGATCATCACCGGCGCGGAATCTGCCTTTGCCGATCACCGTGCCGCCGGCGTGATCCGCGAAGCAAAGGCGACCATCGTCCTCGCGACCCAGGCCTACACGTCCATCCTCGGTGCCATCGAGAAACGCTACGCCGAGGTGCTGATGCTCAACCTCAGCAACGAACTCATCTTTACCTGCGCCAATGACGATTCCGCGCGAATCGCCTCAAAAAATATCGGCGAGCGAGAAGTTCTCGAAAAATCCTGGGGATTCTCCGGCGGACGCCGCTCTTCGAATTACCGCAAGGTCATCAAGCCCTATCTCGCACCGCACGTTCTGCGAAAGCTTCCCAAGTTTACCGCCGTCGTCCGGCATTGCGAAAAGCCGTTCCGCAAACGTCTCATCCCACCGCTCAATCCCGACGGTCAATATCCCCGATGGTTCCGCCAGATCCGACCGGACTACGCCGCGTGCCAGTGGATCCAAAAACGCTTCGCGAAACCGAGATCATCGTCACCCTCATGAACCAGGAATCTCTTCAACCGGTCGTCGAGAAACTCAATGGCCTCGAGCCGCACCTGCGCGCTCGCATCAAGGGTCAGGACCACGTTATCGCCCGGGTTTGTTCAGTCCTTGAACGCGGCCAGCTCGGACTCACTCCCGATAACAGGCCGCTCGGATCGTTCCTGTTCCTCGGACCGACCGGCGTCGGTAAAACGCAGCTCACTCTGGAATTTACACGCTACCTCTACGACGGAGACGCGCTATTCCGCTTCGACATGTCGGAGTTTCAGCACGAGGACAGCGTAAAGCTTTTTGTGGGCGACGAAAATGGGCGAACCGGCCGACTCGGCAATGTCCTCGCCGGAAATCAATCGGGAGTGCTCCTCTTCGACGAGATCGAGAAATCCCATCGCCTCATCTGGGATCTCTTCCTCCAGATGCTCGACGCCGCCCGCATCACACTGGCCGATCACCGCACCTACGACCTCCGGAGTTTTGTCATCGTTTGCACCAGCAACATCGGTTCCCAAAACCTCCTTCGCCCAACCCGACTTCCCTTCGCTACCCTGGAACGCGCCGTCCTCGCGGAACTCCACCGGGCCTTTCGCCCCGAGTTGGTCGGTCGCTTCGACGAGAAAATCGTCTTCCGAAGTTTAACCCCAGATATCCAACGCGACATCGCGCGCCTGGTTATCGACTCGGAACTCGCCCGGTTAAGAAAACGTGGTTTCGACGTGATCGTCTCAGATGACGCTTTCGAGTTTCTCGTTCGCCGCGGGATCCACAAAACTCTCGGAGCCCGTCCCATGCGGACGACGGTTCAGAAATATATCGGGGATGCAGTTCGACTCGCGTTGCGAGATTCCCGAGTTCCCGCGGGTCGCCTGACCGTCGAGGAGTCCTCCGGTGATTTACAACTCGATTGATCCCGCCTTTGCCGATGACTGGATCTAGTTCGATCCTCGAGGCGGCGAACCTGCAATCAGGGAATCCCCAAGCGTCATTTTTCGCCTTGATCGCAGTGCGATTGCTCGATCGGCGACCACGTCGCTGGGGTCGGTCTGCGCCTCATCTCCGAACGAGTGGCCGTAGTGGATTCACTCGATTGACGGGTGTGCTGGGGCATCATGGATTTCGACAAATCATGGAAACTGCGCGCGGAGTTCCGAGATAACCATTGGACCACCGAGATCTCCGAGCTTCCCGTCGCCCGGATGTGATTGTGCTCCCCGCCAAAGAGGATTGCCTGGGTAGGGGAGCTGCGAAATTCATGGCACGTGCGGTCGTATGGTCAACGAAATCAGCGACACGCAAGTTGGTTCTTCGCGTCACCAAGTCCGGCTGAATGACCGAACTGTTTTGACCTGCACGCACCCAATCTGAGCTTTAATGAGCAAGGGGAGGGGTGTGGCCTCCTGCGATGAAAGAAGGCTTAATGGAGGAACCCGGCGGGCCGGTTATCCGCGTCAGGACAGTTCACCGGGCGGTCATTCGACAACGCTGATTTTTCTGGAAGGATTTTGCTTGATCTCAGTCACGTTTTGACTCGCCAGAAGACGTGATTGACGCTCTAAATCCTTCGTAATTCATGCGCTGCGGATGGAACGAACCATGCGTCCACCATGGGCGGCAGCATCCCGATGTTCGAGCAGTCATGGACCCTTCCCAATTCAAATTTCCCTTCGGATCGATCCACGTTGATCGGACTCGGATTCCCACTCGTGGAGTGCCCACCCGCAACAATGACAATTCCGAGCCAAATCTGCAGTGATAGATGGAAATCCACCTATCCCCTCAAAGAACTTCCTTCTAATATACTGTTAGGCCATTATAAAATCATATGAAATCAACTTTTCACTTCCCTACTGCCGCTTTTGTAATCGGCATCTCATTCCCTTTTGTCGCCTACGCATCGACACTCGACGGACAGTCTATTGATGCTCGAGGAACAGGCTACAAAGATATGGTCCAGGACAAAGGATTGTATACTAGCATGAAAGCGCCAACATTTTCTACCAAACAAAGATCCATCGAAGATATTCAATATGATTTCAATTCCTCGAAAGGGTCATTCTCTTCAAATTCGCCATTCAGCACGGAGATTCGACTTGAGAACAAAAATTTGAAAACTTCAGGTGAATAATTCTCACTGAATTGAGCGTTCCTATAGATTGCAGCGTTCGCCCATTGGCCTAACAAGGCGCTGCAGCTAACCCCTAGCCGCGACACGCCGGTTTTTCACGACCGTCCGGCTCTTCCATCCACTTCACCACTGAGCTTGTGCACCCGTTCGGGGTAGCTGAGCTTGGCGTTCGGTCATCTTGTGAATTTCCCGCAAGTCATTAGCGCTACAGCCGCCATGGGTTACGGCGTAATAGCGTGTTTTAGCATTGCTCTAATGCTTTTTGACCGGGCGCCAGGGATATCGAAGATACCCAACATAATTGAAGGATCTCTGCCGAATTTCTCTGTTACTGCTCTCGCGCCATTCCTACTGTTGTTCGCCAGTAGAAGATACACGCACCAGTCATACACACGGTTCATTCTGCTTATCTTACTCGCGATGCTTTTTTACGAGTTTATTCAACCGTGGATACCTCGTCGGACATTCGATTGGAATGACGTGATTGCATCAACTTTTGGCGCTTTCGTATCGCTAGCTGCCGGGCGCTTGATCGCATTTCCCTTCTTGATCCCAGAGGCAAACCCGATCAATGAATGACCGAACCAAGCGCTGCAGCGAACCCCTAGCCGTGACGTGCCGACCACATCCGACCGACCGGCTTCTCCAAAAACATCACACCAGAGCTTGTGCGACTGATCGGGGTCGCTGAGCTTGACGTTAGCCCAGAAAATTCCATGAAACGTTTCTTTCAGCTTTTAATCGTCTTCGCTGCTTTTACAACGCTCTCCGCCGCCGAGAAAGAAATAGTTGCATACGTCAACGGTGATCCGGTTTACAAATCCGCTTCATGCACTTTGGAGGAATGTTTCTATTCCGGGATCGATCGCGTATTACTCCTGCAGGAGTTTGAAGCGAGACAACTTACTATGGCGGATTCGTTGGTCGACGAACGTGTAAAATTGGCAATCGACAACGATTACAACGGAGATGAGAAGGCATTCTATGCATCACTGAAATCTCAGAATATTTCGATTGAACAGTTCTGGAATCAGCATCGCGAAAGCATGATTATTCAGGTCATGCGTCAACTGACAGATATGCTGCACAAGGACGATCCCTCAAAGCCTTCTTATGACAAGCTTCTCAAGAGCCTCAGAGATCGTGCCAACATTGAGTATCGGTCTGAAGACTTACGGAAAATGAGTGACGACGGCTAACAAGGCGCTGCAGCGAACCCTAGCCGCCACGCGCCGACTTTTTACGACCGACCAGCCTTTCCACAAACACCACACCAGAGTTTGTGCGCCTGATCGGGGTCGTTGAGCTTGACGTTCGGTCATTACGAAATACATTTGTGCCACGCATTTTTGGACTGCCATTCTTATCAATGATTCTGCTTGTCTCGTGCACCACGGCTAAGCAGAGGTCAATCACAGGAAGACTCATTCAGCCTGGAAATCACGCTCCAATTGCAACACAACAATTAGACTTATATCGACCGCCGGGAAGCTATCCGAATCTGGCGATGTTTATCGTTGGAATTCCTCAGCCTGTCATAATTGCTGAAGCCACAACCAACCAAGATGGATACTTTAAGTTTTCAATTGCTAAAGATCGCGGACGAACACTTACCATACGACTATCAGGCAGTTCGTCTTTAGACTTTCCATCATCAAGTGAGTATGAAATACAGGGGTTATATGATAGCATTGATCCAGGATTGACGCCCCGCCGCGATTCTCAAACTATTCTTGGCGGACGAGGAATCGGCACGGTGCATAAAAAGACCGAACCAGACGCTGAAGCGAACCCATAGCCGCGACATGCCGACCTCACCTAACGACCGGCCTTTCCCAAATCATCACACAGAGCTTGAGCGCCTGCTCGGAGTCGCTGAGCTTGACGTTATCCTATAATATGAAGTTCGTTGTGACTCTAATTGCAGTTCTGACCGTTTCTTCTGTCGAAGCTGAAAACCCCTACCTGTCACCCAGAGAGACCAGTATAGCTTGGGCGATTCAATTTGCAGGAGAAGAGGGCCGGGCTAGCAAAAAAGATATCCCAAATTATCCATACGCGGTAGCGAAAGCCATTGCATATGGATATCGATATCCGAATTATATCACTCCTTTATTTACGGCCTCAATTGGTAAATACGGGATCGGATCCCAAATGCAAATCCAAATTCTTGGAACCCTTCTAATGTCTGCCGGAGACAGTGCTTTCTCGCATGCTCTTTTACAAGCCGACCCAATGGCTCGGACGGCAGCATCTCAACTCCTAAGAAAGTTATTTGAATCGGAGCAACTAGATACTGGCGTTCCAATAAAGAGAAAGATGTATCACAAGACCTACAAAATAGCGAATGCAGATGCAGGCTATCAGAGGGCTGTAGCGAATCCTTAGCCGTTACACGCCAAATTTATCCGACCGACCGGACTCTCCAAGAACATCACACCAGAGCTTGTGCGCCTGATCGGGGTCGCTGAGCTTGACGTTCGGCGATTATGAGAACTACATCGTTCACCGCGTTTTTGCTATTTTCGACACTGAGTTCCTTGATCTCGGAAGAGCCTAAGCTTTTTTCGAGCGTCACAATTCGAGACAACTCCATTATCGCTGAACTCGTCTCAAGCGGGAACTATATTGGATCGATCAACAGAGAATCCCCGAAAATCGCGTAACTTGGTCACATTTTCGTTCTGAAACAGAACGATCAGTTACGACTATCGGAACGGCACGCGTCATATCTCATCACTCCATCTCTTGCACCCCGCGCAGGTCTGGGCATTATATACACTCTTGACGGTCGCTCCTTTGGTGGCGTCGTGAAAGATACCGCATATTTCCAAGTAGCAGAAAAGGCCGAACCAGGCGCCGCAGCGAACCCCTAGCCGCTACGTGCCGACTTTATCCGACCGACCGGCCTCTTCGAAAAACATCACACCAGAGCTTGTGCGCCTGATTGGGGTCGCTGAGCTTGACGTTCGGGCATATCATCCATGCATTTTATACGACTACTCTTTGCCATCGTAGTTATTGGGACACAGGCCAATGCGGAAGACATTCTCGATCCACTACCGCAGGCCGTCTCACTTCCGACTTCTATCGTTGATCTGATAAAGAAGAAACTACATGTTAAAGGAATTCATGAAATTCATTCCATTGCCTACCGCCTGGAATATCCGGAATACGAGTATTTTGGAGCAAGCTTGGGACTGCCTAGCTCTGGATTCGAAGCCGTTACTCATCAGGAGTTCATTTTCAGAAAGGACTACAGAGATAAAGATTGGTCGAATGCAACGATCTTCAAGATTGATACAAGCCTCTATTCGGTCTTCGGCAAGCAACTCCGAAATTTCGAGGCTTCCCTTAAACCATATCCAATACAGCACGAACCAGGCGCTGGAGCGAACCCCTAGCCGTCACGCGCCGACCTCATCCGACCGACCGGACTCCCAAGAACATCACTCCAGAGCTTGTGCGACTGATCAGTGCCGCTGAGCTTGACGTTCCGTAGAGACAGACGATGGCACTCACCCATACAAGCTGGACCCGAAAATCTCCAACGTTCCCGCAACACTCTGAATATATGGAGATTCTTCCGGATGCTGGTCGCATCGTCTGCGCAGTCGTAATCGAGGAAGATCCTCTCAGGTATGCTCCAATGCCAATGTCCTATGTTGATGTTCAGGATGGATTGATTAGGACACAACTACGTCCGGGCGCTCCATGGAGAGATGACACATACCGAATAGAAGGAGAGCTGATTTTTTGGAATCATGATGGCAATAGAGAATGGCCATGGGAATTGTTATCGGTGGACCAGCTTCCAGGTTGGTTTCATCTATTCCAAGAGAAGGCACAGGCAAGGATGGACGAAAGAGCCTCCGCTTTCCGCAGCTCAGAACAGCAAACCGAATCAGGCGCTGCAGCGAACCCCTAGCCGCGACGTGCCGACTTTATCCGGCCAACCGGCATCTGCAAAAAACATCAAACCAGAGTTTGTGCGCCTGATTGGGGTCGCTGAGCTTGACGTTGGGCATATGAAAGCAGCGTTTCTTTTCGTCGTCGCCCTCCATGTTCAAGGATGCTCGATCAATCACAGTTATCGACCTACGGCTGGATACGTTCCGAACTCAGATACAGCTTCGACAATTGCGGAGGCTGTATGGAAGCCAATTTACGGAAGTAAAAACATTGAAGAACAAAAACCATTTGAGACAAAGCTCATTGGAAACATCTGGTATGTTTCCGGTTCACTCACCAAGGCTCCCGACGGATATGTGATGATTGGAGGAACTGCCGAAGCAGAGATTGATCGCAGATCCGGAAAAATTCTTCGGATTTCTCACGGAAAGTAAAATGCCCAACCAGGCTCTGCAGCGAACCCCTAGCCGCCACCCGTCAGCTTTCACGACCGTCCACTTTCCCTGCCACCGCACAGCCGACGTTCGGACGCCTGATCGGGGTCACTGAGCTTGGCGTTCGGCAACAACAAATGAAACCCGAGGCAATAGCTTACACATTTGGCAATGAGTATCCCGCCGCCATTTTTACCGACGGTAAACGCTTGCCACTCGTTAGAGAAACTAGATGGAAACGATTCTATTTCGCGGGGAAGACCAATGCAGAAGTCTCGCGAATCATGGATGGTTCCACGAAATACACTCTCGCAGAACTACAACAAGAGTTGCATTCATGGACTCAAGACGAAAAAGACGAATTTGTTGATGCATTATGCAGAGCCAAGCTCGAGTTCGATATCTGCGCCATGCGCGAATTTTTGGGTCATTCCCATTCTGATTGCGCCGCCGTTCTAAGAAGAGCCGAACCAGGCGCTGCAGCGAATCCCTAGCCGCCACGCGCCGACTACATCCGACCGACCGGCCTCTCCAAAATCATCACACTAGAGCTTGGGCGACTGATCGGGGTCGCTGAGCTTGACGTTCGGCTACAAAATGAAAACTGCGCCACCAAGCCTGAGGCGTCCCTTCAACGGAGCAATAGTCGGACTTTGCACGGCATTTTTATGGGCCGTCATAGTCTATTCGATCTATTCTGCTAAGGAAGATTGGTTCGGAGTCGGCGTGTTGATGGTGGCAATATACGCGGTTGTGATCTCAACTTGGTTCGTTATCCCACTTGGCGTAATAATAGGACATATTCTACCAGTAGCCGTTGATCGCCTAAATCGACGGAAATCTGTTTTGCGTGGTATCGTTTACGGTGTCGCATGCGGTTTTATCGCTGCTATATTGGCAACGGGTATGGAGCTGTGGCCCACTATTTCAGGTGCCGGACAGATACGCGATTTCTCGGCATGGATATGGCACTGGACGTCTCGGTTTGCTGTGCACTCATTTTCGATGATGTTCGTGTCAGGAATTTGCGTTGGAGTCTGGGCTTACATCCTCAACAAAAATGCCGAACCAGGCGCTGCAGCGAACCCCTAGCCGCGACACGCCGACTTTATCCGACCGACCCGCCCTTCCAAAAACATTACACCAGAGCTTGTGCGATTGATCGGGGTTGCTAAGCTTGACGTTCGGCTATAAAATGAAAATCGCCATCGTCCTTCTATTCGTTATCTGCAGTTTTCCATTTTCATCCCACGCGACTTTCGGAATCGAAGAGTTTGTTTTGAGGGGATGGATTAATGGGAGCAGACAACTTCCATTTGCCCTTCGCATCGAATATGAAAAAACGAAAGAATATGAGCTGTTTGGAAAAATCTCTTCTCTCACAATTATAATTGACGGTCGAAAAACAGTTTTTCCGCCTGATGCGTTTGACGGATTGGGTACATGGCTAGGAACAGCATCAGGTGTTGGCGCGTATGGCAAAGATAAATATAGCATATACTTTCTCAATTGTGGTGACGGAGCTAGATCGTTTTCAGTATTCTTTCGAGTAGAGGACGGCATCTTGCGAAAGCGCCTGTTTGTCCCCAAGTCTCATTCAGAACTAACACACATGGTTCGTTTATATGATATGAATGGAAATATTACTTTCGATGGGCCATGTGATGAGCAAGGTCGTCCAAAAGATAATCAATAGTATCCAGTTTGACGTGCACCAGCCAGATCAACCACATTCATTCTGAAGATGCGGCCGAACAAGGCGCTGTAGCGAATCCCTAGCCATGGTCACAGAGCGCTACGTCCGGCTATTATCTATGAATTTCATTCGAGGCGTCATATATGTAATTGCGCCATTGCTTCTTGCGAGTTGCGCCTCAAATTCCACAGGAGCATCACGCGGCTTTATAGGAAAATGGAATTCTATAAAAGTGGGCATGCCTTCAGAGCAGGTTGATCAGATCCTCGGCCCCGCCACGTCGACATTTTGCTCAGAAGATGGTAAAACCAATTTGTCCTATTGGTCGTTTAGAAAAGAAGAGTCCAGAACTTATCCACCCCCAAACTCGTTTGTTTTATATTTCGACCATCCCTCGAAGGTTATCGCGATTCGCTCTCCCCCCTCTCTGCAAAGAGAATAGTATCAAGTTTGAAGTGCACCATCAGATCAACCAGATTCATTCTGACATCAGATCCGGCCGAACCAGGCGCTGCAGCGAACCCCTAGCCGCCACACGCCGACTTTATTCGACTGACCGGCCTCTCCAAAACATTACACCAGAGCTTGTGCGCCTGATCGGGGTCGCTGAGCTTGACGTTAGGTCAAATGAAGACATTTCTCGCCATACTGATTCCTTACCTAATCGTACCTGTCAATCTGGACGGAGCTGACTTCGCATATATCCACAGAGATATTCCAGATTTCGCTGAGCATAGGTATCAGGTCGGAGCGATTTACCCTCCTCCATTCTCCTGGTGGCGTCCCGAGCCTCTGACATTTGATTACCTCCTGGAAAGACTTATCGAAGTGAGTTCTCGCCCGAATATCACTTTTTCTGAGATCATTACCTACAGAGATTAAAAATAAGACCTAACGAGGCGCTGGAGCGAACCCCTAGCCGTAACGTGCCGACCTAATCCGTCCAACCGGCCTTTCCAAAAACATCACACCAAAGCTTGTTCGCCTGATCAGGTCGCTGAACTTCACGTTCGGTTATTGAGATTTATGAAAAACACAAAACACACACGCAACCTACTCACTGTTACCTCAATCATCTGCCTGTCACTCGGCGGTGTCAAAGCAGACGAAGCTTCTTCGAAAGACTCTCTGTCGAACGAAGTACTTGTGTTGACCGGAGTCGATAAAAATACGGAAGAAGCTGTCTACTTATCAGTAGTTGCCCGAACCAACGCAAATTATTCTCCAGATGAAGAGAGAGCGTTGATTACTTACCTAAACGAAAAAAAGATTTTCCAATGGAGGGATGCGGCGAAGTCGTTTGCTACAATTCTCTCCGACTCATTCACCGAACAAGAGTTGAAGGACCTAGTTGCATTCTTCTCGAGCAAAACCGGGCAAAAGTGGATCGCAACACAACAGGAAGTTGGCAAGAAAACAAATGCCACCCTACACAAGCTCGTTGAGAATAAAAAGGATGAGATCCTAGAGGCAGTCAATGCCTACTCAGACGCGAAGTAACGATTGAAATCCGATTGGACCGAACAAGGTGCTGCAGCCCCTATGAAGGATGTCAACGTTGACGTGGAATAAAACCGCGGAGATGTCTCTGAATCAGGGCATGATTTTCAGGGAGTTTTTCCTTGGAGTAGCAAGGAGCGCCACAACCTTCACTTACAGCGAACACTTCTGGTTCAGTCTCCTATCCGCATTTGCCCGGCTTGAGACTCGAGGCAGTGCATTATGTCTTATCCGACGGGAAGGTTGAACGTTGAAGATCGACCAATCTAACGACCTCGGACGGGGGCTCGTCGATGGCCCCGGCCAGCTACAGTCTCCGATCTGATCTTCAACGCTCAAAGCAGGTTCACTTTGTGGAAAGCTTCTTTTTGTTGGGTGACTCTTCTTGATTGGACGTCGCTTTACACGGTTTGAAACCCGACGTCTTCGGGTGTGATTTGCCTGGTTTCGATTCTCCACAGGTCAATAGCCAGCAGGCTACAACACGCGATCACGGCCTTCTTTCGCCCCGCCGATCCCGCGTGTCTCTCCGGCCCAAGGATGTGAGCGAACTTCATGGCATGGAAGCTCCACTTTACAGGCTCGCGCTACCAGCCCTGAGATTCTAACAAGGCACTGCAGCGGACCCCTCGCCGCGACATGCCGACCACATACGATCGACCGGCTTTTCCACAAACATCGCTCCAGAGCTTGTGCGAATGATCGGGGTCGCTGAGCTTGACGTTCGGCATACAAAAATATGAAAGCTTCTATACTGTGGTCCGCAATTTTAATCAGCAGCAGTGTCTTCGCTCAAAATCAGCCTATCGCTCCGATTTCGTTTGAAGTCTGGTATGCTCGGAATCCACCTCGAGGAGGTGAGGCAAATTCTATAGCGCAGAAGAACGGCTTTGACTACGATCCCATTCTTACGAAAGCATATTCAGGAGATCCCATTTCACTACAGATGTTCTTGACCACGACATCTTTGTTGCCATTTGATGGTGCCGCAAGCGAACTTCATAACTCTAATTTAAAGCTGTTATTAGCGGCATTTGGAGACATTGGGTTTGCTGATGCGCTTTCCCAAGTTCCCGATGGTACAAGAACGACCTACGCGAAGAGATTCTCCAGCATACGGGGATTTTCCCAACTCTTTCCGCGAACCGCATCTCTAATAAAGTGAACAAGGCGCTGCAGCGAACCCCTAGCCGCCACGCGCCGACTTTATCCGACTGATCGGGCATTTCAAAAACAATCACACCAGAGATTTTGCGCCTGATCGGGGTCGCTGAGCTTGACGTTAGAGCCATGAAACAAATAGTCGCTGAACACGAGATCGCGCACGCGTTGACCGCGATGTCGACACCACTTATCAGGTATATCTCGTGTGTAACACTGACAGAGCTAAAGGAAGAGTCGCGCGGCGAATTCAAGTTTGATTTTGGGGATGATCAATTGACAGACGGCGACGTCGTCGCCCACTTTGCAGTCTCGATCGCAGGACCAATCCACCAGCTCCATCATCATCCCGAAACCGTTTCTGAAGATATCAAAAACATGATCGATTCCGAAGGCGGACTGCTTAAAGCATATTGGTGGCTACATCAAAACAAACCGTCATCACAATTCAATTGGCATGCCGACTTCCAACAGTGGAGGTCATTTAATCTACATTACAATGGCTTTTCCTACGCACCCTATTATGAAGTGGAATCTGCTTTATCTACTTGGTTCATGCAGTCGGCAATAAGCGAATGCATCGCGGACCTGTCAGAGTTGCTTCAACGCGAGAATACAATTGAAGGCGAATATCTCAGAGGCCTCAATATATCAATGCTTCCCCCGCTGAACCTGCCCACACAATTGCTTCCAAGCGGAATAATGCGGCTCTAACAAGGCGCTACATCCAACCCTTAGCCGCACCCTGGCCAGGGTTGCTCCACCCGAAGTTTGCAGCTGATCATCTCAATTTTGCTCGCGAGCCCGTTCAGGGTGGCTGAGCTTGACGTTAGGTCCATGTAAATGACTCCAAAGTGCGTCTTTTGCGCTGAAGGGATAGGTTCCACCGCGGATCACATCCCTCCTCGATCGTTTTTCCCTGAGAATCTGCCTCACCACACGAAGCTGATCACTGTTCCATGTTGCCCCCAATGCCATCTAGGATCACAGGCAGAAGATGGGACCATGCGAAACCTCCTAGTATCTCTTGAAGACACAGAGAGCCTACCACTCGTAAGGGAGCATTTGTTACCGAAGCGCGACCGTTCATTCATTAGGACAGATGCAGAAATCAAGAGATTGATTCAACTAACGACCAAAAACGAGATCGTTACACCTGCCGGTCTTTATCTTGGCGACACTCCGGCTTTCGACTTAGATACACCAATTGTTCAAAGATTTATTGAGCGCATGTCTCGCGGACTACTTTGGGAAGCATTTACTATCCCGTTCTTTGAAGGGACATTTCCATTTCACATGAATGTAGATCTCTACAACATGGGATATTCTGGATTTCAGAAGTTTGGCGTAATTCGAAAGATTCACGATGCATTCACGTTTGGTGCATTGCAGGGCAAGGGAGAACATCCAGATTGGGTAGTGTTTAACTTTTATGGGAATCTTGAATTTCTTGTTCGCGTGAATAGGAAATAGTATCAAGTTTGAAGTGCACCATAAGCCTCAGCGGAATAAACCTCATTAGGAGTCAGGAACCCGAGGGTTCGACGCGGTCGATTGTTGAGTTTTTCAGCAATCTGGGTGCACTGGAGCTGAGTGAGTCGGTGGAGGT
>JBGTDR010000211.1:0-24070 GCA_041748215.1 Chthoniobacterales bacterium
GTCGAGGGTGACCGGCAGGACGACCGTGGCCAGCGGACGCGTCCAGCTCCGCCGCATGGCGTCGGCGACGGCCACGCGCATCGACGACGCCGGAGTGATGCGATTCCGTTCGAGGCCACTGAGAAATCGCTCGAGGTCTTCGATGGTCACGCGACCAGCTGCACCGCTACCGGCGATGCCAGCGAGATCCGCGGCGTGCAGGCCAAGTTCGTTCATGCGCGCCTTCATGCGCGGCGAGAGGTAACTCGCCCCTCCGGCGTGGACGGGCACGGGCAGGCCCGAGACGGTTGGCTCGACTTTGTGATTCTGGTGATCAGCGGCGCCGCCCGATTCCACCGCCACCATGCTCCGCGGCTCCGGTGCGGCGTTCAGGCCAAGTTTTTCGGCGTCCTCCTCGGAGATTTCGATAAAGCCGAGCACGGCACCGACAGGGTAACTTTGGCCATTCTCCGCGGAAATTTCCGCGATCGTGCCGTCGGACGGCGCGGTGACACTCATGACGGCCTTGTTCGTTTCGACCTCGATAATGTCGGAGTCGGACTCGACACGGTCGCCGACGTTGACGGTGACCTTCACGATGGTGGCCTCGGCGATCGATTCACCGAGCTGGGGCATGATAATCGGAACCTGTGGCATGGCGGGAAGGAGGTTAAAGTTCGAGGAGACGGCGCGTGGCGGACGCGATGGTTCCCGCGGTTGGGCGGTGGGTGCCCCACAACGAAGGATGGTACGGCACCGGCGTGTCGCGGGCGTTGAGACGCTGGGGAGGTGCGTCGAGCATGCCGAAGGCCTCGGTGCTGACTCGGGCAATCACTTCCGCCGTCACCCCGCCCCACGGCCACGCTTCGCCCACGCAGAGCAGTCGCCCCGTGCGCGAAACCGAGGCCAGCACGGTGTCGGTGTCGAGTGGTTTGATTGAGCGCAAGTCGACGACTTCGATTTGGTAACCGTCCGACGCCAGATCATCGGCAGCGGCGAGTGATTCGTGAAGCATTGCTCCGTAGGTGACAATGGTGGCGTCGCGGCCGGAACGGGCGATGCGCGCTTTGCCAACCGGCATCGCCACATCCGGCAAGCAATCGGCTTTGAGGTGGTTATAAAGAAATTTGTGTTCGCAGAAGAGCACGGGGTCATCGATTGCGACCGCCTCCAGCAACATGCTGTAGGCGTCCTCAACCGTCGCCGGCGCAAGCACGATCGTCCCGGGGTAATGGGCGTAAATCGCCTCCATGCTCTGACTATGAAAAGGTCCGCTGCCCGGCGTGCCGCCTGAGGGCAACCGCACCACGATCGGACAGGGCACCTCGGTTCGGTAAAACAGCGTCGCTGCCTGGTTCACGATCTGATTGAACCCGCAGGTCGAAAAATCCGCGAACTGCATCTCGACGATGGGTCGCATGCCTTCAATGGCCGCACCAATCGCCACTCCCATGATGGCATCTTCGCTCAACGGCGAATCGATCACGCGCCCGGGAAATTGCTCCGCCAGTCCCTTCGTGGCTTTGAACGCACCGCCGAAACGTCCCACGTCCTGCCCGTAAATGAAAACGCGGGGGTCGTCGGTGAGAGCGCGAGCCTGGGCTTCGCGGATGGCCTGAAGATACGTGATGTTCATGCGTCGGCGAAACGATCGGCCAGGTGGCGGCTCGAGATCGCCTCCCAAATTTCTTTCGCAGGGTCAGGCTCGCTCTCGCGTTGCACCCGCACGGCAGCATCATCGACGTCGCGCTCAGCCTCCTCGTGCCAGCCGCGGATGTCCTCCGTCGAAGCCCAACCTTCGGTCACGAGGGTTTCCTCCGCGACCATGAGACAGTCCCGGCCCACACGCGCCTGGCGCAGGGCAGGATCGACGTACTGGCCATCGTCGTGTTCCCCGTGGCCGACGAGTCGAAGCAAATCCGCGACGACGATCTGCGGACCGCCGCCAGCCCGTGCGGCCGCGATGGCCCCGCCGACGACACGCAGGCATTCGGCAAGATCAGTGCCTTCGACTTTGTGTCCCGGGATGCCATATCCAACTGCGCGATCCACGAGATCGGCACACGCGTACTGGCAGCTCGTGGGCGTCGAGTACGCGTACTGGTTGTTGGCAATCACCACCACGAGCGGAAGTTTTTCGACGGCCGCCGTGTTGAGTCCCTCGTGAAACGCTCCCGTCGAGGTGCCGCCGTCGCCGATGCACGTCGCTCCGACAACGCCCGTTTCGCCGCGAAACCGCCGCGCCATCAGACCTCCCGCTACCACGGGGATCATCGCTCCGAGATGACTGATCATCGCGTAATATCCTTCCCGCGGCCGACCACGATGAATGTTGCCATCCCGGCCGCGCATCGATCCGAGCGCCGATCCGAGATACGTGCGCAGCGTGTCGGTGACCGTGTCGCCAAACGCCATTCGGCCGGCCTGGTCACGGATGAGCGGCGCGAAGATATCGCCCTTCCGCAAATGGATTCCGACCGAAACGCTCAACGCTTCCTGTCCGCGGCCGAGAAAAACTCCGCCTTTGATTTTGCCCCCGCGATAGAGCGCGGAAAGTTTTTCCTCGAGGATCCGCGAGAGCAGCATGATCCGGTAAGCCTTCAAATACTCCTCGCCCATTCGGGTCCCCGCCGCTGCTGGTGTCTGCACTACGTCCGGCATTCGTGCGGCAGGCTAGGGACAAATTTTACGGCCTGCAAATGCAGACTTCCTTCCGTCCGCGCGGTTCGGGAAATCAAGAAATCGAACGCCAGATCAGAAATCCTATTGTCAGCAGGATCAGGCAAAGAATGACAAATTGCACTCGCGCCAGGTTCCGCTCGGATTTGCGCACCGGATTGCGGCGGCGGGCGGCATCCGCGCCATTTCGCTTGTCCCGCAAGGCCGGTCCGACGCGCGAGGCGGCTGAAGTGCTAACCTTGAGAATCACGGGCTCGCGTTGTTTTTTGCGGCGTTCGCGGATGCGGGTCGGAGCTTCCTCGATCACTCGCTGGAGCTCCTCCTGTTTGCGGCGAAGTTCCTCCTGCATTTCAAGCAATTTTCGCTGCTCGGATCGGACGGCATCGTCGGCCTTCGAGCCGGACTTTCGAGGCGTGGGTTTGTTCGCCATTGAACGCGATTTATTGACCCACCCCGCTGCCGGCCAGCCACACCAGGATGGCAATCAACGTCGCCAGGACCATCACGGGCAGCGTGAACGCAAATCCGGCGGTGAGCCAGTACATGAATCCCCGGTCACCACCGCCGTAATATTCCTCGTAATCGCCAACCGCGCCACCCGGCGTCTCCGCGGGCACCTCCGTCGTGAGTTTCGCCTGATTTTTTGTGTATTCCGCGCGCGCGTCATCGACCGAGCTCAAGGCTTTGCTGAGTTCCTTGGCGAGTTCGGGACCGGACCATTCCTTGGGATTGATCGTTTCGAGGGTGCGCAGGTGCGTGAGGAACGAGTTGTGAATCGTGTGGAGCTGATCGAGGCGTTTTTCGGCGTCCTGCGTCTCGCGCTGAAGCACGACCATGCTGCGCGTGAGGCGATCGACCATTTCGGCACGACCGCGTTCGAGTTCCTCCTGACGGCGACTCAATTCTTCGAGCCGCTGTTTGTCCTTCTCGATTTGTTCCGAGCGACGTTTCAGCTCGGTAAGCTCGGCTTGCGCCCGCTGAACCTGGGTCTCGAGTTCTTCAGCGGAGGGTTCTTCGTCCAAATCCAGAACGTCGGGGTCTTCTTCCTTGCGGTAATTTGGCATGAACGGTGGGCTATCCCGCAGGTTAGGCGGCGAGGTCGATAATTCCAGCGAAAAGCTAACGTCCCGGCATCATCTCGATCAGAAATCCCTTCAGATACGCCGTTTCCGGCAAATGCAGGACCACTGGATGGTCCGCGGACTGACGATATTCCTCGATCAACCGCCCGGAACGATGCGCGTCGAACAGCCCGGCCTCGACGTTCTCGAGAAATTCCGCCGTCTTCACGTGATGCGAGCAGGAAAACGTCGCAAGCAGGCCGTTCGGCGCGAGCAACCGGGCCGCCCGCAGGTGCAAGTCGCGATAGCCCCGCATCGCATCGTGAATCCGGCCTTTCGCTTTGGTGAACGACGGCGGGTCGAGAATGATGAGATCGAACTGCGCCCCGGCCCGCTCCCCGGCTTTCAAAAAATCGAAAACGTCGGCCCGTTCCGCCCGTACGGCGAGACGATTGCGTTCCGCATTGGCCTGCAGACGCCCAAAACTTTCGGCGCCGGACTCCACCGCCAGGACGTCCGCCGCACCTGCCCGCGCGCAAGCCAGCGCAAAACCACCCTGATTCGCAAAACAATCGAGAACCTTCCGGCCCGCCGCATGGCTGGCCACGGCGCGGTAGTTCGCCACCTGGTCGAGGTAAAAACCCGTTTTCTGCCCCTCCAGCAGATTCATTTCAAAAATGACCCCGTCGATTTCGCAAACCTGCACCGGTTCCGGCGCACCCCACAACGACCCCACGACCGGATCCATTCCCTCGGCCGACCGCACCGGCGCGTCGTTTCGTTCGATCACTCCCGTCACCCCGTCAAACTCCCCGAGAACTTCGGCAATGACCGTCTTTTGCTGATCCATCGCCAACGTCAGCGTCTGCAAAACGACGGTGGATCCGTAACGATCGGCGATCACACCGGGCAATCCGTCGCTTTCGCTCCACACGATGCGCCGCAAATCGGGCCGGCACCCCGCCCGGTCCCGCACTTCCGACGCCATGCGAATGCGTCTTTCAAAAAATTCACGGTCCAGGCCCTGTCGACGTCGCGAAATCCGCCGGGCCGTAATCTGCGATTTGGAATTGTAAATTGCCGACCCCAAAAGCCGGTCTCGGCCGTCCTTGATCGAAACCACGTCGCCGTCCGCCGGTTCACCAAACACCTTCAGAATCTCCGTCGCGTACACCCAGTCGTGCCCGCGCAGAATCTGCGCCCGCGGACGAATCACAATGCCTGCCATCCCAATTCCCTATCCCTCCGCACTCCGGCTGCCAAGCGGTGATCCCGGCTGGACCGGGCCTGACCGCGAGGACGCGTCAGGCGTCGCAGGTCTGCGGGCGGGATGGCTGAACGGCGGGAACGGGTGCGGCAGGCACCACGTTTTGGCCGGGTTCCGGGTATTCGAAAATTTTCCCCTCGTAATTCCGAATCACGATTTTTTCCTCGTCGTGATAAAGCACGTATCCGGGATTGATTGGCACCTTGCCGCCGCCACCGGGCGCATCGATCACGTACTGAGGCACCGCGTAGCCCGTCGTGTGACCGCGCAGGTTTTCGATGATTTCCACTCCTTTGGCGACCGAAGTTCGCAGATGCGAGGACCCTTCGATGAGGTCGCACTGGTAGAGATAATACGGGCGAACCCGGCACATCAGAAGTTTGTGGATGAGATCCTTCATCACGGCTGCATCGTCATTCACTCCGGCCAGCAGGACGCTTTGATTGCCCAGCGGCACGCCGTGGTCAGCAAGTCGCCAGAGCGCTTCTTTCACTTCAGTCGTGAGTTCCCGCGGATGATTCGTGTGAACGCTCATCCACAGCGGGTGGTACTTTTGCAACATCCGGCAGAGTTCAGGAGTGATGCGCTGAGGCAGGAAAATTGGCACCCGCGTGCCGATGCGGAGAAATTGGATGTGCGGGATCGCCCGCAGGCGTTTGAGGATGCCTTCGAGTTTATCGTCGGAGAAAAGCAGCGCGTCACCGCCGGACAAAAGCACGTCGCGAACCTCGGTGTGCTGCTCGAGGTATTCGTAAATCTGCTCAAACTCAGTGTGCAGCTCCTGCTCGCCGGCACCGCTCACCACGCGACTGCGAGTGCAATACCGGCAGTACGAGGCGCACCGATCCGTCACGAGAAACAGCACGCGGTCCGGGTAGCGATGCACCAACCCAGGGACGGGCATGTGCGAATCCTCTCCACACGGATCGGCCATTTCCCACGGCGCAGTCGTCGATTCTTCGAGCCGGGGAATCACCTGCCGCCGAATCGGACACCCGGGATCCGTCGGATCGATCAGGTTGAAAAAATGCGGCGTCACCGCGAACGCCAGCTTGCTGCCCGAAAGAATGACACCGGCCCGCTCCTCGGGGGCAAGCGTCAGTTTTGACTCGAGCTGCGCGAGCGTGGTCACGCGATTTTTAAGCTGCCACTTCCAGTCATTCCACTGCTCGGGTGAGACTTCGGGCCAATAACCAGGCGTGTGGGATCGAAAATCCGTCGCCACCTGCAAGTGCGAAACGTCCATGCTCATCAAATCGTAGGGCCAAGCGTAGGCGGACGGTTTCTTTTGTCAACGGACGAAGATCGATAATGATCGAACATCGCAATTCGCTTTGAAAATCAGGGCACCGCCGCGGCGGCCGCGATCCGGGCCTGACGGCGCTGCTGGGCGTCGGCGAGAAATTCCGCCTGGGCGTCGAACGCAGGCTCAGTCGATTCCAGCCGCCGATAGATCCCGTCAGCGTGCAGGGTGCGCGCTTTGACGTTGTCCCGCCAGAACCACTCGAGGATCTCATCCACGTGTTCGCGCATGCCCGGAGCGACGATTGGAAAAACCGTTTCCACACGCCGAAACAAATTCCGGTACATCCAGTCGGCGCTGCCAAGGAAGATCTGGGGTTCGCCGCCGTTTTCAAAACGGTAGATGCGGCTGTGTTCAAGAAATCGACCGACAATACTGCGGACCTCGATATTTTCGCTCACCCCCTTCACCCCCGGCCGCAGACCGCACATTCCGCGCACCATCAAACGAATCGGAACGCCCGCCGCCGACGCCCGGTAAAGAGCCTCGATCACACTTTCTTCGATGAGCGAATTGATCTTTGCGTAAATACCCGCCGGCCGTCCGGCCAAGGCGTGCGCCGCCTCGCGCTCGATCATCTCGATGAATTTCTGGTGCAGATTAAACGGCGCGACGAGCAACTCGCGCATGCCATCGAATTTGGAAATTCCGGTCAGCAGGTTGAACAATTCAGCGAGATCGCTGGTAACCTCTTCCCGGCACGTCAGCACACCGACATCGGTGTAAATGCGCGCCGTGGACGGATGGTAATTTCCGGTGCCGAGGTGAGCGTATCGGCGAATGCCGTCTCCCTCGCTGCGCACGATGAGCATGGCCTTGGCGTGGGTTTTCAGTCCGGCCACGCCGTAAACCACGTCCACGCCCGCTTCGCGCATCATCCGCGCCCATTTAATGTTCGCCGCTTCGTCGAAACGCGCCTTGAGCTCGATCACCACGGTGACCTGTTTGCCGTTGCGCGCCGCTTCAATGAGCGATTGCACGATCGGCGAATCCGAGCTCGTTCGATAGAGCGTCTGTTTGATCGCAAGCACGTGCGGGTCCTCCGCGGCCTGCGCGAGAAAATCGACCACCGTTTGAAAATTGTCGTACGGGTGGTGCAGGAGGATATCGCCCTTGCGGATGTGAAAAAAGATGTCGGACTCAGCGTCGAGCGAGACGACCGTGTTCGGTGAAAATCTTTTGTACCGCAGGTCGGGCCGGTCGATCTGCAGCGCGAGTGGCATCAACCGCGTCAGATTTAACGGACCATCGATTCGAAAAACGTCTTCGGACTCGAGGTTGAACAAATCCTTGAGCCGGTCGATCACGGCGGCGGGGCAATTTTGCATCACCTCGAGGCGGACCGCTGCGCCCCGGTTCACCTTGCGCAGTTCGGCCTCGATGGCGTGAAGGAGGTTCTGCACTTCCTCCTCGTCGAAGTAGAGATTGCTGTTGCGTGTGATCCGGAACAGGTGGGCTCCCTTGACCCGCACGCCCTTGAACAGGCGGCCGACGTGCTGCTGGATGATGTTGCCCAGAAAAACGTAGTCGTCGCCATCGGTCGGTTGCGAAAATCTCACGACGCGCGGAAGAATGCGCGGAACCTGGACGACCGCGACGTTCGCATTGAGGTCATCGCCCTCGAGCTCGACAAAAACGTTCAGGCTTTTGTTCAGCAACTGCGGAAACGGGTGGATCGGATCGATCGCCAGCGGCGTGAGCACCGGGTAAATCGATTTTTCAAAAAATTCCTCGAAGTGCGTGACCTCGGCGGTGGGCACGTTCGGATAATGGTGAAACCGGATGCGCTGCGCCTCGAGCTCGGGCATCAGGTGATCGCGCCAGCAGCGATATTGATCGTCCACGAGCCGGATCAGGCGCGCGGAAATCCGGCCCAGCGCCTCGGTGGCCGAGAGCCCATCAGGGCCGGTTTCGTGCGTGTGCGTCTGGCGCTGCTGCTTCAGGCCCGCCACCCGGACTTCAAAAAATTCGTCGAGGTTGGCACTGACGATGCAGAGAAATTTCAACCGCTCGAGCAGCGGATTCGATGAATCGGCCGCCTGGTCCAGCACCCGCTGATTGAACTCGAGCCAGCTCAGCTCGCGATTGATAAAAAAGCGGGGTTCCTTGAATTCCATGGGTGCGGTCGTAGTCGGATCCCGGACAGATGGGTGGCAAACTGGGAACGCCGCACCGCTCCGCCGGAACGTTGAAATTACCGAAGACACCGCGGGCTCGCAACGGGATTCCCATTGAATCCCCGCGCGCCGCTGCCAATTCTGCGCCTTCATGGACGACAATTCCCGCGCTCTCCTTTTCCGACTACTCGAGACTCCATCCCCGTCCGGATTCGAGACCGCAGGGCAGCGCGTCTGGGCCGAAGCCGTACGCCCCCTCGCCGACGAGTTCGCCTCCGACACCTACGGCAACGCATTTGCCACGCTCAATCCCGGGGGTTCGCCGCGCATCTTGCTCGCCGGCCACGCCGACGAACTCGGCTTCATGGTTTCTTACATCAGCGATGAAGGTTTCCTCCACTTCCAGGGAATCGGCGGGGTGGATCGCGCGGTCATCCGTGGCCAGCGGGTAACGGTTCACGGCGCGGGTGGGCCCGTGGGCGGTGTGACCGGCCAGCTCGCCGTTCATCTTCAGGAGCCCGAAGCGCGGAAAAAGGTGCCCGAGATGCACGAAATGATCATCGACATCGGAGCGCGCTCGAAACACGAGGCTCAGCAGGTCGTCGCCGTTGGCGACGCCGTGACGTATTCCGCCGGCGTGTTGCCTCTTCTTGGCGATCGCATCGCTGCCCGCGGCTGCGACAACCGGATTGGGACTTGGGCCGCCGCCGAGGCCTTGCGGCGCATTGCCGCCCGGCGCGAGGAATTATCGGCCTGCGTGATTGCCGCATCGACCATTCAGGAGGAAAATGGTGCTTACGGCGCGACCATGGCGGCCTACCACTTGCGGCCGGACGTCGCCATCGTTGTCGACGTCACACACGCCACCGACATCCCCCAGTCGTCCAAAGCCCGGCACGGCGACATCCGCCTCGGGGCGGGACCCGTGATTTCCGTCGGCAGTTCAAATCACCCGGTCGTTAATCACCGGTTGCTCGCCGTGGCCGAAGCCAACGGCATTCCGCTCCAGACCGAGATCAATCCACGCTTCACCGGGACCGACGCCGACACGATTTTTCTCCAGCGCGGCGGCATTGCCACGGTGTGCCTCGGCCTGCCGAATCGTTACATGCATTCGCCCGCCGAAGTCATCGACCTCGCTGATCTCGACCATCTCGCGGCGCTGCTCGCGGCTTTCGCCCTCGACGTCCAGTCCGGCGAATCGTTTCGCGTCGATCTCTGATCGGTCCGCGATCCGCTTCGTGAATCGAGTCGCGGCAAAAGCTGCGCTCAGACCGCGATATCTTCGTGCCAGAGCTCCGGCCGCCTCGCGATGAACGTGCGCATCATCTCGATGCATTCCTCGTCCTGGAGAATTTCCAATTCCACCCCCTGGCTGCGGAGCCAGTCTTCTGCGCCGAGAAATGTGACGTTTTCAGCGATGACGATTTTCGGGATTTTGTAGAGCAGCGACGTGCCGCTGCACATCGGGCACGGCGACAGGGTCGTGTAGAGCACACACTCGCGGTAAACCGACGCGGGCTGACGACCGGCATCCTTGAACGCGCTCATCTCGCCGTGGAGCAGCGGATCGCCGAGTTGGACGCGCATGTTGTGACCCCGGCCGAGAATGCGCCCGTGATGTACGATCACGGATCCGATCGGAATGCCGCCCTCGGCAAGCCCCAGTTTCGCTTCGTCGATGGCCGCCTGAAGGAAGGGATCACGCATGCCGCTGGAGGATAGCGGATTCCGTGCCGGGCGGAATCCGGAATTGCCAGCCGCGGCTGCATCCAGCGATGAATGCCGGGACGATGCCCAAACGACTGCCCGCCGAAATCCGCAATGATGCCTGGATTGGCGATGCGGTGCTGGCGCTTTACGCCCGAGAATGGATCCTGCGCACGGAAGGCGCAATGGACGGCGAGCTGCTCGCGGCCTTCAGCTCCAATCGCTTTTTGGAAGCCACCGGCCACCCCACCCGCGTCGAGGCGGAGATTGGGCGGATTTATCAAGCTGACGGCCTCGCCGCGGCGTTCGCCTGGATCGAGGAGCGTCTGCTGCCGATTTTTCTGGCCCAACAAAAACGCCGCACCCGCCAGCAAGGTTGATCGGACGTTTCGCCGCGCACGATTCCGTGGTAGACGCTCTGCGTATGACTTTCCCTCTCCGATTACGCCGTCTTTTTTCCGTCGCGTTTTTTTGTTTCGCACTCGCGGCATCCCTTTCGGCCAAAGATTTCAAGGCCGCCTGGGTCGCGTCAGTTCACAACATCAACTTCCCGTCGAAACAGGGTTTGTCGGCTGATGCCCAGCAGCAGGAGATTGTTCGTATCTGCGAGACTGCGCAGCGTCTTGGACTTAACGCCCTCATGGTGCAGATCCGCCCCGAGTGCGACGCGCTTTACCAGTCGAGTCTGGAACCCTGGAGCCGCTTTCTGACTGGCACGCAAGGTCGCTCGCCGGGCTACGACCCCCTCGCCGTCTTTATCGCGGAGGGCAAAAAACGCGGGATCGGTATTCACGCCTGGATCAATCCGTACCGCGCCGCCGCCAACGCCGGCCAGTCGCGCGCGAGCAACCACGTGACCAATCGCCTCGCGGGCCACACCCGGCGCGTCGGCAATTTGATCGTGCTGGATCCGTCATCCCCTGCGGTTCAGGACCACGTCGTGGCGGTCGTTCGCGATATCGCCCGTCGCTACGCTGTCGCTGGCATCCACCTCGACGATTATTTTTATCCCTATCCGATCAAAGGCTACACCGGGAATTTCCCCGATTCCGCCGCTTACACGCGCTATCGCGAGGGCGGCGGCAAACTTTCCCTTGGCGACTGGCGACGGCAAAATGTCAACACGATGGTCCGCCGACTCAGCCAGACGGTCCGCTCCGCCCGACCCGGCGCGCTTTTTGGCATCAGTCCGTTCGGGATTTACACCAAAGGCCAGCCGCCGACGGTCAAGGCCGGCCTGGATCAATTCAATACGCTCTACGCGGATCCGCTCACGTGGATGCGCGAGGGCTGGATCGATTACCTTGCGCCGCAGCTCTATTGGCCCGAAGGCGGCCCCCAGAGTTTTTCCGCACTGCTTCGCTGGTGGCGGAGCCCGGCGGTGAACCCGCGTGGCGTGCCAATTTATCCGGGAATTGCCGTCGAACGCCTCGGCGGATCGCACAACTGGCCAGCGTCGGAAATCGCGAAACAACTGCAACTTGAAAAATCCATCGGACCGCGCGCCAAAGGGGGTTTTATTCTCTGGGACTTCAAACCGCTTTTGCGCGACACCAAAGGCGTCCGGGCCGTCGTTTCCCGAAACTGACCCAACGCCGCCCGATTGCGATTCCAAGCAATATTCACTTACCGGCAAGTCCGCGCTTGCAATGGCGGAAGTTTTCGACATTCTTCCCGGTCCACGAAACCAAGACCATGAACGTCATCGACACCATTGAAAAAGAGCAGTTGAAAACCGATGTCACCACCTTCGTGGTGGGAGACACCGTCAAGGTGCACACGCGCGTGGTCGAGGGCGACAAGGAGCGTATCCAAATTTATTCGGGCATCGTGATTGGTCGCAAGGGCATGGGCATCAATGCCAATTTCACCGTTCGCCGCATCAGCTACGGTGAGGGTGTCGAGCGCGTCTTCCCGCTGCATTCGCCGCGGATCGCCAAGATCGAAGTCGAGCGCAAGGGCGCTGTCCGCCGTGCAAAGCTGAACTACCTGCGCGACCGCAAGGGCAAATCCGCGACGACCGTCAAGGAACGCTCCGACCGCGCAGCCTGATTTTTACCCGGCCGCCGGCATCATGGCGTGCTCGTTACGGCCAGAGCGGAGCCTGCACGCCCGTGGCATCTCGCCGGTCGCTGGAATCGACGAGGCGGGCCGCGGGCCGCTCGCCGGCCCGGTGGTTGCCGCAGCGATCATCCTCTCACCCGCCGCGTCCCGGCTCGCCCTCGATGATTCGAAACGTCTGAGTGCCGAGCGCCGGAATGCGCTCTACACGGCCCTCACGACCGACCCCGGGTGCACATGGTCGGTTTCCGTCCAGTCTCCGGAGACGATTGATCGCACCAACATCCTGCGGGCGACCCACGCCGCCATGCGCGCTTGCGTGGAAGCCCTCCCGATCCGCCCGGCGCACGCGCTGATCGACGGTTTGCCGTTTACGCCTTTCCCCGTCCCGTTCACCGCCCTCATCGGGGGTGACGCCACGAGCTGCAGCATTGCTGCGGCAAGCATCATCGCAAAAGTAACGCGCGACCGAATCATGGACGACTTCGCGAGAGAATTCCCGGTTTACGGATTCGACCGCCACCGGGGCTATGCAACCGCGGAACACCTCGCTAACCTGCGCCTTCATGGGCCGTGTCCGATCCATCGTCGCAGCTTCGCGCCAGTGGCTCAGCTCACGCTGGTTTTCGACTGAGGCTCCCCACCTCGCACTCGGCCGCCGCGGCGAACATCTCGCGGCTCGCGCCCTCGCCCGACGCGGCTACAAAATTCTTTACCGCAACTTCCGAGGTGCCCGCGGCGGGGAAATCGACCTCGTTTGTCGCGACAAATCCTGCGACGCCCTGGTTTTTGTCGAGGTCAAAACCCGCACGTCCGAGGATTTCGGCCGCCCGCTCGACGCCGTTGACCGGAAAAAACGCCGCCTGCTCATCCGCGGCGCGATGACCTGGCTGCGCATGTTGGAGATGCCCGACATCACGTTCCGCTTCGACGTTGTCGAAGTCATCGTTGACGGACGAGCAGCCGAGATCCGCGTCATCGAAAACGCGTTTCCCCTGCCCCACCCGCGAATTTACTGACGCCGTGCCGGACACGAGCCGGCACGGCCCAGATCAATTATTCACCGGAGTGCCCACGCTGTGCGTGGTCGCGTCAGCGGGCAGAATCACGCGATTGCAAAAATCGCCAAACCCTTCGCCGACCTCGCGCTCGAGGGCGTAGCGTTTGATCACCGGACGCAACAGTTCGACCGCGTCGTCGATGGTAATGCTGGGCGAAACGAGGCGATTGAGCCGGGTGCCATTGTAAGCCGCACCGAGGTAAAGGGCGTATTTCCCGGGCGCGCGGCCAACAAAACCGATTTCGGCAAGATACGGACGGGCGCAGCCATTCGGGCAGCCGGTCACGCGCAGGCTGATCGCATCGTCGTGCAGACCGTTCTCGTCGAGAACGGCTTCGAATTTTTCCAGGATGGAAGGCAGCCAGCGTTCACTCTCGGTGAGCGCAAGTCCGCAGGTCGGCAGGGCCACGCACGAGAGCGCGTTCAGACGCAGGCCGGAGCGGAGGTTTTCACCATCCAATCCATGTTTGGCGAGGATGCCTTCGATCACGGCTTTCTGGTCCGGAGCCACTCCCGAGATGGTGAGATTTTGCGACGGTGTGAGGCGGAAGTCCCCGCGGTGAATCTCGGCGATCTCGCGCAGTGCGGTTTTCATGGGCCAGCCGGGCACGTCCTTGATGCGACCACTGAGGATGTGCAAACCGTAAAACCACGAGCCGTCCGCGCATTCATTCCAGCCGAATGGATCTTCGATCGTCGTGAACGCATACGGTCGCGCCGGAGCAAACGTTACGCCCGAGCGCTGCTCGACCTCACCCTTGAACCATTCCACACCACGATCCTCGATCGTGTATTTGAGCCGGGCGTGGCGGCGATTTGTCCGGTCGCCGTAATCACGCTGCGTTACCAGGACCGCTTCGCCGATCGCATTCACGTTATCCGGGGTTATGAACCCGAGCACGTCAGCCAGACGGGGAAAGGTCGCGGCGTTGCCGTGGTTCATTCCAAGACCACCACCGACCGTCACATTGTAACCCACCATCTGACCGTTATCGACGATCGCGATGAATCCAAGGTCTTGAGAAAAAATATCGACGTCGTTCGACGGCGGCAGGGCGAAGCCGGTTTTGAATTTCCGTGGCAGGTACGTCGCGCCGTACATTGGCTCGGATTCGGGCTCACCTCCGGCGACGAGTTCGTCGTCGAGCCAGATTTCGTGGTAGGCCCGGGTCTTGGGAAGAGCGTATTCGCTCCATCCGCGCGCATGATCGTAAACCTCCTGGAGCACCGGGCTGCGCTCGGGATTGGGAGGTGCCATCACGTTGCGATTCACGTCACCGCAGGCCGCGATGGAATCGAGAAGAACTTCGTGCATGCCCTTCACGAGCGGTTTCACGTTGCCTTTCAGAATTCCGTGAAATTGAAACGTCTGCCGTGTAGTGAGTCGCAGGGAAGGCGATGCAAGCTGATCGGCGAGGCGGTCGAGGACCAGCCACTGCTCGGAGGTCGCACGGCCGCCGGGCAACCGCACACGCAACATGAAGCTGAACGCCTTCTCTTTGCCTTCGCGCTTCAGATTCGTCCGCAAATCCCGGTCGTCCTGGAGATAAAGTCCGTGGAATTTTGTGAGCTGACCGTTTTCTTCGGAAATTGCGCCGGTGGACGTGTCGGCCAAATCCTCCGCGATGGTGCCGCGCAGAAGGTGCGACTCCGTCTTGATGACTTCGTTTGGGCTGAGGGCTTTGGCTTCGGGAGATGGGACGCTCATGGACGGATAAAATGAATACGACGCCCCGATGTTCGACACCGGGAAAACGCGGAGTGTGTGTTTACCCTGCTCCCGAAGAAATTGCAAAGACCGGTCGTGTCATCGACGTCGCCAGCGTTACCCACCAATTACCAGTTTTCCGGCCAAACCAAACAGCGCACCGGCAAGGATCACAAGGATCGTGCTCCAGCGGAATCTCCAGAGACCTGCGAAAAAAACGACCGCCAGTAGGAATGCGAACCCATCGAACCGGCCGGGAGCCGGGAACAGAGCGTGCATCAAGAACCAAACCGCAAGATTGAGAATCACGCCGACAACCGCCGCTGTGATGGTGGTCAATGCAGCGTGAATCGCCCGAACGTGGCCAAGACGCTCCACAAACGGTGCGCCCGTGAGCACAAAAAGGAAACTCGGTAAAAATGTCGTCCACGTCGTGATCGCGGCACCGAGCGTCGCTGCCAGAAGCGGCGGCAACGTCCCCGGATTTTGCCACGCGCCGAGGAAACCGACGTACTGCAGCACCATGATGAGCGGGCCGGGCGTCGACTCGGCGAGGGCAAGGCCCGACATCATCTGGGCCGTCGTCAGCCAGCCGAAATTTTCCACGGCCTGCTGAGCCACGTACGGCAGCACCGCGTACGCACCGCCAAACGTCATCAGCGCCGCCGAGCTGAAAAATTTTCCCTGCTGCGCAAAAATTCCGTCCCACCCCTGCCAAAGGCCCGCGACGACGACCGGCGCAGCCCAAAGGACGGCACAAATCAATCCGACTCGCACGGTGCGCCAAAACAAAACACTCCGCGAATCAAGTGTTTTCCCGCCATCGCCCAAGCTCCAGCCGTCATCGTCAGAATTCGCCACCGGCAACCAGGCTGGAAAGAAACGATACCCGCCCAGACCAAGCACGGCGGCTCCGACGATGATGACCACGAAGGGAATCTGGAAAAAAAAGATTCCGACGAAAGCCAGCGCCGCCACGACCCAGAGCAATGGGGTGCGAAGGGATCGGCCGCCTATTTTCAGGACGGCCGCCGCGACAATCGCGATCACCGCCGGCTGCAGACCGTAAAAAATTGCTGCGATCCACGGGAGATCCCCTCCAGCGACGGCGAGCCAGCTCAGCGCCCAGATCAGCAATGCCGACGGCAGCACGAAGAGCACACCAGCCGCTACGCCGCCGCGAATGCCGTGCAACGACCAACCGATGTAGGTCGCTAGTTGCTGCGCTTCGGGTCCCGGCAGCAACATGCAGAAGTTCAGCGCGTGCAAAAATCGGCGTTCGCTGATCCAGCGCCGTTTTTCGACCAGCTCCGCGTGCAGAATCGCAATCTGCCCGGCCGGACCGCCGAAGCTGATCAACCCGAACTTCAACCAGAAACGAACAGCCTGCCCGAATCCGGGGCGGGGAACGGAATCGTCGGGCGAAACCAAAATTCGCGCGCGCTACTTTTGCCGTGGAAATTCGCTCCAGGGCGTCCCTACAGAACGCCTTCTTCGCGAGCCTGACGCAAGCCGTGGCTCACGCTGAGAATCAGACCGATGGCTTCGCGCGCCTGATCGTACGGTCTCATCGAACTCGGCAGACCGATCGTAATTTCCACCGGCTGGTGTTCCGCTTCGGGAATCGGCGTGAAGCTCCGGGTATACTGGGGACGCACGGGATTCATGCGCCAGCGAAACTCGGGCGCAACGGTCGCGTAGCGTGAGAACGCACCTTCCACGATGGCCCGGGGCTGGGCCGCGGTTGCCCACGCCTCGACGTCCGCATCCCGTGCGCGGACGTTTTCCCGCAAAAGAAACACAACGTCGTAATCGTAGCGGCGCAATTCTCCTTCGAGCACCTGAATGTGACTGAGCGATGAGCCCTGCCAGCAACACAGCTCGTCGATACGCTGCTGAATCGAGAGATTGAGAACCTGGCGGTGGGAATCCAGATTCGCCACGGGATAGGCGGTGACTTCGAGCCCGGCGACGAGACGCAGCCGCGCCTCGAATACCGCGATCATCCGCGCCACCGCGTACGGCGTGACGGGCTCGCTGCCGTACCAGCCGCCAACCACCAGCGCGCGCACCGGTTGCTGGACTTCGCGCGTTCCGCTGACGTGAAAGTACGGGATCAAGTCGCGGCGCAGCCCGGTTTGAGTCCGTCCGTAACCGACCGCAAGGGACGGCGAATCAATGGCCAGCTCGACGAGCGGCGCGATCAGGGTTTCCACGTCCTGGGAACCGGCTTCGAAACTATGATCGATCTGGTGAGCAGTCAGAGTATCCATGGTTGAGTTCCTTTGGGTTGAGAGTTGCGTTGGGCCAGCTGGCGGGGACGTCAATTAACCGCAGCAGTCGGCCAACGTCCAGTCGTGCAGTGAGAAAAGATCCGCCAGATCAATCGGTAGATCTTTTCTCCGCGGACCGTTCAGACAAACTGGTTCAGGAGCGCGCGGAGATGCGAGGACACCGCGGAAAGGCCGTTGGCGTATCGATTCGCGGGAATTGTCTCCAGTGAGGACTGCGCATCACTCACCAGGCGCAGCGCGGTTTCCACCGCAGCTTTCATCGCGCCCGTCTTCACGAGCATTTCGGTGAGTTCGTCCTGTCCCGTCGTGCTTTCGTTCAGAATCAATTCGTTGATCCGGTCCCGCTTCCGGTCATCCGCCGACTGCAACATCAGAATCACCGGAAGGGTCAGTTTTCCTTTTTTGAAATCTGTTCCCAGCGTCTTGCCAACGTCGGCCTCGTTACCGGCGATGTCGAGACAGTCGTCGTAAACCTGATAGGCGATGCCGAGTTTGTTGCCGAACGTCTTGAGCGCCCCGATCACCTCCGGGCTCGATTCGCTGAGAAACGCACCGAGCTCGCAGGCCGCCGAAAAGAGGGCAGCCGTCTTCATTTCGATGATCTTGAAATAATCCGCCGTCGATAACTTCAGGTCGAAACGCCGTTGGGTCTGGATGATTTCGCCTGAACAAACTTCCGCCGCGGCGTCCGCGATCCGGCGACTCACGTCGGAATTGCTGAAATTTGTCGAAAGGCGCAGCGCGTGCGCAAAGAGGCAATCGCCCAACAGCACACTCAAGGAATTTCCCCACTTGGCGTTTACGGTCGGCTGCTCCCGCCGGGTTTCTGCCCCGTCCATGATGTCGTCGTGCACGAGTGTGGCGACATGGATCAACTCGAGAATCACCGCGAGGTCGACGTGGCTCGACGTGATCTTGCCCGTCGCTCCGCCCGCAAGCAATGCCAGCGCCGGGCGCAGACGTTTTCCGCCGGAGTTGATCGCGTAGGCCACGTAGCCCTCCACGGCCGGGTCGAATGCCCGTGCCTGCTGGCGGATGCGTTCTTCGACGCTGTAAAGATGCGGGTTGATCAGCTCGAACGTCTGCTTGAACGCAAGTGCCACTTCCGGACTGGGAGCCGGCAGGCGATACTTTGTGAAATTTTTCACAAGCGGAACCTCCCGGATGCCTCGCAGTTTTGCAACATTTGAAATCAGATACGATTGCGGCTCGCCTGGAGGATACGTCGAATGATCCAGAACGGCACGATGGCGGCCACCGCTACCGAAACTGCCAGCAGGAGGCCGGGGATGACCCGGGCTCGATCGGCCGCTACCGCTTCGAGTCCGGCCCGCACGGCTTCAGGCGCTGTCACCGCGAATGCCGGCATCGTCTGGTAATGGGCGGCTTGATCCTCCTCGCCAGTGCGTGTTGCAACGTCAAAAAATTCCGTTTGCACCGGGCCGGGGCAGAGCGCGGTGACCGAGATGCCCGTGCCGCGGAGTTCGATGCGCAGGGCTTCGGAGAAGCTCGTGACGTAAGCCTTGGTCGCGGAATACACGGCCATATTGGGCAGGGGAAAAAAGCTCGCGACGGAACTGACATTGAGGATGGCGGCACGACCGGACTTGCGCATCGAGGGAACCAAAAGGTGGGTGAGATGGGTCAGCGCGGAAACGTTCACGTCGATCATCGCACGCACCCGGTCCCACTGACCGTCCTCAAACGCTCCGTGGTCACCAAGACCGGCGTTATTGATGAGAAAATCCACCCGGATGCCTTGTTCGTGGAGCCAATGCGCGAGGGCGGCCCGCTGGGATTCCACGGCCAGATCAGCGGCGTAAACAAAAACGGACAGGTCGGGAAATTTTTCCGCCAGCTCGGCGCGCAGCGACTCGAGGCGGTCATTTCGACGGGCGACGAGCACGAGAGACTGGGCGACCGGCGCCAGCTGACGGGCAAATTCCGCACCCAGACCCGACGACGCACCGGTGACCAGTGCTGTGCAACCTTCGAAGAAATTCATACAGCTGAAACTCGATGATTGTCCAAAACCTAGCGAGCCAAAAACCCTTCACGACCCGGGACGGGTCGACGATCCGGAGCATTCTCGATCGAACCAACGCTCCGGTTCAAAATCAGAGCCTGGCCGAAGCATCGCTACCCGTCGGCGGAATCACCGAACGGCATTACCACAAGGTCTCAGAAGAGTTTTATTTCATTCTCACCGGCCGTGGCGAGTGCGAGCTGGATGGCGAACGCCGCGAGTTGGTTCCCGGCGATTGCATTTTGATTCCACCTGGATCGTGGCACGAAATTCGTGCCATCGAAGATCTCACATTTCTCTGCTGTTGCGCTCCGCCCTACGATCACGCAGACACGTACTTCGATTGATCATTGGCCGCCTTCTGCGCGCGTAATCACAAATCTCAACGGACGTGACCGGCCACCGGGACATTCCGCCCAAACTCGGACGACCGTGCGATCCGCCAGCAAACGAACGGGCACCCGCCAGCGCGAAGCCGATCCGCGCGCGCTCGAAAAACCACCGGGGCCGACCTTGAACTCCACGCGTTCCGCGTCCATAGCGGTTCCTCGCAAAACGATCCACCGCACGCCCCGTCCGCTGGCTGCGTTAAAAAATACCCGCCCGTCGAACTCGGTCTGCCATCCCTGCGTGGGGTTCCGCGCCACGAATTTTCCGGCTTCACCGTCCTTCACCACCACATGGCGTCCTGCCTCGTACGCCGCCCGGATGCCCGGCCCAATCTTCCGCCACGACCGAGGAATTGGATTGATTCGGGAGGTCACCAATCGCATGGGCAGATTCCGAGGAAATCATCAGGAACGTGACCGCTGATAAGGCGAAAATTTTCCGAGCTTTCATTTCGAGGGTCAGGGTTGGCGGGTGACAACAAATCGCAGAACCGGTGACCTCCCCCCGGGCCCGTCGTCGCGAACGCGAACGACAGTTCGATTTTTTTCCAAACGCACCGGCACCCTCCACCGCGCCGCCGGACCTTTGGCTTTCCGGAAGGAACCGCGCACGCCCTTGAACTCGACCCGGGTTGCACCAGTCGATGTGCCACGCAACGTGATCCGCGCCCGAGTGGTCGTGCGCCGCACGCGTCCCTTTGCCTCGATGGTTGGGGCGGATACCGGAGCGGGAAATACCAGCACGTAAGCGGCACCCGCGTTCACCGCGCTGTTATTGCCTTCGTTGCCATTCACACCGCTCGCGTTGCTGGCTTCACCTTCCGCGCCCACCAAGACGGTGCCGCCAGATACCGACACCGAACGCCCAAAATTGTCGTCGGCTCCCGTGTTGGCGGCTTTGAGGTAAGCCAGCTGGGCCCACGTCGTCCCGCTCCGCCGGAAAACATAGGCGGCACCCGAGGAAAGCGCGCCGTTGTCGGTCGCATTGCCGTTGATGCCCGTCGCGCTGCTATCTTCGCCAGTCGCTGCCACCACGACCGTTTCGCCTGATACGGCAACCGAGCGGCCAAAACTGTCGAACGCCTCGGTGTTCGAAGCTTTGAGATAGGCCTGTTGCGTCCAGGACGTACCATTGCGCACAAAAACGTATGCCGCGCCCGATCCCTGGGCGCTGCCGTCCGAGGCGTCACCATTGATCCCGGTGGCGCCACTGTCGTCCCCAATCGCCCCCACCACGATCGTCTCTCCAGAGACCGCCACCGAAAAACCGAATAACACGTTGAGGTACGCTTCTGCTCCCTTCAAATAAGCTTGCTGCGTCCAAACGGTCCCATTCCGCACAAAAACGTATGCCGCACCGAAGCCCGACGTGGCGTTATTCGCCGCGTCGCCGTTGACACCGGTGGCATCACTGTCTTCTCCGACCGCTCCGATCACGACGGTGTTCCCCGAAATCCCGAGACTGGATCCGAATTGGTCGCTCGCTTCCGCGTTGGCAGCCTTCAGGTAAGCTTGCTGGGTCCACGCCGTGCCGTCCCGCACAAACACGTAAACCGCGCCCGCAAAGAACGCATTGTTGTCCGCGGCATCGCCATTCACGACGGTCGCGTTGCTGTCCTCCCCGGTTGCCGATACGAGAACCGTATCCCCGGACACGGCGACATTGGCGCCGAAATTATCCACGGTTTCCGAGTTGGCCGCCTTGAGATAAGCCTGCTGACTCCACAGTTCCCCACTGCGCGCGAAGACATAAGCTGCACCCGCCGCCAGAGCGCTGTCGTCTGCCGCATTGCCGTTGATGAAATTGCTTCCGCTGCTTTCTCCGTTTGCTCCGACGACGATGGTATTTCCGGAAATTGCCACTGAAATCCCGAAGCGATCATCCGCACCGGTATTTGATGCCTTGAGGTAGGCTTGCTGAATCCAGCCCGCGCCGTTGCGAACAAAAACGTAAGCCGCGCCGGCAGACGTGGCGTTGTTGTTGCCAGCATTCCCGTTGATCACGGACGTGTTGCTGTCCTCCCCCGGAGCCCCGACCACGACCGTATCCCCGGAGACCGAAACGGATATTCCGAACTCGTCGTTGGCCGCGGTATTTGACGCCTTCAAGTAGGCCTGCTGGGCAAGCGGATCAATCGTCACCGGATAACGCGCGTCGGCAACGTCCACCTCAATGCCCAATTCTGTCGGGTCCGATCCCGCGACAAATTCGACCGGGAGCATTTTCCCGACAGCGTCCCATGCCAGAAGTCCACCGTAACTCACCACCGCAGCTCGCGCTGAATTCACAAACTGGACTTCCGTCCCTGTCTCACCGACTCGCGCTTTCAATCCACCCCGCACTGCCAGGTCCAGCCGGAGCGTTTCCCCACCACCGATCGGCTCCCGCGCCACCGTCCAGCCCTGCAACAGTCCGCGTCGCTCGTTGACGAACCACTCCTGAATCTCATCGCTCCAGCGGTAGACAACACGGTCCTTCTCCGTGCTCACCGCGACATGGCCGACGATGTTCACTCGTTTGCCTTCCACGTTCCCGTATCCCTTCAGCTCCAGCCCCCAACTCCACGCCCCGTCCGCTGGCTGCGTTAAAAATCCCCTCCCGTCGAACTCAGTCCGCCACCCCTGCGCAGGATTTCGGGCCTCCAGTGTCCCCGCGGCGTCGGCGCTCACCACAGCATGACGTCCCTCCTCGTACGCCTCCCGGATTCCCGCCCAATCTTCCGCTGCGATCTCCACGGGACGCACGGAACTGTGCAATCGGCTCACCAGGAATATCGCCAGCAGCACGCCGGTGCACGTCAGGACTCTCCTGCAATCGGACCGCATCACACATGACCCCTAAGCCGGAGGTCGCGCTCTGCCTAATGAAAAAAAACACGCCTGTTCGCCGATTACGCGGAGTTGAGCCCCTGCAGCCGCGCGAGCAATCCCGAGCAACGCTGACGTACGTCATGATTGCGGATCGCCGTGGCGAGTGCCTTTTTTTGACCTACCAGAAGAACGAGCCGCTTGCCGCGCGTGACCGCGGTGTAGAGCAGGTTGCGCTGGAGCAGCAGATATTGCTCCATCGCGAGCGGCACGATGACGCAGGGAAACTCCGATCCCTGGCTTTTGTGAACCGTGATGGCAAATGCCAGCTCCAGCTCATCAAGTTCGCTGAATTCATAGACCACCCGCCGATTCTCGAAATCCACTGTGATTTCGCGATCCTCCGGCACAATGAGCCGGATCGTCCCGATGTCTCCGTTGAAGATGTCTTTGTCGTAGTTGTTCCGCGTCTGGATCACCTTGTCACCGGCTCGGAATTCCGTACCAAAACGCGCCACCGCCCCGCCGTCGGGACGTTTCGGATTCATCGCCTCCTGCAACCGCGCGTTGAGATTCCGCACCCCGAGCACACCCCGGTTCATCGGTGCGAGCACCTGAATGTCGCGCACCGGGTCGAAGCCAAATTTTGCCGGGATCCGGTCGCGCACGAGTTCGGCGATCACGTCGAGCGCTGCTTCGGACGAGTCGCGTTCGACAAAAAAGAAGTCGGCGTCTGCGCTCAATGTGAGTTCCGGGATTCGACCGGAATTGATCGCGTGCGCCGTCGTAATGATCCGGCTCGACTCGGCCTGACGAAAGACCACGTCGAGCCGGGCGCACCCGACCACGCCGCTCGCAATCAAATCACGCAGCACCATGCCGGGCCCGACGCTCGGGAGCTGATCCGGATCGCCCACCAAGAGCAGATTTCCCCGCCTCGGCAGCGCGCGGAGAAATCGGGCCATGAGCTGGACGTCGACCATCGAAACCTCGTCCATCACAAAAAGATCGCCTTCGAGCGGCAGGGATTCGTCACGGCGGAATCCCCCACCCGGTAAGGGTTCGAGCAAACGGTGGATTGTCTTTGCTTCGAGGCCTGTGGATTCACCGAGCCGCTTCGCCGCCCGGCCGGTCGGCGCGCACAACACGCAACGCACCCCTTTCGCGACGAGGATTTTCAGGATCGCGTTAACGAGCGTTGTTTTGCCCACGCCGGGTCCGCCGGTCACCACCGCGACAGATCGTGAAATCGCCAATCGCAATGCTTCGACCTGGGTCATCGAAAGTTCCTTGCCGGTCCGCTCCTGCACCCAAACCAGCGCACGATCAAAATTGATTTCCGGATAGCCCGATTCCTCACACGCGGCCAGCCGCCGGATCCGGGCGGCAACCACCTGTTCCGCGGCCAGCAACGCGGGCAAAAAAATCAGCCGTTCCCCGGCGATCAATTCGGAAGCCAGCTCGGCACGCTCGATCTCCCGGGTGAGCACCTGCTCCGCCAGCACCGGAGCAACACCGAGCAACCTCGCTCCCGATTCAATCAGCTCTGCCGCGGGCACGGCGCAGTGGCCGTCCGCCGACGCCTCCGCGAGCACGTGCGCGAGGCCC
>JBGTDR010000212.1:0-50011 GCA_041748215.1 Chthoniobacterales bacterium
ACCGGGTGAAAAACGCACGCTGACGTACCAGCAGCTCCACCGCGAAGTTTGCAAATTCGCAAACGTCCTCAAACGCAATGGCGTCAAAAAAGGCGACCGCGTTTTGATTTATCTGCCGCTCATCCCGGAGGCTGCCATCGCCATGCTGGCGTGCGCCCGGATCGGCGCGGTGCATACCGTCGTTTTCGGTGGATTCAGTGCCGAGAGCATCAAGGACCGCGCGCTCGACAGCGGATCGAAAATCATCATCACCGCCGACGGAGGATACCGCCGCGGCCAGATTGTTCCGCTCAAACAAAACGTCGATCACGCGCTCAAAGGCCTCGATCAAGTGCGTCGGGTCATCGTTTTTCGCCGGGCGAACATCGACGTCCACATTCAGGAGGGTCGCGACGTGTGGTGGCACCGCGAGATGGATTACGTCGATGCCGATTGTCCCGCGAACGGTTTCGACAGCGAGCACCCGCTCTTCATTCTCTACACGAGCGGCTCGACGGGAAAACCGAAGGGGATTCTACACACGACCGGCGGTTACCTCACCGGGACTGCCGCGACGACCAAATACATCTTCGATCTGCGCGAGGACGACGTCTATTGGTGCACCGCCGACATCGGCTGGATCACAGGCCACAGTTACCTGGTTTACGGGCCGCTCGCGCTCGGCGCGACCTGCCTGATGTATGAAGGTGCACCGAACTGGCCCGAGCCCGACCGCTTCTGGGATCTCGTCGAGACCTACGGCGTCACCATTCTCTACACGGCTCCGACGGCGATCCGGGCTTTTATCAAATGGGGCGACGAATGGCCGGCTAAACACGACCTCTCATCGCTCCGTCTCCTCGGCACCGTCGGTGAACCCATCAACCCCGAAGCGTGGATGTGGTATCACGAGAAAATTGGCGGCGGCCGCTGCCCGATCGTCGACACCTGGTGGCAGACCGAGACGGGGGCGCACATGATTACACCGCTGCCCGGCGCGACGCCGCTCAAACCCGGCACGGCGACCCTGCCATTTTTCGGAATCGACGCTGCCATCGTCGACGATGACGGCAACGAAGTCGGCCCGAACGAAGGTGGCAAACTCGTCATCCGCCAACCGTGGCCGTCGATGCTGCGCACGATCTACGGCGACAAAGCGCGTTACAAAAAGACCTACTGGAACGAGGTGAAAAATTGCTACTTCACCGGCGACGGTGCGCGACGGGACAAGGACGGGTATTTCTGGATCGTCGGTCGCATTGACGACGTGCTGAACGTCGCTGGCCACCGTCTTGGCACCGCCGAGGTCGAAAGCGCGCTCGTCTCGCACCACTCGGTTGCGGAAGCCGCGGTGGTCGGTCGGCCCGACGAAATCAAAGGCCAGGGCGTCGTTGCTTTCGTCACGCTGAAAGAGGGCGAAACACCGTCCCGCGACCTCAAGGAAAAACTCCGCCAGCACGTCGGCCATGCCATTGGCCCCATCGCCAAACCGGACGATATCCGTTTCGCCGACGCGCTTCCGAAGACCCGCAGCGGCAAAATCATGCGCCGACTCCTCAAGGAAATTGCCGGGGGCAATGCGGTCACCGGCGATACGACCACGCTCGAGGATTTTGCCGTGCTTGCCCGGCTCGGGAAAGCTGACGAGTAGATCGACGGAAAAACGAAACAAGCCGCGGATCGCTCCGCGGCTTGCGTAAAGTGAATTGGGGGGGGTATTCGCGGCGGGCGTTATTTCCCGGCGCGCTCTTCGATGTAGCGATTCACGTCGCCCACCGTCTGCAATTTCTCGGCGTCTTCGTCCGGGACCTCGACGCTGAATTCCTCCTCGAACGCCATGACGAGCTCGACAGTGTCGAGCGAATCGGCGCCAAGGTCTTCGATGAACGAAGCCGTGGGAGTGACCTGTTCGGGCGTCACGCCAAGCTGCTCAACAATGATATCTTTGACTTTCTCTTCGATGGATTTTTCGGACATGTCGGTAGGGTATGGATGTAAAGTGCGGTAGCAGTTATTGATGCTCGTGAGCTTTGACAATGATTTATTTCCTGCAACCGCAGAAAACTCTTTTCCCCCGGGGGGTCAAGGAGAATCCCGGACGTGAATCCCTGCCGGTTTGAGAAATCCGTGTGGCTTGCGGCCGCACCCGAAGCCGTCTTCGAGTTCCACCAGGACCCGCACAACATTACCCGGATCAGCCCGCCTTCTCTCGTTGTGGTGAGCGTGGAGGCGGACCCGGTTGCCCAGGTCGGAGGGCGATTTACGCTGCACCTGCGGCAGCTGGGCATTCCCATGAGCTGGGTGGGGGAGTGGGAACACGTGCAACGCCCGGTAGCGCTGGTGGACCGGGCGGTCAAATCGCCGTTCCGCGTCTTTCGTCACGAACACCTCTTCGTGGCCGAAGGGGACGGCACGCGAATGACGGATCGCGTCACTTACGTGCTGCCGTTCGGCATTCTGGGGTGGTTCGCAAGTATGACCGCCGTTCGGATCGTGCTGATGGCGATGTTCCGTCAGCGTCACGCCGCGACGCAGCAGTTTTTTGCGACCGGAGCCTAATTCCCCGCGGGGCTGGCCGCAGGAATTGGCTGGTCTTCCCGCTTGCGCGGCGTGCTCTTTGGGGTGACCTGAGTGGTCTTCGTAAACTCGGGGTTGTTCACCAGAGCGGCCTCGACGGTGTAGGTGACACCCGGCTGCATTTCGCGGGTGGCAATCCGTTCCTTGTATTCGATGCGCTCGTCGGGGTTGATCATCACCACCCCCGCTTCGTCCTGGAACGCACGGTCGTCGGACCATTTTTCGATCTCCTTGCCGTCGGCATCCCGCACGAGGATTTCGATGCGCTGCGACGTTGGGAACTCGAGTTTGATGAGCTTGCCCGTCTTGTTGAAGACGGTGAAATCGACGTTGATTTCGCGGCGTTCGTCGAGCGAGAAGCTCGCCGGCTCGACCGTCAATTTGCTCACCGAGCTGGCCTGCGGCATGATCCGGACAGACGCAAACATGTTGGTGAAAAATCCGGTGAACATCCGCCCGGCATTTACCTCGGCGTCTTTATTGAGAGGAAACGCTTTCGATGCGCTGGCTGACTGGCCGCGTTTGCGCGGACCGGCAGATTCACGATCAGTTTTTTGAATGATAAAAAACGGGCTCTCTTCGTCGGGAATGAACGGCACTGGTGATTCGTCGTTTTGCGCGAACGCGGTGAGCAGAGTGCTCAGGAGAATCAGAAATGCGAGTCGGGCAGCGGACATCGAGCAATCGGTTAGCGCACCGCCGGGGCGGTTGCAAATCCTATCGCCCCGGGTACCCTTCGCCCTGATGAAACGCGCTGTCCTTCTCCTCGTGCCGCTGCTGGCGTGTTTGCTCCTGACCGCCGGAGCGAAGCAGTCACCCAAAATGGCCATTCTCGTCAACCCACAGGCCAGTTCGGCGACGGGTGGGGAGTTCAGCCGGCCCGTGCAGCTTCTCCATTCGAAAAAGGAGGTTCCCATGGGGGTTTTGCCGCTGCTGACGCATTCGGAATTTAAATCGTTCCACGCGTTCAAAGCTCCCGACGGCACGTGGGGTGCTTCGTTCCGACTTGATCCCCACGGAAAAAATCTGCTCGAGCAGCACACGCTTTCGATGCGCGGCAGCTACCTTTTTGTCTGGGTGAATGGCCGGCAGGTGATCGACCTCTTCGTGGATCGTCCGGTGCGGGACGGAATTTTTACCATCCCGCGCGGCCTCACTGCCAACGAAGCGGAAATGATGAAATATCAATTTCCAGCGATGGGTCGGGAAAAGGACAAGTTGCCCAAGGCGCCCAAAACGCCGAAGGAACCCAAAGCCGTCCCGGCCGAAGACGCCAAACCCGAGAACAAACCTTCGGTTTGATGGTGCGCGTTTTCCTTTGCGCGGTCCTTGCCGCAGTGGTCCCGGCTACGGCTGCGGAATTCCTCTTCGATTTCCCCACGGCCAACCACGCCCTCGTCGAGGGCCGGCCGGATGATTTTTTCATGTATGTGAATCGAGACTTCGAGGGCAAACGCACCACGCCGTGGGAGGGCGGGCAATACGGGTTTGTCCGGGGACCAGAGCGGAGCGGCGGCGAAATTGTCTATTCCGCGCTGCACGAAGGCATCGACATCCGTCCCCTTCGCCGTGATGCGGCGGGCAATCCGCTCGATCCCATCCTCGCGGCCGCGGCGGGAACCGTCGTTTACGTCAACGACCGTCCGGGTGGTTCGAACTACGGCCGCTACCTCGTGATCGAACACATCATCGACCGCAGCCCATACTACACACTCTACGCACACCTCGCGTCCATAGCCGTCGCTGTCGGCGACAGCGTCCGCCAGGGCCAGACTCTCGGTGTGATGGGCTACTCCGGCGTGGGTCTTGACCGGGAGCGCTCCCACCTTCACTTCGAATTTGCCCTCATGCTCAGTCCGAATTTTTCGTCCTGGTACGCGAGCGTTGATCCCAACCCGAACCCTCACGGAAATTTCAACGGCCGGAATCTGGTGGGCCTCGATCCGGGGGATCTGCTCGCCGAAATTCGCGCCCAACCGGGCACGTTTCGTCTCACTGAATACCTCCGGAACCAGGAGGCGTATTTCAGCGTCGCGGTGCCCGCCTCACCCCACCTCAACATTCTTCGGATGTATCCCTGGCTCTTTGACAGCGGCAGTCCGACGAGCGCCCCGACCTGGGTGATCTCGTTCACGCGGACCGGTGTGCCCGTGCGGGCGAAAGCGTCCCCGCAACCGATCCCGTCCCCACGTGTGACGTGGGTGCGTTCGACGGGAGCGCCGTATGCGCGGGCCACCCGCGGGCTGGTGACCGGAGGCGCAGGGCAGCCAATCCTTTCGAAATCCGGACAACAACTCATTCAACTCCTCGCCGCGCCTCCGGTCGCTCCCGCCAATTGAATGCTTCCGCTGCTCCGGCCAGCCAGCGTCCACGCGCGCGAATCTCCGGCCAGTGGCTCGTCATCGTACTGGTCGGGGCGGCTGTGCTGTTCGGCGGCCTGACGTGGCGGCAGTACCAGTGGGACAACCCGACATCGGTCCGCGGCGAACTCGTTTTGGTGGATGGTGTCTGGCAGGCGAACGCGACGTTCGCCGCGGAGGATCTGCCGCGCGTGCTGCCGGGCGCGGGCGTGATTCTGAGCAGCCCGGCATTTCCCAGCCACAAGATGTCCGGGGCGCTCGTGAGCGTGTCACCGGACGGCACGGCCACGGTGGCAATTCAATCCGGACCGCCGCCCGACACGCAGGTCACCACGGCGGAATGTGTCGTGACCGTGGACTCCGCGACGGCACCTTGATGCCGAACCATCGCACGCCGGAAACCGACCTTGCCAAGGCGCGGGATCGCTGCTGCCGTTCGAGCGCACGATGAAGTCTTTCTGGCCCTGGCTCCTCGCCGCCCTGAGCGGAGTGCTGCTTGCGCTGTGCTACCCGCCGTTCGACCAGGGGTGGCTGTGCTGGATCGCGCTCACACCGCTCACTGCGGCCTTGTGGTTGAGCTCGTCCGCGGGCCGGTGGCAGCCACTGCGCCTGGCTGGCCTCGGCTACACCATGGGCTTGGTTTTCTTTTGGATGTCACTCCATTGGATTACCGAAGTCACCACGCTCGGGTGGTTCGTTTTTGCGTTTTACCTCGCGCTGTTTCCGGCCGCTTGGGCGCTGTTTGTCGGCATCGTCGCCCGCCCCACCGCGGGGCCGGCCCCATTTCTGCACTCGAGCACCAACCTTCGTTTGGCCGTAATTGGAGCCGTGGGCTGGACCGGGATCGAATGGGTGCGCGGAACGCTCTTCACGGGGTTTGGGTGGAATTCACTCGGCGTCGCGCTCTGGCAGAATACGGCACTCCTCCAGATCGCGGATTTTGCCGGCGTCGGCGGCGTTTCGTTTCTCATCGTGATGGTGAATCTCACGGCGGTGCTCACGGTCAGACGGCTCACCCTCGAGGTCGGCCACGTTCGCATCCGGCCGCATTACGATTTCACGCTCACCCTCGCTCTCGTCGCCCTCGCGTTCACCTACGGCGTTCGGCATTTTTACCGCCCGCCGGTGCCATCCGTGCCTCTGAAGGTTGCTGCGATCCAGGCCAACATTCCGCAGGACCAGAAGTGGGATCCGGTATTCGAACGCCGCATCATGGAAATTTACCGCCAGCAATCCGAGGCGGCCATCGCCCTTGAGCCGGATTTGCTCGTCTGGCCGGAAGCCGCCACGCCGCAAGCCCTGCTCAACAATCTCGACATGCAGCGGGAGGCGACTGCGCTGCTCGAAAAACACGGCGGCCCGTTCCTGCTCGGAACCGTGCACTTCACCACGAACCAGGCCTTCAATTCCGCCGTCCTGCTGCAGCCGGACGGGGACGTGCAACTTTACAACAAGATCCATCTCGTACCGTTCGGTGAATACGTACCTTTCCGCGAAACGTTCCCGCTCTTCGCGTGGGCCGTCGGCGATCAGGTGCCGAGTGATTTCGATGCCGGTACGGAAACGCGGGTGCTCGACGCCACCCCGAAACCGATGCGCAATCCGGGCCACATTCCCTTTTTGCCGGCCTCCATCGCCCTCGACTTCGCCCGCCATCCCGTGCGCATCGCCCCGCTCATTTGTTTCGAGGATACTCTCGGCGATCTGACACGGCATTTCGCCGCTCGCGGAGCCCAACTTCTCGTGACGCTCACGAATGACGGATGGTTTCGCGAAAGCGCCGGTTCGCGCCAACACCTCGCAAATTCCGTTTTCCGTGCTGCCGAGACCAAACTCCCGATGGTCCGCGTCGCCAATACCGGTGTCACTTGCTTCATCGATCACCTTGGCCGTATCACCGAGACCCTGCGCTCCGCCGACGGCAGCACGTTCATCGAAGGGTTTCTTTTTGGCACTGTGCAAGTCCCGCTCGACCCACAAAAAACCTTTTACACCCGCCACGGCGACCTCTTCGCGCTGGTCTGCTTTTTCGGCTCCCTCGTCGCGCTTCAAGTCCATCTCTTCACCGCGCGGCGCGAACACCAGGATTCCGCTTAACACTTCGAAAGTTAAAACCTAAAACACCCGTTCCATGAAGGCCCTCGTCACCGTGATGCCCAAACCCTCCGTCCTCGATCCGCAAGGTGCCGCTGTCGCTCAAGCCATGGCGCACCTCGGCCACACCGGTGCCAGAAAAGTGCGCGTCGGGCGCTCAATCGAGATCGATTTCGGCTCGGCCTCAGTCGACGAATCGCAGTTCCACAGCCTCTGCCGCGACCTCCTTTCAAATCCGGTCATCGAAGATTACACCCTCGAAATCCTTCCATGATTCCCGGACCTGTGGCGGACGGCAGGCATCCGGAAAGCGAAGGTTTCACCGCCGAATTCCGTTTCGTGAACACCCGATGAAATTTGCCGTCATTCAATTTCCCGGCTCGAACTGCGATCAGGATTGCCTGACCGCGCTGGCGACGTTCCCCGGCGTCACCGCCGAATACGTCTGGCACAAGGACACGTCGCTGGGCGGTTGTGATGCCGTGATCGTTCCCGGCGGATTTTCCTACGGCGATTACCTGCGTTGCGGGGCAATCGCGCGATTTTCCCCAATCATGACGGCGGTCAAAAACCACGCCGCCGCGGGTGGTCCGGTCCTCGGCATTTGCAATGGATTTCAGATTCTGTGCGAATCCGGATTGTTGCCCGGTGCACTCGTTCGCAACCGCGGTCTGCACTTCATTTGCGAGCACGTTGATCTCAAGGTCGAAACGTCCAGCCGCTTCACGGCGGCCGCCGCACCCGGCGATCTGCTGCGCATTCCCATCGCGCACGGCGAAGGATGTTATTTCGCCGACGACAGCACGCTCCGCGACCTCGCGGAGCACGGCCAGGTTTTGCTACGGTACCACGGCCGGAATCCCAACGGTTCACTCGAAAACATCGCCGGCATCACCAACCGCGCGGGCAACGTCTTTGGTCTCATGCCACACCCCGAACGCGCCTGCGATCCTCTGCTCGGCAGCACCGACGGCCGCGTCATTTTCCAATCTCTGATCGGATGAATTCTCCCTCGAATCCTTCTCTGCCCGTCGTGGAAAACGATCCTCCCATCACGCCTGAAATCGTCGCCAAACACGGGATCACCCCCGACGAGTACGTCCGCATTCAAGAAATCCTCGGCCGCGACCCGAACTTCACCGAACTCGGAGTTTTCTCCGTCATGTGGAGCGAGCATTGCTCATACAAAAACTCGAAGCTCGAACTCAAAAAATTTCCGACCACCGGGGAGCGGGTGCTCGTGCGGGCCGGTGAAGAAAATGCCGGCGTCATCGACATCGGCGACGGCTGGGCCATCGCGTTCAAGATGGAAAGCCACAACCACCCGAGTGCGGTCGAGCCGTTTCAGGGAGCGGCCACCGGGGTCGGTGGCATTATCCGCGACATCTTCACGATGGGAGCGCGACCCGTGTTTTCGATGAATTCGCTGCGTTTCGGAGCGATCTCCGGTGACAGCGCGGAAGCCCGCACGAATCGCCGCCTTTTTGCCGGCGTCGTTTCCGGCATCTCGCACTACGGCAATTGCATTGGCATTCCGACCATCGGCGGGGAAATTTATTTCGACGATTCCTACAACGGCAATCCCCTCGTCAACGTGCTGAATCTCGGCATCCTCCGACACGACCAGATCGCCCGCGGCGGTGCGGTCGGCATCGGAAATCCGGTGTTCTACGTTGGAGCCGAGACCGGACGCGACGGTCTCGCCGGAGCCGCGTTCGCCTCCCGGGAGCTCACCGAAGAGAGTAAGGAAGACCGGCCGGCCGTTCAGGTCGGCGATCCGTTCCGTGAAAAACTTCTGCTCGAAGCCTGCCTCGAACTCCTCGCCAGCGGCTGCGTGGCCGGGATCCAGGACATGGGTGCTGCCGGACTCACCTGCTCGACCTGCGAGACCGCCAGCCGGGGCGGCACCGGCGTCGAAATCGAACTCGACCTCGTGCCGAAACGCGAAACGGGCATGACGCCCTACGAGATCCTCCTCAGCGAATCGCAGGAGCGCATGCTCGTCATCGTCAAGGCCGGTCAGGAACAGACCGTCCGCGACATCTTCGAAAAGTGGGACCTGCCGTACGCTCACGTCGGCGAGGTCAAGGATGATGGCATGATGCGCGTCAAATCCGGCGGTCGAACGGTCGTGGAAATCCCGGCCCGGCAGCTCGCCGATGAAGCCCCGCTCTACGCCCGCGAAGCCGCCGAAAAAATCATCGCCGATGACGCGGAGTTTGCGGAAATCGTGAACGCGATGTCGTCACCGGCACCTGCGGTCGTGGACGCGCTGGTTGCGCTCCTGAGCGATCCGAGCATTGCAAGCAAACGCTGGGTCTGGCGGCAATACGATCACATGGTCCGCCTCGGTGCGGCAGTCCTGCCCGGTTCCGATGCCGCCGTTTTTTACGTGCGGGAAGCGGACAAAATTCTCGCCGCTTCCACCGATTGCAACGCGCTTTATTGCCGCCAGGACCCCCGCCAGGGAGCTCGCATCGCCGTTGCCGAATGCTGCCGCAACCTCGCGTGTTCCGGTGCCGTGCCGCTTGCACTCACCGACAATCTGAATTTCGGCAACCCGCACAAACCGGCAAATTTTCTCCAGCTTCGCGAAGCCGTCGAAGGAATGGCCGAAGCGTGCCGCGTATTTGGAACTCCGGTGACAGGTGGCAACGTGAGTCTCTACAACGAGTCGCCTGCCGGTTCCATCGATCCGACGCCGACGGTCGGTGTTGTTGGTCTGATCGCCGACGCGGCCCACATCACGACGAGCGCCTTCAAGACGCCGGGGGATCTCGTCCTCCTGCTCGGAGCTCCCGTCGAAGAGACGGGTGCCCGCGGGATGGGCGCGAGCCATTACCTCAAGGTCGTGCGGGGTGAAAAACTCGGCCCGCCGCCCGCCCTCGACTACGCCACCGAACGTGCCCTCCACGATGCCGTGCGCTCCCTGATTTCTGCCGGACTGATCCGCAGTGCTCATGACCTGAGCGAAGGCGGCCTGGCCGTCGCCGCTGCGGAAAGCTGCCTCGCCGCGAGCCCCGCTTCGCTCGGAGCAAAGCTTGCCTTTGCGACATCCCATTCAGCAATCGTCACGCTTTTCAACGAATCCCAGTCCCGCATTCTCGTTTCCATCGATCCTGCCCACCGGGAATCCGTGCTCGAGCAGCTCGCCACCGCCGGCGTGCCTGCGGCGGTCGCCGGCGAAGTCACCGACGGCTCCGAACTCGTGATCACCTGCGGAGACGAGACGTTCACATGGCCGCTCGCCACGCTCCAATCCGCTTGGGCCGACACCATCGGCTCGCTGATGGAGACCTGAGCGCAGGAAGGTTTCGGCTCTACGATTCGTCGCCGCAGAAATCAGCTTCGATTTCTGCCAGATGCCGTCCCGCGACTTCACGAATCCGGTTGAAGTGACCCTCCTCGCAACAGCAGACAAATCCTTCAGTCACCGTTTTGAGTTCTTCCCAGCGCTGGCGCACCTCCCGCGCTTCGCCCGGAGCGATCCGCCCGTCCGCACCAGCCAGCGCGATGATCGAAATCATGCTCGCGAATTCCTGAATGATCTCCGTCGTCGCAGGCAGCAGGTCGAGGCATTCGCCGTAGCCGTTCGGATCTTTCACGTAGAATCCGCCCGCCTGATGACAGAGCCACTGGATGATCGGTTCGTGGCCGGTGATCCGAATCAAGGCCGCGAGTCGATCCAGCGGATTGGTCGCGCCGCTGGCTCCGTCACCGCTTGCTTGCGTCCATTTATAAACGCTCGAAAGCGACACCCCGAGCTCCGTCGCCACGGCCTTCGGACCGCTGGCTTCAAAGGCGTCGCGCAAGACGTCGTGGGAATCCTGCATGAGCGGACGATGGGATGGCGGGTTCCCGGCTGACAAGCAAATAGCCCACGGCCGCCCGCCGGAAGCGATGCGAAAATTACGCCAAAATTGTAAATGCGCGAATTACTTCGAGCCGGATAGGGTCCCAGCCATGAACCGCACTCGCCCCCCGCGTCTGCACAGCTTCACGGCTGGAGAGGAGGTCTTCGCATGAACGATCTGATTAACAGCGCACTTTTTCCGGTGAACCTCCCGTTCACGATCCTGCTGGCCGGTCTGGTCGGTTATTGGATCCTCGTGAGTTTCGGCATCTTCGATATCGAAGCTGGCGGAGATTTTTTCGATCTCGCCGATGCCGATCCCGATCTCCCAACGACCGGCGGGTTTCTGCATTTTCTCAACCTTGGCGAGGTGCCTCTGCTAGTAGTGCTCACCATCTTCACGCTTTCGATGTGGACCTGCGGACTGCTCGCTCATTTTTTCTTCAATAACGATTCGATCCTTCTCGGGCTCGCCTGCCTGGTTCCGAGTTTCGCGGTGAGCACCGTGGTGACGCGCTTTGTCACACTTCCGCTGAGATCGGTTTTTCGCGCGCTTAATCGTCCCGTCGCCAGCGATCGGTCGCTCGTCGGTCAGACCTGCGTCATCCAGACGCGCGAAGCCACTGCCAGCTACGGTCAGGCCGAAGTGACCGCCGAAGGCGCGCCGATTCTCATTCAGGTGCGCGCAACCCGCAACGAAGCGCTCCGACGCGGCGACACGGCCCTCATCATCAGCCAGGACGCCGCGTCCGGCACATTCTCCGTTATCCCAGTCACCAACGAACAACTCGAACCCTAGAATCCCACCGCAATGTTCACCGCCCTCGGCATCGTCATCGGCTTCGTCGCCCTCATCATCCTTCTCGGATTTATGGTCATGCTCATCCGGTGTTACCGGAAAGTGGACCAGGGCCAGGCCCTCGTTCGCAACGGACTGGGCGGAACGAAGGTCGCGTTTTCCGGCATCGTCGTTCTCCCTGTCATTCACAAAGCCGAGTTCATGGACATCTCGGTCAAGCGCGTCGAAATCGACCGTGGCAGCCAGACGGGTCTGATCTGCAAAGACAACCTTCGCGCCGACATCAAAGTCGCCTTCTTCGTGCGGGTAAACCAGACGTCGCAGGATGTTCTCAAGGTCGCACAGTCGATTGGTTGCGTGCGTGCATCCTCGCAGGCGGCAATGGTCGAGCTCTTCGACGCCAAGTTTTCCGAGGCTCTCAAAACGGTCGGCCGACAGTTCGAATTCGTCGAACTCTACAACTCCCGCGAACTCCTCAAGGACGACATCATCAAACTCATCGGCACCGACCTCAACGGCTTTGTCCTCGAAGACGTCGCCATCGATTACCTTGAGCAAACGCCGCTGAATCTCCTCAACCCCGACAACATTCTCGATTCCGAGGGTATTAAAAAGATCACGGAACTCACCGCGTCACAAAAGGTTCTCGCCAATAAAATCGACCGGGAGCGCGAGAAGACGATCAAACAACAGGACGTCGAGGCCCGCGAAGCGATCCTCGAACTCGAGCGCCAGCAAAAGGAAGCTGAGGAAAAACAAGCCCGCGAAGTCGCCATCGTCACCGCCCGCGAACAGGCGGAATCCAAAAAGGTTCAGGCCGAACAGTTGTTGCGTTCCGAGCAGGCCCGCATCCAAAGCGAAGAGGAAATTGCCATCGCCGAGGAAAACAAAGCCCGCCAGGTCATCGTCGCCCGCAAAAACAAAGAGCGCACCGACGCTATCGAGACCGAGCGTGTCGAGCGCGATCGGCTCATTGAAGTCACCGAACGCGAACGCATCGTCGAACTCGCCGTCATCGAAAAAAACAAGGCGGTCGAAACTGAACAAAAGGTCATTCAGGACGTGATTCGCGAACGCCTCGTGGTGGAAAAAGCCGCCGTCGAAGAGCGCGAGCGCATCCGCGACACGGAAGCATTTGCCGCCGCCGAGCGTCAGAAAAAGGTCCAGATCACCGAAGCCGAAATGCAGGCCGAACAGGCGCTCGTCAAGGACATCAAAGCGGCTGAGGCCTCCAAAAAAGCGGCCGAACTTAAGGCCGAGGAGGATCTGTTCTCGAAGGTGAAAAATGCCGAGGCCGAAAAGGAAAGTGCGGAACTGCACGCCGAGGAAATTCTTATCGCGGCCGAGGCCCAGCAGGCCGCTGCCATCAAACAGGCCGACGCCAAAAAGACGCTCGCGCAGGCCACCACAGCCGAAGAAGCCGCCCACGGTCTCGCCGAGGCTCAGGTTCTCGAAGCCAAAGCCGCCGCCTCCGAAAAACAGGGCGTGGTGGATGCCAAAGTCGCCCAACTCAAATACGCGTCGGAAGCCAGGGGCATCGCAGAAAAGGCGGAGTCGATGAAGGCGCTCGATGGCGTCGGACGCGAACACGAGGAATTCAAACTCCAGCTCGAAAAGGAAAAAGAGATCGAACTCGCCGGCATCAACATCCGCAAAGACATCGCGGCGCATCAAGCCGCCGTCCTTGGCGAGGCGCTGCGCAGTGCGAAGATCGACATCGTCGGCGGTGAAGCCCAATTTTTCGACCGCATCACGTCCGCCATCACCAACGGCAAATCGATCGATCGCCTCGTGGACAACAGCCGTACGCTCACCGGCGTGAAAGACACGTTCTTCAACGGCGACGGGGAAAAGTTCCGGGAGCAACTTGATGGTTTGATCGAAAAATTTGGCGTCAAGACCGAGGACATCAAAAATCTCACGATCGCCGCCGCCCTTGGCAAACTCATGACGGATACCGACGACCTCGAGAAACGCACATTTCTCGCCAACCTCCTCCATCAGGCCAAAAATCTCGGCCTCTCCGATCAGCCCGTCGCGAAATAGCCTCCAGCGTTTTAGCCACATTTGACATCAAATCGATGGTGCAATAAATTTTCCATCATGACCAAAACACAAATTCAGCTCCCGGAAGACCTTTACCGCGAGGTGAAGGAATTTGCCCGCCAGCGGGAATGGTCCCTGGCGGAAACGTTCCGCCGCGGCGTCGAGGAACTTCTTCGCCAGTATCCAGAAAATCCCACGCCTCGTGCGGAATGGAAACTGCCGGAGCCCCAGTTCCGCGGATATCGGCAAATGTCGGAAGCCGAGTTGAAACGCCACGCCCAGGAAGATTTCGATTAACCCGTCGTGCAATCTCTCGACACAAACATCCTCTTCAACGCATTTGCCGGAGAGTCGATTCTGCGCCAATCCGCGGTCGCCTGGATGCAGAGTCTGGTTGATCGCGACGATGTCGTCCTCTCGGAACTGGTTCTCGTCGAGTTTTATCGCCTCCTCCGTAACCCCACCGTACTCGCGGATCCCCTCACGGCCCCGGAAGCGACCACTCTCATCAACACCTACCGACGCCACCCCCGCTGGCGGATCGTCGGTCTGCCGGCAAAGTCCCGCGAACTCCACGACGAACTTTACGCCTGCATGGCCCGGTCCAACGTCGCTTACCGCCGCATTTACGACACTCGCCTCGCCCTCAGCCTTCGTGCCGTCGGCGTCACCGACTTTGCCACCACCAACAAAAAGGACTTCCAAGGATTCGGTTTCGACCGGGTTTGGAATCCCCTCACCAAATAGCCCAAATGTCGGAGGATCCCGCCTCTCTCGAATCCGGCACCTACGAGATTCTCCGTCAGAGGTTGACCGAATGCGGTCGCGACCTGCGCGACCGCCTTGATCAACTCAACGCCGCGCGTCACGAAGTTTTTGGAGCCATTGAGACCGCTCTCGTCGCAACGGATCGTGTCACCACCGAAAACAACTGTCTGCCCCGCGACCTTGTCGCCATTGGCGCAAATCGCTTCCTCTTCGGATACAACGTCCACCTTGGCCTGCGCACCGAGACTCAGCTCGCCGATGTTTTTTCGGCCTTTGAGTGGAGCGAGCGCCAGTTCAAACCCGTCCCGCTCGATTTCCTCGGCGACCCCGATTTTCTCACCGACTTCAAGAGCCTGTTCAAATATTACCGCGAGACCGTTTTCGCGAAATTCGGCTTCATCGGCCCGCACCTTTTTATGGTCTTCCGCGTCGGCGGACGTTCGACCGACATCAAGACGTTCAAGTGGGCGCTCGATCACGGGAAATTCACCTACCTCGGCAACCGCAGTGATCACGAGTTCGCTTTTCCTCCTCAACACGAATTCGAGTGGACGCGCACCCACCGCGACTTTCATCGCAGCGGCCCCCACCCGCATATTTCCATCGAAGATCGTCTGTTCGTGGAATGCGTCGGCGGCGACCTCACCATCAAGGTCGAGGACAACACCGACTCCGGCACAGGCATTTATTCCGAGCCGGTTGACAATCCCGACCAGACCCTCGACGACGCGGAAATTTTTTACGCCAGTCTCGGAAATCTGATCCTGCTCAGGATCCGCCCCTACCAGGAGAAGGCCTGGCGTTACCTCATCTTCAACGACAAGCTCGACCAGATCCACCGTGTGGATGCCATCGAGCAATCCTGCGTCCTCCTGCCCGATAGTCACGGAATCATCTTCTCGCGCGGCTATTACCTGCAAAGCGGCGAGCTCAAACTTTTCGACGCCAACTCGACCGACATGCTCTTCGAGAGGCGCATCCAATCGACCAACCGCGAAGATTTTCTTTACGTCTTCTACAATCGTGAGCGCGGGGATTACATCCTGATGCCTTACAACGTCATCACGCAGCGCGTGGAGACGCCGATTCATTGCCACGGATTTTCCACGTTCGAGAACGGCGAGATCGCCCTGTTCAAATCCGACCCGGAGCCGCAAAAACACCATACCGTCCAGATTTGGCAAACCCCGTTCACCGGGCTTTCCTTCCAAGCGGCGGAGGCGCAGTCCGACTCCTATCTTTTCAAAGTCGGCAACGGCGATCTTGTCCGTTGTATGGCCGAATGCCACGAGATCCTCGGACTGCTCCAACGCGACGACAGCTACGCCGGGCTTTACCTCGACATTCGCAAACGCACCGGCGACCTGCTCGATTCCTACTTCTGGCTCGCCCGCGACGAAACGTTTCAACTCGCGGAACCGCTCACCGCCTTGCGCGACGCCGCCTCGCGCACCGTCGATGAATTCGACAAAGTCCTCGAGCTCCGCCGCCACGCCGCGACCGAAGTCGACCGGCTCGCCACTCGCGCTCGCACCCTGCTCGACGGATTGATCGTCGGTGAACTCCAGTCCATCGAGGCATTCGTCCACGCCCTCGCCGAACTCCGCAGCCTCCGTGGCGAACTCATCACTCTCAAGGACCTCCGATACATCGACCTGCCCGCCGTCGAATCGCTTGAAACCGCCGTTACCAAGAAATCCGACACGCTCTCCGCCGATTGCGTGCATTTCCTGCTCGGAGAATCCGCGCTCGGACCCTACCGCGAAAAAACCGCCGCGCTCGAAGCCCAGGTCGCCGCCATCACCCGCGTCGTCGAGGGCCGCGAACTCGAGACCGCGATCGAAAAAGCCGGATCCGAACTCGAACTCCTCATCGAAATTGTCGGCAACCTGCGCATCGCCGATGCCACCGAAACGACCCGCATCGTCGAAGCGATCTCGGGCATTTACGCGAGTCTCAATCAGATCCTCGCCCGACTCCGCCAGCGTTTGCGCGAACTGCGAACCACCGAGGGCGCCGCGCAATTCGCAGCCCAGCTCCGCCTCGTCAGCCAGGCGGTCGCGAATTCCATCGAACGTTGCGACACCCCCGACAAATGCGACGATTACCTCGGCCGCCTCATGGTTCAGGTCGAGGAACTCGAGAGCCGCTTTGCCGAATTTGATGACTACCTGATCGAACTCACCGAGAAGCGCACCGAAATCCAAAGCGCCTTCGAGGCCAAAAAACTCTCCCTGCTCGACGCCCGCAACCGCCGCGCCACCGCTCTCATGGGTGTCGCGGATCGGCTCCTCAAAAGCATCGCCCACCGCGTCGACACGCTGCCGGGCATCTCCGAGATCAACGGATTTTACGCCTCGGACCAAATGGTCGACCGCCTGCGCGATGTCGTCCAGCAGCTCCTTGACCTCGGCGACCCGGTCAAATCCGACGACCTCCAAAGCCGCCTCAAAACGATCCGCGAGGACGCTGTGCGCCAGCTTCGCGACCGCCAGGAACTTTTTGTAGGCGGCAGCAACGTCGTCGCGTTCGGCCAGCACCACTTCAACGTCAACACCCAGCCGGTCGAACTCACGGTGCTCGAACGTGACGAGACCCTCTCCGTACACCTCTCCGGCACCCGTTTTTTTGAAACCGTCAACGATTCCGAGATCACCGCGCTCAAACCGATTTGGAAACTCGAAGTCCCCGCTGAATCCCCGACCGTTTACCGCGCGGAATTTCTCGCCTACACCTTCCTGCGCGAGCTCGAATCCAGTCACCGCCTTGAGGAAGCCGCCGCCTGGTCCGAGGCCGACCGCCTCACCGCCGTGCAAACGTTCATGGCCCCGCGCTACGCGGAAGGATATTTGAAGGGCGTTAACGACGCCGACGCCGCGCTCCTGCTCGGTGCTCTGCTCGAAATTCATCTCGCCGTCGGCACGCTGCGATTCCACCCCGAGGCCCGCGCCCTCGCCGTCGCCGCCTGGCAGCAACACCCCAACGAGAATCTCGCGCAGCAACTCGCCAGTTTCGGCGCGATGCAATTGCACTTCCCCGGCACTGACCGCCAGCCGGACTACCTTGCGCGACTGGATTCACTCGCCCGGCAATTCGCTGCTGAGACCGCACTCTTCCTGCCCGACCGCGCGCCTGAGGCCGCCGCCTACCTCTTTGCCGTGCTCACCGCCGGAGCGGAGTTTCGCTTCAGCCACGACGCCTACACGCTCTTTGACGCCTTCGAAAAAGCCCTCGCCGACCAGCACGTGACCGAACGATTCGCCAATCTCCGCGTCCCCCTGCGCGACGATTTCATCCGCCACTTCGAGCTCCTGCGTGACTGGGTCGGCGGGTTTCTCCACGCTGCCGATCCCACCCGCGCCCGATATCGCGACGAAGTTGTCCTGCTCCTGTTGCGCGAACTGCACAACCGCCATGGCATCCAGCCTGTGGCCCTGCAAATCGAAATCACCGGCCTGCTCGGCCAGCATGCCGTTGTCCGCAACGGCACCTATTCGCTCGATTACCTCGAATTCATCGACCGTCTCACCCGGCATGCCAGCGAAGTCGCCCCGGCCTTCCATCAATTCCAGGCAGCGAAACGCCGGGTCGTCGAAGCCGCCCAGCAGCGCCTCCGCACCTACGAATTTCAGCCCCGTGTCCTCTCGTCCTTCGTCCGCAATCAGCTCGTCGACAAAGTTTTCCTGCCCCTCATCGGCGCAAACCTCGCCAAACAAATGGGCACCGCGGGCGAAAACACCCGCACCGACCGCTCCGGCCTGCTTCTTCTCATCTCGCCGCCCGGATACGGCAAAACCACCCTCATGGAATACATCGCCGCCCGCCTTGGCGTCGTTTTCATGAAGATCAACGGCCCGTCGCTTGGTCACGCGGTCACGTCCCTCGATCCCGCCGAGGCCCCGAACGCCGCCGCCCGTGAGGAGGTCATCAAAATCAATCTCGCCTTCGAGATAGGCGACAACGTGATGATCTACCTCGACGACATCCAGCATTGCCACCCCGAGCTGCTGCAGAAATTCATCTCGCTCTGCGACGGCCAGCGCCGGATCGAGGGTGTTTATAATGGCGTTGCCCGCACCTACGACTTCCGCGGCCGCAAAGTCGCCGTTGTCATGGCCGGCAATCCCTATACCGAAAGCGGCGAAAAATTTCGCATCCCTGACATGCTCTCGAACCGCGCCGACACCTACAACCTCGGTGACATGGCCACCGGCGCCCACCTCGACGCATTCAAACTTTCCTACCTCGAAAACTCCCTCACCTCCAACCCCATTCTCGGTCCACTCGCCACCCGCTCCCGCCAAGACATTCACGGCATCATTCAAATGGCCGAAAATGGCCGCTCCGAAGGCATTGCGCTTGAAGGCACCTACTCCGCCCAGGAAATTGCCGACCTCGTCGCAGTGATGCAAAAGCTCCTGCGCATCCGCGACGTCATTCTCAAGGTCAACGCCGAATACATCCGCTCCGCCGGCCAGGCCGACGCCTACCGCACCGAACCTCCGTTTCTGCTCCAAGGCTCCTATCGCAACATGAACCGCCTCGCGGAGAAGGTCGTCCCCGTGATGAACGATGTCGAACTCGAGAACCTCATTGCGGACCACTACCGCAACGAAGCCCAAACGCTCACCACCGGCGCCGAAGCCAACCTGCTCAAACTTCGTGAGCTCCTCGCCAAACTCACCCCCGAAGAAGCTGCCCGTTGGGCCGACATCAAAAAAACGTTTACCCGCAATCTGATTGTGCAGGGCGGCGACGGCACCGACCCGATCTCCCAAGTCGTCCGCCAGCTTTCCGCCTTTAACCACGGCCTCGAATCGCTTCGCGAAACGATTCAGAGCGTGGCCGAAAAGTCTCCTGACCCGCCGTCGGTGGCCACTTCGCCCGCCCGCTCCACCCTGAGTGCGAGCGGTGAGCGGGTTGCGATCAGCGCCGAAACGCTTCGCAAAATCTGGGATCTCATTGAAAACCAGAACGCGTCATCCGACGAATCCGTCGACGCGGTGATCGAAATGCCGAAACGTTGATTCTCATTGGGGACGGAGTGTTCGCTGTCTTCACCACGCCGCAAAAGATCAGCTGCACGCTTCGCGTCTTCGTCTTTCGGGACTAAGGAGGCGGTGGTTCGGAGGTTGCTTCGCGAACCAGAGTGGCAATCGGTGTGGGAAGGTCGAGCGAAAGCGCCACGTCGCGCGCGGCCGGGCTCATCTTGCGCCACGTTTTTTGGAGGATGCCGATGAATTTTTCGCGCGGGTATTCGGCGTGTACCTCGGCGAAGTGGGCAATTTCATTTTCCAGGAAAACGAGGCAGGCCGCGTCTTCGAGTGCCTGCGTGCCCGCATCGCTGCCGAGATCCTTTTTTGCGATCCAGGCCGCTGCCTGGTCTGCTTCCGATGGGGTGACGCCTGCAGCGAGGAGCATCCCGCGCGCACGCTCCGCCTGGGTCACGTAGAGGCCGCGCCGCCACGCGAAATAACCCGCCCGACCCTCCGGGTAGTTGCTACGTGGCACCTTCCATCGCTCGAGATGCTGGCAGCGTGCGGCGAGTCGCAGGATTTGCGGGGCGTTCGCGGCCATTCGTGTGACCCAGGACTCCATCCGGTCTGCGTAAACCAGTTCCACCGCACGGCCGTCCGGCGTCAACCGGAAATCCGCCGCGTGAGCCGCATCGATCAGTTCTCGCGCTCGCGCGTACACATCCATCCCGGCCCGGTACAAATAATCCGATGGAGCGGCGACAACTATTTTCCCTGAAGTCGGCTCGGACGCTGGGGTGGGTAAAGATTTCGTCACACCCATTCGGTTTCCACCGAGGACCGGAGAACGGATGCGTTCGCCGATTTACGCACAGGTTCTTCCGTGATACACGAACGCGACGGATGGGCCTGACGTGCCGGCCCCACCGTCAATCGGGGAACTTCTTACACGCGCGAAACAGCAGACGGGGAAAAATGACGGAAATCAGCCAACCACGCGCCGGTCGCTACCGGCACACGAAAATCATCGCCACGATCGGTCCTGCGACCGAGAGCGACGAGCAGCTCGAACGTCTCATCCGCAGTGGGGTGGACATTATCCGTTTGAACATGGCACACGCCTCCCACGAGTGGGTGTCCAGCCTCGTTCAGCGAATCCGTGCCGTGTCAGATCGTGTCCAGCGTCATGTCGCGATCATGATGGACGTTAAAGGTCCGGAAATCCGCACGGGCCGGGTCGAACGCGACATCGAGCTCGAACCGGGCGAAACGTTCGAATTTTACACCGACACACCCACGGGTGACGTGCGCGCCGTCGACGTCAATTACAAGGGCCTCCCCGGTGATGTGAAGATCGGCGATACCATACTCGTCGACAGTGGTTTGATCCGGCTCGAGGTGCTCGAGACCCAGGAGACCCGCGTTCGTTGCCGGGTCCTCATCCCGGGCACCCTCGGATCGAAGCGGCACATTAATCTGCCCGGCGTGATGGTGAATCTCCCCTCGCTCACTGACAAAGACCGGGGTGACCTCGAAGTCGGCGCCCGGCTCGGCATGGACTTCGTCGCATTGTCCTTCGTGCGTGAAGCTGAGGACGTCCGCGTGCTCCGACGATTTCTCGACAGCGTCAATTCGCGCGCCCGCATCGTGGCGAAGATCGAGGACCAGACCGGCGTCAAAAATTTGAAGGACATCGTCCGTGCCTCGGATGGTGTGATGGTGGCCCGCGGGGACCTCGGCATCGAGATCGATTACCACATTCTGCCCCTCGTCCAGACCCAGATCGTCGAGGAATGCCAGGCCGATGGCAAACCGGTCATCATCGCGACGCATCTGCTTGAATCGATGATTTTTACCCCCATGCCGACGCGCGCGGAGATCAGCGACGTGTCGACCGCGGTTCGGGAAATGGCCGACGCCATCATGCTTTCCGGTGAGACCACCACGGGGAAATATCCGCTCGAGTGCGTGCAAGTGCTCAAAAATATCATCGGCAGCATCGAGCCGACGGTGAATCGCAAAATCAACGAGCGCATCGTCCTCCGCGAACCGAAAGCGATGATGTTGCGCTCTGCAACCGTGCTGGCTCAGGAATTGGGGAATTCCGGGATCATCGTTTTCACGCGCAGTGGATTTCTCGGCTACGTGCTCGGAGCATTGCGACCTCAGGGCGTGCCCATTTTTGCGTTCACCGACGTGGAGGAGATTTTCCGCCAAATGCTGCTGCCTTGGGGCGTCGAGCCGTTTTACATGCCCTTCGACGAAGATCCAGAAGTGACGATCATGAATGCCATGGCGCGGCTGAAACAGCGCGGCTGGTGCGAGACGGGACGATGGCTGGTCGTGATCACCAACGCCCTCGCTCACGAACGGGTGATCGACACGCTGCAGCTCCGGCAGGTCGAATAAGCTGACCGGACAGCCGCAGGGAAACCCGGACTCATCACGCGTCTGCCGCAGATTGACCGGCGGACGCGATCACAACTGGCGGGGCGATAGATGACCCGGTCCCAGATCGGAAACGATGCACTCAGCCTTGCAGCGAGTCGCTTTTGGCGAGGACTGCGGCGAGCTTGTCGTCGAGTTCCTTGGACAGCGACGTCTTGAGCACCTTGCCTTCGAATCGATCGAGATGTTCGAGCACCTTGTCCGTCGTCGCTTTGCGCACGAGGACAAACAGCACGGCCTTGCCCTCGTCGAGATTGGCGCTGAGCTCCTTCATCATTTCGTCGTTGATCCCGAAATCAGCCATGGAGCCGGAGATCGCACCAAACCCGGCGCCAAAAACCCCCGCGATGATTGGCAGCAGCGGGCCGCCAAAAGGGATGGAAAAGATCAGGCCGATCAACAGTCCCCAGAAGCCGCCCGACCACGCGCCGGCTGCGGCGAGGTTGACGGTCTGATCGAGCTTCACGTTGGCCCGGGCTGCTCAGACCGGGACGATGCGCTTGACCGGGATCGACGCCATAAATTCCAGCTCGCCCGCGGAGTCGAACGCGCATTGGACGGCAGCCGAAGCGTATTCGGCGACTTTCCGGCAAGTAGCGAGCTCGAGGCCGAGGCTCGTGCGATAGCCGGAGTGGTCGTTGATGGAAAATTGGTACGGCTCGAAAAGCTGCTCGAGGTCGTTTTTGCGCAGCAGGTTCATGTGAATGCCGGTCTGCGTGACGTGAAGCTGCAACGCGCTGCCGCCGGCATTATCCTCGAGCGAAATGGTCACGCGCACATATTTCGATTGGTGTGACGCCATTGTCGCGAGCTTGCGCGTGATCATGAGCACGGAGCCAGCCGGGCCGATCAATTGCGCGCCGAGCGCTTCGTCTCCCTCCAATTCGACCGCGACGTGTTTGTCCTGAAATGCTTCGATCATCGGCTGGAGCAAGGATTCGAGCGCGAATTCCTTTTCGAGGCCGGCTGATGCGACGTGCGCCGCACCGATGTAGTCGACAATTTCCATCAGGATGTCGTGCAGATGCATGCCCGAATCTTTGATGTCCTGCGCCCACGACGCGTGTTCCGGATGTTCGAGCGTTTGTGAAAGGAGCTCCGAAAATCCGAGGATGATGTTGAGCGGGGTATTGAACTCGTGGCAGAGCAGCGAAAAGAAATTGTCGTGCACGCTCATGAGCCGCTGGCGCATCTCGGTTTCACGCAGCGTTTGCTGTTCGTAGACATCGAACCCGTCGGCGACGATTTTGCGCAGTCGCGAAGTTTCAAAGGGCTTGGTGAGATAATTAAATGCCCCATGATTGAGCGCCGAGATCGCGCTCTCCATGCTTTCGTAAGCTGTCAGGATAATGACGTTTTGCTGATCCCGAATCTTCTTGAGCCGTTTCAGCGTCTCGATGCCCGAGATGCCCTCCATGCGGAGGTCCAGAATGACCACCGGAAACGCTTCGCGACGTGAAACTTCGATGGCTTCTTCTCCCGAGGAAACGGCGGTCACTTCGTAGTTGTCCCGCAGACACATGCTGAGGGTCTGCCGGAGCAGCGGTTCGTCATCGACAACGAGGACTTTGCGGGGCGCGGCTTCGGCAATCATTGTTCAACAAAGGGTGCGCGCGCCGCGTCGCGGTTTGCGCAGAGTAAGGGGGTCTGCCCCGAGCACTTCGTGAGGCTCACACGGCAGAAAGAACGAAAAACAAAGGCCTTTGTCATCCTTTACTTTTGCAGTGAGCGAGCCGCCGTGGTGGCGAACGATGAAATAGCAGGAGACGAGGAAGATGCCGAATTCCCGGGGATTGGCACCGCGGAGGTTAAACGGATGCAGCAAACTCTCCGGCGACATTTGCGGAGAAATCGGCACCGAGTCTTCAAAATCGATGCGCACTCCGATGGTTTCGCCGTCGGCCTCCTGCTTGCTGAATCGAATACGCACCGTGCTGTTCGCCGGTAACGAGACGATCTCCTCCGCGATCATGAAACGGAACAATTTCGCAATTTGGTCCGGCGATCCGGCGATGTTCGGAATCGGGGATTCGGAAATGGTTTCGATCCGGAGCTGCTTCTGATTCCGGATGATGGCGGTGTCGGCCAGCGCCTGATCCAGCATGGTTTCGAGATTCATCGGACGCAGTTCGCGCTGCGCCGGGGGCACGCTGGCTTGCTCGAGGTCCTTGAGCGTGCGCGCGACGTCGTAGATGTGATCCCGCACGCTTTTCAGAAAATCCACGGAATAACTGGCGCCGCCGAGATTGCGGTCGAGCAGGTCGTCAACGAGGAACGTCAGCGGGCAAAGCGCGTTGTGAATGTAATGGCCGATCTTGGCCGAGATGAGCCCGACATCGTACGCGCGATCTTCCAGCAGGCGTGCCTTAAGTTCGACGATCTTTTGTTCAAAAATCCGGGCGTCCTGAAGTTGGGTCTGGTGATGATCGAGGGCGCTCTCCAGCGTCTGGCCGAGGTTGTCGAGTTCCCAAGGTTTCGAAACGAATGAATAAACCGCTCCGGTGTTGATCGCTTCGACCAGAATATCGAGCTCCGAATAAGCGGTGGTCAGGATGCGCACCGTTTGCGGAAATTTGCGCCGGACGGTCTTGAGCAGCTCGACTCCGCTCGATTCGGGCATGCGTTGATCGGTCACGATCACGCCGATTTCGTTGCCGTGCACGGCCAGAATGTCGAGCGCCTCGCTTGGCGATACCGCCGCGTAAATCGTGAAGCGATCTCCGAATGCCCGCGCGAAATACTTCAGGGCCATGGCTTCGTCGTCCACCAGCAGCACGCCTTTTTTGTTCATCGCGTTCATGATTCGTGTGCGTGTTTTCCCTCTTCGCCCCGGATTGTCAAAAATCAGCGCCTCAGGATGTCCCAGCTGGAAAATTTCTCGTAGAGGCCCGCGATCGCTTCGTCTGGAGAGTCGGGGGTTTCCGCCGACGGCGCAAAAACAAACTCACGGGGCTCGGCGTCCGGCACGGCGAGCGTCAGGATCACCCGGCCTTGCGCGAGCGCGGCGGTGGCCACGGCGGCAAATAATTCGAGCGAGACATCGGACGTGTCGCGCTCCAGGAGCAATCCGAAAAGCGTTTTTTCGCACGCGGCGACTTTTGCCGCCGGTGGGCGGAGCGTGACCTGCAACGACCAGTTGGGATCGTTCGACACGGAAACGTCGATGTCTTCGGCCGTGAGATAATCCATGGTCGCGAGCGCAGCCGAAAGCGATGCCGTCTCAAACCCGGCGGCAGACTCCGGCAGGCGCGCGTCCAGAATGTCGAGACAGCGAGTGGCGTTGCGGTATTCGTCCCGAATGAGTGATCCGATCTCGAAATGTCGATGACTGAAACCGTCAATCCCCTCGATCACCGGGTTGAGAGAATCCGGCAGCGCCGCGATGAAGGCCGGCAGTGCGCGGCGAAACGCGGATTGCCGCTCCGCACTCCAGCCGCGGCTGGCGAGCATCAGCAACTTGAGCCGGTCGCTGCAGATGATGCGCTGCAGAGTCGTCATCTTGAGCGCCAGGAGCTGGTCGCGCTCCATCATCACGTGGAAATAATCCGCGGCCCTCTGCAGGACCATGCCGAGCTCGGGGATCTCCCATGGCTTCACCACATATTGATAAATGTGGCCCTTGTTGACGGCCAGGATGGCACTTTCGAGATCGGAGTAGGCCGTCGTGAGAATGCGCACGATCTTGGGAAATGCTTCGCGCGCGGCCGCCAGCACCTCGGAGCCTTCCATGTTGGGCATGCGCTGATCCGTCAGCACGATGGCAATGTTTTTGGATTCCTGCTGAAGGACTTCGAGGCCGGCTTCCCCGGACGATGCGGTAAAAATGTTGAACTTTGATCCGTAGGCTCGGCGAAAATACTTCAGCGCCATCTCTTCATCGTCGATGTAGAGGATCCCGGATTTGGGCGTTTCGTCGTTGGTCAGCATAGTTTGAGTGCCTCTTCGGCCAATGGAAGGTTGATGGTGAAAATTGCTCCGCCTTCGGGCCGGTTCGCCACCCTCATCGACCCTTGGTGCGATTCCACGATGGTATGACAGATGCTCAATCCCATGCCCATCCCGGAACCGACTTCGCGCGTAGTAAAAAATGGTTCGAAGACGCGATTGAGAATGTCTTCGGGGATGCCCGGTCCATTGTCCCAAACTTCGATCGTGACGCGGTCGTCCGCTTCGGCGGTCGCCCGCACGGTGATCGTTTTGATGCCGTTGGATGCGTGCGCGGCCAGCGCCTTGCCCGCATTGCTGAGCAGATTGATGAACAAGTGGGTGAGCTGGGTGCGCTGCCCACGGACCACGAGTGATGGCGGCAGGTCGACGTCGAGCCGCACGTCTTCGATTTCTTTGCCAATAATTTTCCGCGCTGCCTGAAATACCTCCTCGAGTCGGAAGACCGTTTCGCTCCCGGGTTTTTCGGGATACGCGAAGTGTTTCAGATCGGTGATCACGTCGCGAATCCGCACCATCCCCTCCTCGATGTCCGCGATGATTTCCATCATCTCCGGGCCGAGCGAGTCCTTGAACTGTTTGGCAAAACTGATCGCCGTGAGTGTGTAATTGAGCGGGTTGTTGATTTCGTGAAGCAGTCCGGCCGAGAGCGAACCGATGGCATTCATCTTCTCGCTCTGGATGAGCATGGTCTCGGTGCGCTGGAGTTTTTCCAGCGTCTCACGGAGTTCGGTGTTGCGCGTGCGAAGATCGCGCTGGAGGCGGGCGGCGCGCAGAAGGTTCGCGGCGCGCGTTTTCACCTCGATGCTACTGAAGGGTTTGGTGAGGAAATCGTCGGCGCCGGATTGCAGGGCGTCGATCTTGGATTTTTCGTCGATGCGGGCCGTTAGCAGGATGATTTTGAGATCGCGATTGGAATCGTCGGATCGCAGTTCCCGGCAGACGGACAGACCGTCCTTTCCGGGCATCATCCAGTCGAGCAGCACGAGCTCGGGTTCGTGCTCTGCGACGAGATCGGAGACGTTGTCGCCGCGTGGTGTCTGGACGATGCGGTAGTCCTCGGAAAGCAACGACACGATGTATCGGCGCATGTCGTTTTCGTCGTCGGCGACCAGCACGACATTTTCGCCACTGCCGACCATTGGGAGTTCGGTGTCCGTGCCTTCCGTGTGGCTCCAGCTGCGATCGGCGGAGCGAAACGCCTTCTCGAATGGCTCTTCGGCGCTCGCGAACTCGGGGTCCTGATCAACGGTGATCTGGGGGAGCTCCTCGGTGGCCACGCCCGCGGGAAGGCGGATCCGAAACGTGGTTCCCTTGCCGACCACACTTTCAACTTCCAGCGTGCCGCCGTGCTGTTCGACAAGTTCCTTGGCGAGAGCGAGACCGATGCCGACGCCCTGGTTCTGGTTCGACGCGTTGCTGCGCACCTGGTGAAATCGATCGAAAACCTTGCCAAGATCCTCTGGCGGAATTCCCACGCCGGTGTCGCTCACCTCGATCGCAGCTCCTTCGGCGTCGCCATTCCATCGCACCGTGATCGCACCACCGGCCGGGGTGTATTTGATGGCGTTGGTCAAGAGATTGATCAGCACCTTTTCGAGCCGTCCGGAGTCCGCGATCACGGCCACACCGGCATCGCCATCTTCGACGCGCATCCGGAGTTGTTTCGAAAGCCCGAGGTGGCGCACGGATTCGACCACACCCTTCACGAAGATTCCCAGCTCGATCGGTTTTTTGCGTAGAATGTCCACGCCTTGATCCAGGCGGGTCAAATCGAGGAGATCGTTGATCAATTTCAGCAACCGGAGCGTGTTGCGGTGGATCAGAATCAGGCTGTCGTGAACCCGGCCCTCCAGCAGATCACTGCGACTGAGCAGCGTTTCGACCGGGCCGAGGATAAGAGTGAGCGGTGTGCGCAGTTCGTGGCTGACGTTTGAGAAGAACTGGGTCTTCAACCGGTCCATGTCCTGCAGCTTCTGGTTCTGCACGTCGAGCTGGTGGCGCAGGCGGAAATCCTCAAACCGCCCGCGCGTGAGGAAATACGTCGACGTCACGCAGATGACTGTTGTGAGGATGATGAAAAACAGGTTGCTCGCGAAGATGGAGAGTGAATCCGGTGTCCCAAATCCCGGATGTGCAAAACAGGCGATAAAGTAGGCAGCGAGTGAGGCCGCGCAGACGAGAGCGGTTTCCCAAAACGTCCACGGCAGCAACGTTGCCATGATCAGAAAGACCGTGTTGAGGCCTGCGTAATACGGGGATTTGGCTCCCTCGGTCAGGAAAATCATCAGGCACATCGAGAAATTCACGACCAGCGCCGAAAGCACCCCCAAGACCTTTACGGAGAACAGATTGCACCGGTCCTTCCCGAAGACCAGCGTCAGCACGAACGCCAGCAGGATCAGATCAACGCCGAGGCGAATTGCGAGAAAGTCGAGGACTCGATCGGGATAGACGAAAAATTCCAGCAAACTTCCCAACGGGAAAAAGACCAGGCAGACGAGGTCGGCAACCGTGAGGTAGCGGATGCGCAGCTTGCGGTCGAACTCCCGATACGCAGCGTCGAGCTCGCCTTCAGCCGCGATTGCCGTGGCTGTGCTCATGCAGGTTTCCGGAAATTCAGAAACACGTTGACGCCGGTTTCATCCGCAAAAATTTCGGGATCGGTTCCCTTGGGAGCCAGCGTCGCCATGTGGGCCTCGTCACGATAAATGAGATACCACTCGAGCAGATGCTCGATGCTGTAGCGTTCGGGATTGTTCGGGTGGACGTTTGTGGTGACGAGATAGCCACCCGGCCGCACCCAACGGTAATACAGCTGGATTAGGTTGCGGCAGACGTTGTCCGGGAAATAGTCGAACAGACCCGCGCAATAAATCATGTCGTAAGTCGGCAGAAACCCGTCGGTCTCCTGATGCACGTCCTTGAGCAGCTCATCGATCGACTTTTGGATGAACTTGATGACCGGTTTTCGCCCCGAGACTTCCATGGAGGCCGCAGTTCGCTCCTGGGCGTAGGCCAGCGTTTCTTTATTGAAGTCCATCAGATGGATCGCGCTCTGGCTGGACGAGTCGTGGTTTCGGATGAATCGTTGAATTTCGACCGCGGGTCCGCAGCCAATGGTGAGCACGGTGAAGATGCGTTGTTCGTCCGCAACGCGCTCCGCTTCCGCGGAAATGAGCCGCTCCAGAATCACGATGCGATTGCGATGCGCGGCGGATGCGGCCATGTCCACCTGGAGATCATGGAAGATGCGGGCATAAGTGTTGTTACCAACGGACGGCGACTCCTTGAGCATCATGTTCACCATCTCGTAGTCGCCGGCGTAGCCGAGAGGTTTTGTGAAACACCGGTATGCGAACGGCGCGCACAGCATGTAGGGGTGAATTTCCCGGCGCGCGAACGCCTTGTAAACCATCACCTCTTCCTGCGGCACGCGGGCGGCCTCACTTTCGAACATGGAAATCAGTGTCTGCAGTTTGCCCGCCATCGGCTGTTCGATCGACTCGCGGAACCGCGTCGCTTTCGTTTCGTCGGTATTGACGTTTCCGATGATCGCGGTCTCGGCCTCTTCGATCCATCGGCTCGTCTCGGCAAGGAAATTGGCCATCTTGTTGACGGCGAGTTGATACGATTCGGAGAGATTGAGACCTTCCTCCCATTCGTGGATGAACCGCTCGAGTTCGCTGCCGAGCGCCGGGCCGGGCTCGAGGTGATCGAGATTATTCCACGAGTCGATCAGCGTAACGGAGACGATCACCATCAATCCCGTAGTTACAATGCTGGTGACCACACCACGGCCGCGGTAAATGACGCGGTCGCCGCGCATGACGGTGAGTTCCTGAAGGACCTCGCTGAGCTGGACGAGCGAATAGGGATTGTAGACCTCGAAAACGGCGACGGATCGCGAGATGTGGACCAGGGTGCCGCGACCATTGATTCCCGACGTGTTCGTGAACGCGACGAGACTGTCTATTCCTGCAATTGCTTTTTCCACGACTGAGTTCGGCTGATCGGAAGAGTGTTGAGCTTTCGGTTATGCACCCCAGAGTTTGGTCTCCGACATCGAGGCCAGTTGTTGCACAGTCGGGCCTTTGAGAAACTCCATGGCTGAGAAGCTTATGCCCAGCCGTTCCTTAATGCCGAGCCCTAGTTCGAGCACCAACAGCGAGTCAACGCCCATCTCGTTAAGCTTGCGGTTCATCGGAACATTTTCGGCGGACATTTTCAAAATTTCGGCCAGCACTTCTTGCAAAAGCAATTGAAGGGCCACAAGTCGCTGCTCTTTGGAAAGATTTGCAAGTTCGGCCCGAATCGCCGAGGCCGGGTTTTCACGACCCTCGTCCAAAATTCGCTGGTTTTTGAACCTCGGATCCGTAGCGAGCCGCGGGTTCACGTCGTTCCATTGAGCCCAATCCACCTTAAAGACACCGACTTGGGGAACCGGCAGGCGCAGGACAACCTCGAGGGCGGCGAGGGCCTCGCGATTTGTCAGGCCGGTCACTCCGCCGGAGGCCAGGACACTTCCGAGGCGTTCGTCGCGGGCGACGACTCCCGTTTCCGCGAGCGCTCCCCAATTCACGGAAGTGGCCGGTAGTCCGCGTTTCCGCAAGGCGTGAGCAAGACCATCGAACACCCCATTGGCGGCCACGTAACTGGCCTGACCCCGGTTGCCGATGAGCGACGAGATCGACGAAAAAAGAAGGAAAAAATCGAGGTCCGGTTTGTCCGCAACGGCCGCCGCCAGGTGGAGGGCTCCAGCGACTTTTGGGGCAAAGACCCGCCGAAAGCTCGTTTCGTTGACCGCCTCGATCATCGCGTCATCGAGGACCATCGCGGCGTGAAGAATCCCGCGCAGCCGGTACGCTCCGGCATCCGCTTCGGTGACCAACGCCCGGACCTGCTCCTCGTTGGTCACGTCCACTGAGATCGCTTCGACATCAACACCGCGCGCGGCGATGCGTTCCAGAGCCTCGTTGACGCCTGGAGCATTCCGCCCGGAGCGGCTTGCGAGCAGAATGCGGCCGGCACCATGGCTCGCAAGCCAAAGCGCACTCATCAGGCCAAATCCCGACGTACCTCCCGTAACGATGTAACAGCCGTCTGCTGCGACGACCGGATCAACTTCGGGTTTGTCGAAAACGGAAACCTCGCCGTGCGAAAGATCGACGAGCAATTTGCCAATCTGTTTGCTGCGTGCCATCACGCTGAACGCTTCGTGAAATTCGGGCGCGGAAAATGTCTGGGTTGGCCCAAGGGTGAATTCGCCATGGGCGAATCCGTCGAAGATCCTCGCCAGCAATTTTTCGACCACGTCGGGACGCTGGTTGGTGAGCTGATCGACGTCCACGGACGCAAAGATCAGGTTCCGGTTGAATGCCGCCAACGGCAGGCCGTTATCTTCCGCGATATCCTTTTTGCCAACTTCGATGTAACGCCCACCCGCTCGCAGCAGATTGAGGCTCACGTGCATGGCCTGTCCGGTCTGGGCACTGATGACGACATCGATTCCTTCGTGCGCCGTGTCTTCGCGAATGCCCTGGCCGAAATCGAGATCCCGCGAAGAATAGACGTGATCGATTCCGAGGCTGCGGAGGTAATCCTGTTTTTCGCTCGATCCGGCAGTCGCGAAAATCTCGGCTCCGACCGATTTGGCGACATCGATTGCCGCCAGTCCGAGCCCACCGGTCCCGTGGTGAATCAAAACGCGCTCGCCTTGTTTCAGGCCGGCGATGTCAATGAGGCCGCGGAATGCCGCCATGTAAACGATGGGAATGGCGGCCGCTTCCATCCCGAGACTCTCCGGAATTTTGGAAGCAAATCTTTCCGGGATCGTGACGTAAGTCCGATAGCCGCGTTTGAGAGGTGCGGCCACCCGGTCACCAGGCTGAAAGCGACTGCCATCAGCACAACGCACCACGACCCCCGCGCATTCCATTCCCAACTCCGGGCCGCAGTAGGTGTTTTCGAGAGCGATCGGATGGAGTCGTCCGTAAATTTTGAGGAGATCTTTATAATTGAGGGCGGCGCTGTGAACGCGCACTTCGATTTCTCCAGTTCCAGGATCGGTCCTCGCAGCCGGTTCAAAACGCAGCGACTCGAGTTTTCCTTTCGTTCCAAGACGAAGCTCGAGGGGCGTTTCGAGCGACACAGTCGTGACAGTTTCAGCCGCGGTCTCCGGTGCGGTCGCCTCCAGCACGCATTCGAAACGCCGGATTCCGCGCAACGCGATTTCGCCACGCGATTCCGCGGCGATCTCGAGCAGAATTTGATCGAGGTGAGTGTCGGCGGTCGCCGCCGGGAGATCGATCGAACGCACAAACAAAGATTCGCATTCGTTCTGGGCCACCAGGCCAATGGCGCCGGCGGAAAAACACGCATCGAGCGAAATCTCGTCCTCCGGCAAAACCGCTTTTGCAGATTTCGAGACAATCGTGACGTCGGAGCGTCCGGAACGCCCGGCCGCGAGCGCCTGGAAAAAACCAATCAGTCGTTCGTTGCTGAATTGAAGCGACTCGTAGCCGGTCACCTCCCCGGGAAGCGTTGGGCATTCCAGGATGATGATGTCGCGACGCGAAATCTCCTCAGTCGTCAATCGTTCGATCCACGACTTGGTTCCCATCCCGGACGAAGCGTGATCCCACGATACGACCGCGGCACCCGGGATCTTTTCTTCGAGTCGTGTGAGAATTGAGCTTTGTGGATTCGTTACAATCAGCACCCGGCTGTCATCGACTGCCCCGGTGGCATTCAACGACGATTCGTTCCAGTCGAGCTGGTAAAAGATGCCCGGTTGGTTCTGGCGCGATTCCGTTTCGATGAGCTGGCAGGAAATCCGGCGAGCGTGCGCAAAAATGCGCCCCTCGGAATCGAGCAACCAGACGTCTGCAACGATCAGTGTTTCCGTCTGGAGAACGACGCGGCCGAAGGCGTAAAGCTCGGCCGAGTCCGGTCGTCCAAAATATTGAAGTTGTTCGATGGAAAACGGAACGAAGAGCTGGTCTCCCTCGGCGCAATAAAGCACGGGCTGCAAGGCGGCATCCATGAGCGTGGGATGCAAGGCGTGATCCGACGCATCGAGAACGCTCGTGCCGTCGATTTCTGCGAGAAAACATTTTTGCCCGACCGTGAGTTTCTGGATCGGACGGAAAGTTGGGCCGTAGCGCAAACTCCGGGTGGCAAGGCGCTCGTACAATGCGTCGATTTCCACATCGGTGGCGCACTCAGATTTCAGCGACGCAAGATCGAGTCGGGCAACGGGAGGTTGAGTCTGCGGATTGACGCGTCCACGGCAGTGGCGCAGCCGACCCGTCTCGTCACCTTCGATGCGGCTGGAAATGGTGAAGCGGCTCTCGTCGTCACTCAATTCGGTGACGAGGTATTGAAGCTTCGTGTCATCGACGATGAGCACTTTTTCGAAGCTCACGTTTTCGAGGACGACCGCGGTTTTTTCATGAATCCGTGCGCTCAGCGCGATGGCGGCTTCGACGTAGCCCATGCCCGCGAAGACGGTTTGATCCTGCACGCCATGATCGAAAAGAAACGGGAAGTACGCCCGGTTGATCTCGACTTCCCAGCATGGATTGGGGCTGGGCACGGAGCGATTGAGATAGACCGGACCCGGCAGGCCGAGACGGTCCATTTGGGAAGTCTCCGATTCGAGCCAGTGTTTTCGTTTCTGCCAGGGATATTGCGGACCGCGGAGAAATTGGCCGCGGTCCGGGGCGAGCGCGGTCCAGTCGAGCGTGTGACCTGCGCAATACAGTTCGCCGAGCGTGAGCATCAGTCGGGGCAGTTCGGGTTCGGCGCGGCGCAGCGAAACGAACGAAACGGCTTTCCGTTCGAGGTGGGCGGCGCATTCCTTGATCGAATTTCCCAGCACCGGGTGCGGACCCACTTCCAGCATCGTGGCGAATCCGTCGTCGAACAGAGCCTGGACGGCATCGGCGAATCGCACGGGCTGCCGCACGTTGTGCCACCAATAATCGGCTCCCCAATCGCTGGCCGGTACGATGCGGCCATGCGCCGTGGAATAGAGCGGCATCGTGGGTTCTTTCGGAGCGAGTCCGGCCAGTGCCGCGAGCAGTTCGTCGCGAATCGGGTCCATCTGCGGGCTGTGGTACGCGACCTCGACGCGCAGGAATTTACTAAAAATGTCGCGCTCCGTGAGCTCCGCGGCGATTTCCTCGAGCTGCGCTTTGTCGCCGGACAGCGTGACGGCCTCAAAGCTGTTGATCGCTCCAATCGAAACACCGGTGCGGTTGCCGATGGCGACGAGAGCGTCGGATTCAGCGAGGCCGACGGCGAGCATCGCGCCGAGCCCCGCGGTCGTTTGCTGGAGACGGCTCCGGTGATAACTCACGGTGACCGCCTCCTCGAGCGTGTAAACACCCGCGACGTAAGCCGAGGCAACCTCCCCAACACTGTGTCCGATCACGGCCGAAGGGCGGATGCCGTGCGCTGCCCACCAGCGGGTCAGCGCGACCTGCAGCGCAAAATTTGCGGGCTGCGCAACTTCGGTGCACGCCATGCGCGAGGACGTTTCGTCCGCGAGCATGGCATCCTTGAGCGACCATCCCGCGAGGCGGGTGAAGATCATGTCGATCTCGTCGATCGTGGCGGCGATGATCGGCTGGGTCCGGATGAGTTCGTGCCCCATCGCCCACCATTGCGGTCCCATTCCGGTGTAAATGAAAGCGAGTTCCGCGGCCTTGTCGGCGGGTTCCGTCGAGATCGCGACCGTGGCGTGTGGTTGTCCGGTCGAGGTAGCGATAAGCTGGTCGCGGAGTTCGTCGGGTGTGGCGGCCACGGCGGCGCAGCGCCATTCGAGGTGGCTGCGCCGATGCGCCGTCGTGTGGGCAAGGTCGGCGAACGTGCCAGGCAGCGGCTGGCCGAGTTGAAAAGCGTATTTCGCCGCGAGGTCGCGGAGCGCTTCTTCGCTGCGGGCCGAAAGCGTGATGAGCCGCGGGCGGCCGGGTTCGTCTGGTGCCGGGACGGCGACCCTGGCGGGAGCGGACTCGAGAATGACGTGGGCATTGGTGCCGCCGTAACCGAAAGAATTCACTCCGATGGTGAGCGTGGATTTTTCTGTGGCGTTCGGCAGCTTCGTCGTCTCGACCGGCACCTTCAGGCAATAATCGTCGAACGGGATCTTCGGGTTCGGTTTTTTGAAATGCAGGTTTTTCGGTACCTCGCGGGCCTGGAGTGCGCCGATGCCCTTGAGCATGCCGGCCACTCCGGCCGCCGCTTCGAGATGACCAACGTTTGTCTTCACCGAGCCAACGACAAGTTTCCGCCCGGGATCGCGCCCCTTCGAAAAATTCACGTGCAGCGCCCGGGCCTCGGCGGGATCGCCCGCTTGCGTGCCGGTGCCATGAGCCTCGACGTAATCCACCTCGCCCGGAACCAGGTCGGAACGGCGGTAGACGTCGCGCACGAGTTCCTCCTGCGCCACGGTATTCGGCAGTGAAATGCCGTCGGTGTGGCCATCCTGATTGACGCCCGAGCCGGCAATCACGGCGTGAATCGGGTCACCGTCTGCAAGCGCGCGCACGAGCGGTTTGATCAAAAAAACTCCCGCGCCCTCGCCGCGTGCGTAGCCCGCCGCGGTTTCGTCGAACGTGTGGCACTCGCCGTGGGGGGACAGGAAGTGTCCCTTGCTCATCATGATCGGATTGTCCGGCAGCGACATCACGTTCACCCCGCCGGCGATGGCCATTTCCGATTCGCCCGAGCGCAGGCTCTGGCAAGCGCAGTGGATCGCCACGAGTGATGAGGAACACGCCGTGTCGAGGGTGAAACTCGGGCCGCGTAAATTGAAAACGTGGGAGATGCGGTTCGACAGCACCGTCATCGTCGCGCCGCCGGGCGAATGCGCGTTCAGCAAATACCGGTTCGCGGGCCGCATCTGGAGGATGAGGTGATCCAGACAAAATCCGCCGATGAAGACCCCGGTTGCGGAACCCGAGACGCGCTCGAGCGGCATCCCCGCATCTTCGAATGCCTCCCACGTCACCTCGAGCAACAGGCGCTGCTGCGGATCGATGCAGTTTGCCTCACGCGGTGAAATCCCGAAGGCGAGAGGATCGAAAAGCTGGATGTCAGCGTCGAGGAAGGCGGCCTTCGGCGCGTAGCTTTTTCCGGGCCGTTTGGGGTCTGCGTCGAAAAATTGGCGCACGTCCCACCGGTCGGGTTTTACGGAACGCAGCGCGTTGCCACCGCGGAGCAGAAATTTCCAGAATGCCGGGAGCGAATTTGCGTTCGGTGGCATCCGGCAACCCAGGCCGATGATCGCAAATTTATCTTCCCCGCCAGCCGTTGTGCCCATGTTCACTCACTCCGATTCGTTCAATGTTGACCTAACCGTGGAGCCGCTATTTCCACGCAATCCGTCGCCGGACTTCGTGAAAGACAACCTGCTAACCCCGCACCGCAGTCGGAGATAGCGAACGGCAGCGCGACGGTCAAGGCCCTGCCACCGCGAGCGGCTGCAGCCTGGCAATTCAGCACGCCGCGAGGTCGCCGCTTGAGGCACGCTTTCGTTCAGCGTTACGGTTGGGCTCCGCGGCGGATCTGCGACCCTTTGAAGCGCAGACTCATCCGGTAGACTTTTTTGATGCGGCAGTCGATTTGGCCGGTCGTGAGGTCGAAGCGGTCGGGGATTTCGATCCGATGCACGTCCACGGCAGCGTGAAATCCGCGTTCGGAAAAAACGTCGATCAACATGGCGAGCGCGAGCGGGTCGTCGAAAAGCGGATCCTCGGAATTGACGTTGGCCTGCCCGGAAATCGCGTGACGCACAACGATCGGCATCATGCGGTCTTCGATGAAGGCGACGACGCGCTGGAGGGTTGCAGAGTGTTCGATTTCGTAGCTGTCGAGCCGTCGCACGAGGTCCTGTCGGGCGTGAAGGACGATCTTGCTGGCGACCGGCAGGCGGCGGAGTCGGGCGAACGTCCGCGGGTCGAGCTCGAGCGAGCTTTGGTATTCCAGCTCGCGAACGATGTTTTCCTGCACCAGCTCGAGCGGGGCCTGGGCGTTGATGAAGTGGTAGTGGAAGATTTCCTTGAGCGAGACGAGGGCGTCGTAGGTCTTTTCCTTGAACACGCGGTAGCGGTTGCGGGCGAGGGCCTCGCTGAGATCGGTGGGGCGTTCCTCCCACGGTTCGCCGATGCCCGAGCGCCGCACTTCTTCATTGTGTGCGATCACCTCCCGGCCGCGTTTGAGCTGCCGGGCAATGCTTTCCGTCTCGTCCACAAAAAGCACCATGATGTGGAAGATCGGCTGTTTGAAAAACATGGCCTCCGGCGAGTCGGAAAACTGCCGGTGCAGCGCGATCATTTCGTCGTAAAGCATCTTGAGGCATTCGACCTGGACCTTCGTGCGTGGAAAGCCGTCGAGGATCGCGCCATTCTGCTGCTCGGGTTCGAGCAATTTGCGCAGGAGAATGCCGACGACCTCACTGTCGCCCACCATGCCTCCCTGGGCCTTGAGCTGGCGGGCCTCCGGGCTGTCCAGGAGCTGGCTCACGACGATCGGCTCAGCCGTGATGTCGCGCAGCGCGCGTATGAAATCCGTGTTGGTGCCCTTGCCCGCGCCGGGCGCACCGCCGAGCAGGATCAATTCTTTCGGGAATCGCAGCCGTTCCCGGCCGAACTCGCTTTCGAGCTCCTTCCACACACGGTTGAAGATGAGCTGCGCGTCCTTCACCTCGAGGTCGGCGGGTGCGGGTGGACGGACGATCGATTCGGAAGTCGGGCTGGCCAAGATGCGCGCAGGCTAGCGCCGCGGGATTCGCTCCGTCGAGGCGAACCTCCGGCGGTCTTGGCGTGACTCGATGCTCAACGTTTGGCCGCCGGAGCCGCCTGCCCGATCCACGCTGCGTCGGGCATGCCGTACGGCCGAAACGTTTCAAGGGTGCCGTCGTGTTCGTTGTAAAAAAGGGCGCGGTGCAGGCCGAGACCGCTGGCTTTGGGCGAATCGATCAAACTCGCGGAGTCGTTGGCGCTCATCTGGAAAATGACCCGCATTTCGAATTCACCGAGCGCTTTGCGGCTGAGGGATCGATTGACGTTGTTGAACGTGTCGACGGCCACGAGCAAATGAAGCCCGTGGCTGCTGCCTTCGTTGATCAATTCCCCGAAATGCGCTGCCGGGCTCGCCTCGGCACCCGGCTCACCGAAAGAAAAATCGAAGCTGTCTTCGCTGCGTAATTTTTTGAACCGCTGCAATCCGTGGATGAAAACAAATACCGCCGGTGCTTCGTGGACGAGCGCACCGTCTTCGCCCCGCGTGTGCAGCTCGGTGGCGAGATTTGCCATCACTCCGGGCAATTCGGACGCACCGGCAAAAACGACGTCGTGTCCGGCGGCGTCGCGAATTGCCGCGAGGAAATCTGCTTCGACGGATCCCGGCGGATATTGGTGGAAAAAAACAAACTGCGCTGCGCCGGTCGAGTATTGCGCCGCGAGGGCAAGCAGTGCGAGCCCGAGCATCGTGAGAGTTGCGTCATCACGCTGACCCGCGATCAACAAATGATTCCCGCTCTGGCGATGGAAGATCGCTTCGGTCGGGCCTTTAATTGCGTTTGGCGCTCCCAGCCAGACGCGCGCTGCGGTGGGCTGACGCTCGGGTTCGGTGGCGAGAAGTTGGGCGAGGAGAGAATTGTCGCGCACATCGGCCGGCGCGTTTCCTTCGAACACGACGGGAGCCGCAAGCGGTTCGGTACGGCGTTCGGCAAGTGCGCGCACTTCGTCGAGGCGGGCGTCGCGTTCGTCGTCAGGCAGCCAGACGACCTGGAACGGGCTGTTGCCTTCGACCGCGCCGGCGGCGTCGTTGTAAATGCCCTCACCGGGTCGTGAGAGCAGGCGCGGCGCGGAATTGCTGTCGTCCATGATCAAATACGCGTCGGCTTCATTGCACTGGAGCGCGACACGAATGACCATTTGGCCAAGGGTTGCCCGCGCCAGCGTGAAGGCCCCGCCGAGCGTTTGTGATCCGAGCAGGACGTGAATCCCAAACGCGCGGCCCTGTCGCACGATCCGGTCGAGCAGCACGGCCGCATTTTGCGCGATCGTGTCGTCCTCGACGAAAAATTCCTGAAATTCGTCGATGATCAGGAGCGAGCGGGGCATCGGCTCGGTGCCGCCGCCGCGCAAATACCCGGCGACATCCTGCGCGCCCGCCCGTCGGAAAAGATCACCACGCCGCCGCAGTTCTTCGTCGAGCCGCTGGAGCACGCTGAGGCCGAATTCCCGATCGCTCTCGATGGCGACCACGCGGGCGTGTGGCAGCCGTTTCTCGGCGTAACATTTAAACTCCACGCCCTTCTTAAAATCGATCAGGTAAAACTCGACCTGCTCCGGGCTGCACCAGAGCGCAAGGTTCGTGATGATCACGTGAAAGAGCGTGGATTTTCCGGATCCGGTCTTGCCCGCAAACAGCGCGTGCTGGCGCGTGCCTTTGCCAATGGCGAGGTATTGCAGTTTTGTGGCTCCGGTGCGCCCGATGGCCACGCGCAGCTCGTTCGTCGTGATGCCGCTCCAGCATTCCCCGGGATCGGGAGCCACGCTGGCAAACGGGACCTGGACCCGGTTCGCATCGACGCTGGCGCTGCCGGTGCGTTGGACAAGTTCAAGAGCGAGCGCGGGAGTGGGTAGGGGCTGGAGCACGAGGCGCGTCCCGGGTATAAAGGACGGATCGTCCACGACGAGAGTCCCCGCTTCGCGGCGTAGAACCAGACTGCCCTTGCGCAAATCCTCTTCCGCAAGCCCGTCCGGTAACGGCTGGCGACGGTCCCAATGGATCAGGGTGAAAACGCCGCAGCGCGGCCCGCTGGCGATGATGCTCGCCAGGCGCCGGGCGGCCGTTTCGCTGAAATGCGCCGGAAAGTCCGCGATCACGAGAAAGTGGTATTTCTCCGCCGTGCTGCCCGCGCGTTCGTTGTAGTCCGCGATCGTTGCGTATTCGTTGCGCAAATACATCTGGATGATCTTTTCGATGTGCTCGTTCAGACCGGCGAGCCGCTCTTCGATTTGCTCGCGTTGCGTCCAGATCCGGCGGTTGATCAGGCTTTCCTCGTAGTCCGCGAGGTGCATGAGTCCGGCGAAATTTTGTCCGAGGCCGACGGGATCGATAATCGTGAAGCTCAGTTTCCCGGGTGGCGTGGTCGCGAGCAGGCGAAGAATGATCGCGTTGAGAGTGTCCGTCACGTCATGCGCGCCCGAGTCATTCGATTCGATCAAGAGCGAACCTTCGTCCGGATAACTCAGCGCGAGCGGTACCGAGATTTCTGCCGGACCGGGCAGCGCCAACCTGGGCGAGTCCTCGCGCTTAAGCGAAAATTCGAGACGCGCAAAAAATGTTGCCGGTGTGAAAAGAACGGGTGGCTGCCACGAGCCGACAAATTCCTCCGACCACGGTGGGAAGATTTCCGACGCCGATGTTTCGATTTCTGCGATGGCTCGATAGAGCGGCACGAGCTGTTTCCGCCAGTCTTCTTCGAGTGCCTGCCAGCGGAAATTCGCATCGGCCGCTAGCGTCGCGGTTGCCTCCTCCCGTGTGCGTTCAATTCCGATGCGGGCTGCATCCGCCCCCTGTCGGGTGAGCTCATCGCGAAGCTGAATTTCCGAGGCAATCCGATCAAGGCCCGCTTGAAGAATGGCGTCATTTCGAGCCGCTGCTCGCGGGACTTGAACCTCGAGTTTTTTTTCGGATGCGCGCCGAAAATCTTCCGAGACCGTGTCTGCGCGTGCGAGCTCCTGCGCGATTTCGGCGGCGGCACGACTGTGTTCGTGCTCGCTGCGCGCGATGTCGCGCGTGTGGGTGGTTTCTGCGGCGGTCCGGCACGCAACGGCGAGCCGGCGCGCTGCGTGAAGATGGTTGGCCACGGTCACGGCGTCCTCCCGCGAACGACGTTTTCCGATCTCGTGCAGGACGGTAAAGATCACGCTTCCCGCCAATGCTCCTCCAATCGCCACCGCCGGGTTGAGCACTTCGCTGTCGGCCAGTAGAAATGCCGCCAGTCCGATGAGTGCCCACCAGACGGGCAGGGGAAGCAGGCTGAACATCCGGGGCAGCGGGTGCGTGCGAAATTTCGCCAGAGCGGCTTCGGTCCGGGAAATTTCTCCCGCAAGTTCTCCGTAAATCCGGTTGGGTTCCCCAGCGGGACTCTCCGCTTTCTCCTCCGTCCGCAGCAGCCTCAAAAAACGCCAGCTTCCGGCGAAATATGCGCGGGCCCGACGTTCGAGTGCGGCGAGAGCACGCTCCTGGTTGGCCAGCTCCGCAAGGAAGTTTGCGAATGCCTTGTCCGCTTCATCGCGCCGGGCGGTAAGCCAGCGCCCAGCTTCAAATTCCCGCAACTGCAGCTCTCCGATCCAACGTGCGCGTTCCTCGCGCACGCGTTTCGGCAACAGGCGGATCGCCTCTTTCCGCGCGTGTTCGATGCGATCCCGGCGCGCGGCGTGTCGGTTTCGCAACTTCTCACCAGCGTCCGATAAAACGGCTTCGGAATCCACCGCGCCCGCCTCGAGCGTTTCGGTCAATTTCTCGACGGCTTCGCGATGGGTGCGCTCGATGGTTCGCTCGCGCGTCCGCAGCTCGCGAGTCAGCGTGGCCGATGCGGCATCAAATTCCGTCACGACCTCGCGCAGGCGCCGTACGAGCGCGAGTGCCCGGGACGGCCGCTGATCCACCCGATCACTCACAATCCCTCCTGATGCGGCGAAGCAGAGCGTCGAGGTCATCCATCACTGCCGTGGTTTTGGCGAGCTGCTGAGGCAGCGCGGCCAGGTAGCGGTGTTCGAATTCCAGCGCCTTGGCATCGCGCCAGTGGACGCGCGCTTCCTGCCACTGGGCGGCGAGATCCTTGGCGGACTGCTCGAGATTCGACGCTCCGGCTTTGACGCTCATGCAGCTTCCTCCGTGTTCAATGCTGGTGTTTGCGGTGGTGGCGCGGTCTCGGCGTACTCGTCGAGGTGACGCTGCGCCTGCGCGAGAAACGTCACGGCGGACGGTAAATCCTGGTCGAGCACGTTCCGCAGGGCGTTCATTTGTTTGACGAGGGGATCGACCACGACGTCGAAGTCGCGGGTCCAGCGCCGGACCATGCGCAACTTTTCTCCGGCTTCGGCGAGTGCCCGTTTGGCATGGTGCACGGCGGCCTGCTGGGCGGTCGTGGTGTCGCGGAGTGAAGAAATGCGGGCACTCAAAAGCTCTTGCTCGGCCTGGTCGAGCGTCCGCTGCCAGCGCCGAATTTCGCCTTCCCAATACAGGCGTTGATCCGTTTGCAACCACAACCGGGTGCGCCGTGCTTCGTCCGTGGCGGCGTCGAGTGCGTGCCGCGATCGCGACAAAAAAACGATGAGATTTGCACGAAAACGTTCAAGCGCGTCCAGCGAGGTGACTCTGGCGTCGGTAGGCATTTCCGAAGGTCAGCGCTGATCCAGGTATTGCTCGATGCGCTGGGCTTTGCGCAAGAGGTACGGCGTGTGTTTTTCCGAGGTCGCGACAAATTTTTTGAGGACCTTCATCGTCGCAATGAATTCCTCGGCAAATTTTTCATGTTCCTGATCCTGCCAGGTTCCGCCGAGGGCGGCGAACCGCGCCTGCAGCGACGAGCCGCGCGCCTGCAGGTCATCGTTGAACCGCTTGAGTTCGGTTGCAAATCGCCGGACTTCCTCCGGATCCATGATTGCCTGCGCCATAATATTGGGTCGTCTTTCCTGGTGGGCTGCCTTGGTGCCCGAAAGATACGCGTCATGCGCTCAGGAGCAACCCTGCGGCCGCTTCAAAACATCGCAGCAAACAAAAACCAGCCAACCATCAGGAGTCCGATGGCCAGTTTGCCGGCAATGCCCGCGGTGGTACCGATCAGCGTTCCCCACGATGACTTGCCTGCGGGAAGGATCCCTTTCCCGCCGAGCAGTTCACCGATCAACGCTCCGATCAACGGCCCGACGAAAATTCCGATGATGCCGAAAAACAATCCGACGATGGCACCGAGGATGCCGCCGATCGCTCCCCAGCGTGTCGCGCCAAACCACTTTGCACCCAGCGATCCGCTCACGATATCAAGCGCCTGCGCAAGCAGCATCAGCACCAGCAGCACGCCCAGCGTCGGCCATCCCACCGCTCCCACGGTGAAATGATTCAGCACCGCGCCCGCCAGAATCAGGATCGTTCCCGGGATCAATGGCAGGAACGTGCCCGCCAGTCCGAGTAGCATCAGCAGAAACGTGAGTGTCCACCAGACCGTGTCCATCGATCAGTCTGTGGCGCGCTTGCGCGGAAGATTCCGCCGTTCGGCGAGCAGGTTGAGCAGTCCAAAATAAAATCCGGCCTGAATCGTCTGCCCCCCGAGGATAAGAAGGAGCGCGGAAGAAATCACCAGTCGGATCGGCGAGACAATCGGATCGAGATCACCAAATCCCGTGCCGCCCCAATGCCGGGCTGCCGCCAGACCAAGCACCAGTCCGATTGCGACAATGCCACCGCCAAGCATGATCAATCGCTCCAGTGTGCCTTGTCTCACCAAATCTTCGAAACGTGTTCCCGACGGGTGCAGGCGGGTTTCCACCGCGATGATCTTGGCAAAAATTGCCAGCAGGATCGCCTGGTAGCCGATGATCATGGCCGCCGACGAATAGATGAGCGTGTGGTAGTCGAGCGTTATACGTCCAATCTCGAGTTTGCCGGGCAGGAGCGCCAGCGTGACCAAACCGCCGAGGCCCATCAGGGCTAGGCCGGGCACGCCAAAAACCCATTTCGGGCTCATCAGGAGATAAAGCCGCAGGCTGCGCCAGCCGTCGCGATACGTGCGCAGGTGCGGTTTTCGATTGCGACCATCAGGCGACAGGGTGGTGGGCACCTCGGCGATTTTCACCGAGTTGAGAGTCGATTTGATGACCATCTCGATCGCAAATTCCATTCCGTCGCTCTGAAGCTGGAGGTTTTGGATCACCGACTTTCGAAATCCGCGAAGGCCGCAATAAAAGTCGCCGCACACTTTCGTCCCGTAAAATTTCCGTCCCATCAGGCTGAGCACGGGATTGCCGAGATACCGATGCATGAGCGGCATTGCGCCGGGTTCGATTCCGCCCAGAAAACGATTCCCCATCACGAGTTCCGCCCCGTCGCGAAGTTTTTCGACGAACGGGTGCAGCGCGGAAAAATCGTAGCTGTCGTCGCAATCACCCATGATTACGAAGGGAGCTTTCGCCGCATGGATGCCTTCCCTCAGCGCCGCTCCGTACCCACGAGTGGCGACGGGCACAACGCGCGCGCCCAGTTCCTCGGCGATCTGGATCGAACCGTCCGTGCTTCCGTTGTCCGCGACAATGACCTCGCCCGCGACTCCATATTTTTCAAGGTAGCCCAATGCCTTGCGGATGCAGATGGGAAGTGTGCGTGCCTCGTTCAGACAAGGCATGACGATGGAAAGTTCGAGATCGGCCATGGGTCAGCGGGAAGCGGGATTTTGGGGGGCGGAAATGAAAACGACGCAACCGGCGCGCGGGACCAGCACCACTTCCGCGGAACGCATCCTCGACATGATGTTTTGGTTTTCGCCGACGCGGGATTCCGGATCCACAAAGCGGTAATAAAACGCCATCCACATGTCGCGCGCCTGATTGAATTTCAAGCCGCGAAATACCGGCATCTCCCAGAACTGATCGGCGACGTTGCCGCGTGCGGCCGCGGACGCGGTCAGCGAGCGGTCCAGCGAACGTTGGGCGAAGTCCGGCAAAGGAACGATGGTGGGAGTCGGCAGGCTGCGGCGCGCAAGGTCGGTGACCGCGAGGTGCTTCCACAACGCGTCACCAAGCTCATCTCCGGCGGGAGAATCAAGATCAATGCCGGCTGCTTCCGCATCTTCGTCGAGCAACGCGCGGTCGATCATTGGGAGATCCATCTGGGACTCGATGAAGACGACGGGTGCCGGGTGGTTTTCAGAAAAATCGCGCCGCACCGGAGCCACGCTCTGGACGGGCAGACCGAGGTAATATGTCCAGACGAGGTGGTTGTTGGGCGTCGCGTAGAAACGCGTGCCGGGCGGAAAGGAGCGTTCGTTAAATACGCCAGCCATCGAAGCAATCATGGTCGGCTGGTGAACCAATGCGTTGATGGACCGCGCTCCAAGGAATCCGATGCGGTGATTGCTCTGGAGGAAGACGACCACGACGATGACGGCCAGCGCGGGAGCCCAGCGAATCGAAACCGCTCGCAGCGCGTCCGCCAGAAACAACGCTGCCAGCAACACAAACGGCGTCCACAAAACCAGCGTCAGCCGTTCGTAAAAGAAACTCGCCGCCGGCACGACGAAGTGAAACGCCGTGTAGCCCACGGCCAGCCAGCCCAGCAGAAACACGTAAAGCAATCGGTGGTCGAGGAATCCCTGGCGGAAACGCGCCGGCAGCCAATGTGCGCCGGCGACGACCGCGACGATCAGCGCCCCAAAAATGAGCGGTTCACGGCGCTGCAGCAGGTAATAGACCCAGTCCCCGGCGGATTCGAAAACCGACCGTGCTTTCGGGACGGCCGCGGCGGTTTCAAAAAATCCACTCAGCCAAACCCACGGCAGGATCAGTGCCGCAGCAATGCCCGCGGCGAGGAGCGAGCGCGGCAGCCAGCCACTGCGCCGTATAATGAGCGGGGCCGCCAGCAGCGAGGTGATCGCAAAGACGAGCGCCGAAAACTGATGGGTGTGAAACAGCAGTCCTTCCGCAACACCCAGAGCGACAAAGGATTTCCAACTTCCGTGCCGGACGACGTGCCACAGCGCCAGCGCGACAACGACCGAAAGAAACAGCGTGAGCGAATAATACCGCGCCTGGTAGCCGAACAATTCGGCTCGCGCACTCAGCGCGGTCAGCGCCAGCGTTGCAAGGCCGGCGGGTGTGCCGCCCAATCGGCAACCGAGCACGAAGGTTGCGATCATCGTGCCGAGTGAAAACAGGAGCGCGGGAATGCGCGGCACGATGGTGCGAAGCGGGGCGTCGGCCGCGCCGTGAAGCACACGTGGAGGATCGGTTGCACGGTCGGGTTCCATTCCAAACAGCCACTGAGACGCGGCGATGGCGTAAAGCGGCAGCCAGCCGTGGTAAACCGCGACGCCCTTCGATGAATAACTGCTGTCGCGGAATTCGTATTCCGGATGGTCCGGCCAGGGTTCGGTGAGCGTGTTTTCGTAAATCGGCAGGCCGAGGTATTCGCTCACCGGCACGCCGTGATCCAGGATCGTGAGCGCATTGATGCTCGATTCGGCTTCGTCCACCCAGAGCGTTCCGCCCACGAGTGAGATGCGCAAAGTCATACCGACGACGATGAGCATCGCCGCCGCAGCCAGTGCCAGCCATTTGCTTCCGACGGACGACTCGGAGACGTCCGTCATTATTCGACCGAACGCACCGTGAATCCGCCGGACTTTTCGTCGGCGTCGAGTTTCAGGATCCCCTGTCTTTCCGCCTCCTTGAGCAGGTCGTTGAAGGACCGGAAACCGTGAGCTCGTTCGTTAAATCCAGGGTTGCGACGTTTGAGCGCTTGTTTGACCGCGGAACCCCAGATTTTGTCGTCCTCGCCACGTTCGTCCTCAAGCGCCTCCAACGTGTCGGCGACCTGGTCGAGCGCCTGCTGCAGGGTGGGCCCGTCGCTCGGCGGGCGGGGCGCGGTGTCTTCGGTTTTCGGTTCGGCCCGGCGGCGCGGTGCGGCATTTTTCCGCTGAGGTTTTTCGCGAACGAGATCGTCGTAATAGACGAACTGGTCGCAGTTATTGATGAAAAGATCCGAGCTGGAATTTTTCACCCCGACGCCGACGACCGTCTTGGCGTTTTCGCGGAGTTTGCTCACGAGTGGAGAAAAATCCGAATCGCCGCTCAGGATCACGAATGTGTCCAGATGCTGCTTCGTGTAGCATAGGTCCAAAGCGTCCACGACCATGCGAATGTCGGCGGAATTTTTCCCGGACTGGCGCACGTGGGGGATTTCGATCAACTCGAACGCCGCCTCGTGCAGGTCGCGTTTGAATTCTTTGTAACGGTCGAAATCGCAGTATGCCTTTTTGACGACGATGTGCCCGCGGAGGAGCAGGCGCTCAAGCACGAGCTGGATTTCGAAGCGCGGGAATCGCGCGTCTTTCGCGCCGAGGGCGATATTTTCAAGGTCGAGAAAGACGGCCATCGTCGCGTCACTCGTCGCTTCCGGTTTGCTCATCAGGTGGAGCAAATCACATTCGTCCTCCGTCAGCGACCCTTTCACGCGAAGATTCCTCACACCCGGCGCATTCCGGCTTCCCGTTTCCGGCGGACCCGTGGCAGGTTGCCGCCATGCCCGATCCTTCCAATACCGCGTCCCGTAACGTCCTCTCCAACGACATCCAGATCACCGGCACGGTGAAGTTTGGCAGCGATCTCCTGCTCGATGGAAAAATCGATGGCGAAATCCTCTCCGGCGGCCAGCTCGTGATTGGCAAACGCGCCGAAGTTCTCGGCGAAATCAAAACCGGCTCCGCTTCGATCCAGGGCACCGTGATGGGAAATATCACCGTCACGGACCGCGTGGAGCTCAAGTCCACCGCGCAGGTCGAAGGTGACATCAAGGCCGCCCGCGTCTCGATCGACGACGGCGCCGTGTTCATCGGCAAAGCCGAGATCACTTCGGGCGCGGCGCGAAAGTAAGTTTTCGCTGGATTGCGCGGCGGGTGGGCCGACGTTTGGGTTAACCCCCCAACCGAAAGGAAACGTCATGGAAATCACCACGACCCTTCGCTCCGTGCTTGATCGCAAAGGTACCGACACCTGGTCGATCCCGCCCGGTGCCAGCGTCTTCGAGGCAATCTCGGAGATGTCCACCCGCAACATCGGTGCCCTCCCGGTCATTCGCGACGGGCACCTCGTCGGCATGATCTCCGAGCGCGACTACACGCGCAAAGTCATCCTGCTCGGGCGCTCGTCCCGCGATACGCGCGTCGATGAAATCATGACGGTCGATTCCGTCACCGCCGACCCGCATGATTCCATCGAAAAGTGTATGCAGCTCATGACGAAATGCCGCGTGCGGCATCTGCCCGTCCTCGAGTACGGCCGCCTTCTCGGAATCGTTTCCATCGGCGATCTGGTGAATTGGATCATCAACGCCCAGACCGCCGCCATTGAAGATCTCGAGCATTACGTGACCGGAGCGTATCCGGGCTGAGCGCGGCCCGTCCGAAGATTGACGCCGCCGCACCAATCCGAAAAGGTGCGCGGCGTCATGGAACTCAAAAAGGCACTGATCACCGCCGGGGGAGCGCACCAGCGGACCCTGCCACTGCAGTCCATCGTGGACCGCGATGGGCAAACCAAAACGTGTCTTGCCGTCCTGGTGGAGGAGGTGCTCGAAGCCGGCATCGAGACATTGGGCGTCGTCATTCATCCCGACGACGAACGCGCATACCTGACGGCGGCCGGGCGACACGCGGATCGGTTGCGCTTTTTGCCGCAGGCCGAGCCGTTGGGTTATGCGCACGCGATTCACAGTGCAGCGGTATTCACGGAGGACGACCCGTTTTTGTTGCTGGTTGGGGACCATCTTTATCTGAGCGCGGTGGCGCGCCGCTGCGCTCAGCAGCTGGTCGACGTGGCGGTGGCCGAAAATTGTTCGGTTTCGGCGGTGCAGGCCACGCACGAGAGCAAGCTGCCGTATTACGGCGCGGTGGGTGGACGTTTGGTCAACGCGGCGCAACGCCTTTACCAGGTCGAGAGTGTGCTCGAAAAACCCACGCCGACCGAGGCCGAACAGAAGCTCATCGTTCCTGGCCTGCGCGCCGGCTATTACCTCTGTTTTTTTGGCATGCATGTGCTCACCGCAGGCGCGCAGGACATTTTGAAGGAACTCCTGGCGGGCGCGGCCCACGGTCCGGCTTCCGTGAATTTTCGCCAGGTGCTAGCCCGGCTGGCCGAGGACGAACGGTTTCTCGCGTGTGAGCTCGAAGGTCGGCGTTACGACATTGGCGTGAAGTACGGATTGCTCACCGCGCAGCTCGCGCTGGCGCTGTCTGGAGTGGACCGCGACGAAGTGCTTGGCGGAATGGTCGAACTGCTCGCGACGAAGCTGAAAACGAGCTGAGGCGGCGCCATGGTGTTCCTCGATCTCATCACTTCGCCCGACCCCGCGATTCGCGACCGCTCGCTCGACAGCGTGTGCGCGGGAGCGTCGCTGGAAGATTTGCTCGCCGGTTGTGACGAGCTGGAAACCTTTCGCCGTTCGTCCGCAAATCTCTACGATCGCGTGCGGGCGCTGTTTTTTCTCTACGCGATTCACCGGTTTCACCTGCCGCTGCGGCCCGGCATCCGCCAGAGATCGCTGATTCCCTTCCGCGGCTACGAACACCTGCTCCAGCGGCGTTTCGAAGAGGCCATCGAGGTATTCAGCCGGGAACAACGTTCTCACGGACCAAGCGACGGGCTGAGCAGCGCGCTCGCCGCGGCGTATCAGCGGCTGGCGTTTCAGACTCTCGCGGATCAAGTCCGCCGCAGCGTGCGCAGCGTGCGGGGAAATCAGTGGATGTTTCGGCTTGGCCACTCGAAGGATCAGCCGTTGCGGATTCATCCCGGCCTGCTCGAGCGCTCACCCGCGGACGGATCCTACCCGATCCTGCGTGAACGCACTCCGGTCCGTATGGACCTTACGCACAGCGCGTGGAGCGACATTTTTTTCCTCGGCATGGATTATCCCGAGGGCGCGAAGGTCCTGAATATCTCGGTCGATCTGGGTGTCCACGGACGTGATCATTCCACGCAGCCGCCGGTGTCCGCGTGGCTCCGTGTGATCGACGAACCGGTGCTCCGGCTCGTGAGCGTGGACCTCGGCGTGTCGGCCGACATCGACAATCTCGCGGAAGTTTTTGACTTCGCGAAAGACTACCTCGGTCTGCTCAAAGCCGCGGTGATCGCATCCGGCATCGTGCCGCCCGGCATCGAAGGTTCGGGCACCCGGCTCGCGGATCTGCTCGCACAAATCGTCGGCCCCGGCCGCGGGCTCGAACTCGTCAGCAGCGTCAACGACATTCCGAAAGGATCCCGCCTCGCGGTTTCGACCAATTTGCTCGCGGCGCTCGTTTCGGCATGCATGCGGGCCACCAGCCAGGCGGCTTCGCTCACGGGTCCACTCGAGGAAAATGAGCGCCGCCTGG
>JBGTDR010000213.1:0-48870 GCA_041748215.1 Chthoniobacterales bacterium
ACATGATGGTGTGAAGACCTTCCGCTTCCAACTTCGCCGCCTCGGGAAATTGTTTGTTGCTCACACTCGGAATCGGCAACAGCCGCCCCACGTCTGCGCCAGTCAGTGCTTCGAGCGCTTTTGCGTAAGCGACGATGTGAACGCCGCCGCGGACCAGGAGGTAACCAATCATCGCGCGTGCCGTGGGATCATCGGTCATTTCATAAACCCGCACTTTGCCGGCACGCGCCCCGCACTCGAGGAAGAAATTGTGCAGCAAATCCATCTTCAGATTGCCGGTCGAAGTCACGTAGCTGCCGTTCCAGGGATTCCCGAAACCATCGTACGGAAGTGCGGTTTGGGCTGACGCCGTGAAATGGTACGGAAAAAACGAATTGACCGAAGTGTCGCTTAAGGGCGCCGGATTTCCTTTTCCAGCCTTCGGAGATTTGGCGGGTTTCCCTGCGGGTTTTTTTCCCTTCGCCGAGACACCAGCTGTGGCCATCGGGGTTTTGCTGCGATCCACGCGTGGTGTTGCGCCACTGAGCAGCAGGTTGATGGTCGCAGCGACTGCTTCGATGTGACTGTACTCCTCTGCCGCGATGTTGCAGATGAGCTCGTAAAAGGGCCGGTATTTGTCGCGTCCCCGAAAATTGAACGACTGGAACGTGTAGTTCATTAGCGTGGACATCTCGCCGAATTTTCCTCCCATCAGTTCCTGAACGGCGGCGGCGGCGGCTGGATTTGGACCGCTGGGTTCAGGCAGGTCCACGGCAAGTTGGTCAAAACGTTAAATCATAGGACAGACGAATCGCACCGGCCGCGGACGGCGCGGCTAGGGAATCCGCCTGAGTGCGTCTTCAGGTTCGCTGATTGATGCCCTTTCCATTTCGTAGGGCACGGGAGGGGTCGTTTGCCGTCACCGACCGCATTCCCCCGGACGTGGATCGCTTCTTACTGTCGATGAGATTACGATTACGCAAACATCTCGCCATGAGTTCCATCCGGCTGCTGAGCATCTTTCTCGTGGAGATCACGCCGACACGCTGAGGTGGTTGACTCGTTACCTGGAACAAATGGGCCATACAGTCATGTCGGCCCGCACGATGGAAGAAGCGCTTTCGGCTCTGCCGACGTCGACATGTGAAGTGATCATCAGTGACATCGGTCTTCCCGATGGCGACGGCTGGCTGCTTTTGGAGAAGCTGCGTGAGGCTTCCGTTCCGCTGCCGATCTCGCCGAGCTAAAAGAAGTCGGCGTTGCTCCACGGGGGAACATGCGAAGCGGGCGGACGGTCTCCGCAAAATGCCGAATAGCTGCCTCGGGAGAAAAGATGCTCCGTGGCGCTGGTAAGAATAAGGTCGCGAGGCGGCGAGGCGGCGATAGGTTTTTAGGAGGATGGCGGACATAACCAACGAACAAGCTGCAGCTGCTCGAGTCTCATCTATCTGAATCGTGCCGCCCAAAAACGCGTTTTCGACACACTTCACTTCGCGTTAAAGCCTGGGGGCCTGCTTTTTCTTGGCACTTCCGAAGCTATCGATGACGGCACCCCGCTTTACCGTGTCATCGACAAAAAGAATCGCATTTACGAGCAGCAGCCGACAAACCGGGTCGGCATGCATGTGCCCACGGGTCCGAGCGCGCTGATGCGAGCCATTGAGCTTCAGGAGAGCGGGGAAGAAAGTCCGGTCGTTCACGGGTGGCGTTTCGCTGAACGACCGTCGACGCCTTCTTCGATCATCGCGCCCGGGCCGCTGCAACTCGACCGCAGCGCACTGGCGGAGGTTCACTTCAAGCTTCTCGAGCGTCTCGCGCCGCCATCGGTCATCGTCAATCGTGAACACGAGATCGTCCATCTCTCGGACAGCGCCGGGCGCTTTTTGACGCTCACCGGTGGTGAGCCGACTTCGAATCTGCTCCGACTCGTCGACCCGATTGTACGGAGTGAACTGCGCAGTGCGCTCTCTCGCTGCGGGGAAGCGAATCTCCCGGTGACGGTGATCGACCTGCCTATCCAGGTCGACGGCCAGTCTCGGCTGCTCGACATTCGCGTGTCGCCGGCCACCGAGATCGCTCCGGGCTTCCTGCTCGTGATCTTTGATGTGCGCGAGCCGGGCGCGAACGTGACGGGACACGACGCTCCCAGAGCGACGTTGAGAGATGTGCCGATCGTCCAGCAGCTCGAGCGCGAGCTCGACCAGGTGAAAGCACATCTGCGCGACACGGGCGAGCAGTATGAGGCGAGCACCGAGGAGATGAAGGCGACCAACGAGGAGCTCCAGGCGATGAACGAGGAGCTCCGCAGCGCCACCGAGGAACTCGAAACCTCGCGCGAGGAACTGCAATCCATTAACGAAGAGCTGACCACGGTGAACGGCGAGCTGAAGGCCAAGGTGGATGAGCTGGCGACTGCCAATTCCGATCTGTAAAACCTGATGGCCTCGACGTCGATTGCGACCATTTTTCTCGACCGGGATTTGTTGATCAAACGATACACCCCGCAGGCGGTGGAGCTTTTCCACCTCCGACTCGCCGATCTCGGACGGCCGATCCACGACTTGCGCCAAACGCTCGAATATCCCGAGCTGATTGCAGACGCGGAACAGGTTTTGCGCACGCTCGTTCCGGTGGAGCGGCAGGTGCGGGACGAGCATCACTTTTACCAGACGCGGATCCAACCGTATCGCACGCTGGAAGATCACATCGCCGGAGTGGTGCTGACCTGCGTCGACGTGACTGAGGAAAAGGGAGCCGCCGACGCCCGGGCAGCGGATCTGGCGGCGACGACCAGGCTATCCCACGTGGCTGAGCACCTCATCCAGGAAGGCGATATTACGGGTCTGCTCGATGCAATTCTCGACACGGCCATTGCGATCACGCACGCGGACGCCGGCACCATTCATTTGCTCGACGAAGAACCCCACACGCTGCGGATGCTCCCCCAGCGCGGCTTTCCCGCTCACGTGGTTGAGCATTTCTCAGCAGTGGACGCCACGTCCGGCAGTCCTTGCGCTCGCGCGCTGGAAGAGCGGCGGCGCGTAGTACTTGATTTCGATGTCGATGAGGGGGCGTCCGACTCGGATCGCTGGCACCGCGAGGAAGCTGGCTTTTCCACCGGGCAATCAACGCCCCTCATCGCGCGCAACGGCCGTGTGCTTGGGATGCTCTCCACACATTGGAAGAGCTACCATCGACCCGGCGAGCGCGAGATGCGGTTTTTTGACCTGCTCGCCCGGCAAGCCGCTGATGCCATTGAGCGCAAACAAAGCGATGATCTGCTCCGCGAGCAGATGGAAGAGCTCCAACGTTTCAACGCTGCCGCCGTTGGTCGCGAGACGCGGATGATCGAGCTGAAAAAAGAGATCAACGATTTGCTGGTGCGCATGGGCGCTCCGCCGCGTTATTCACCGCCGGTGGACGAGGAAACGGGCAATCCACCAACCTGACCGGGCGGTTTCCTTGCGGATGAGCGACAGTATTCCACCGGACTGGGTCCGCTCTTTGTGAGCCGCAGCCCAGCGCCGCCGATGTGCGCGAAGATCAGCGTCGGTTCAACGAGGAAAGTCAGCGGGAGAGGCAGCGATTTCAGATAACCCAAGATTCGGTCGAGGGGACGTATGCGCGGCTCGTGCGAAATCATGGTGCCTTCCGTGAGTTTGTTCTGCGCCGCGCCGCTCTGAAAACGTTCGGACGCCGCCAGCAGGGCGCGGTTCATTCACCTGGCGGCATCTTAGGCTGATTTATTCAACAAAATCAGTATCGGGACAAATGCCGTGTGTGTAGCCTTTGGAGAACTCGCTCCCTTTCTCAAGGGGCGAAGCGTCTGCGGGTCGTAGGCGTGGGGTCTTGGGACCGCAAAATCCGGTGATGTTTTGATCCTCAGCGGGATCCTCAAGCAACTAAGGCCAAAAATCGGAGACTTTTTTGACCGGCTTGCCTAGCGTTTGCGGCGAAATCTCCCCCGAATATGTCCCACTTTTCTGCCGTAACTGCCGCCACCCAATCGCCTGCGGGCGCTGTCATCGGACCCGCCCGCTTCACGGTCATCACGCCACTTTGCGTGCGCCTCGAGTATTGCCCTAGCTACGGATTCGTGGATGCGCCCACCCTTTTTGCCACCGAACGTGCGACGCGCGACGAGAGTGCTCGGGTCACGCAGATGGCGGAAGAACTCGTGATCGAGACGAGTCACCTGCGCCTGGTATACCGCTCTGACGGGTTGCCGTTTCACGCCGGCAATCTCGAAGTCACGTTTCGGCACGGCAGCGAACACCGCACCTGGCTGCCGGGCACCGATGCGACCGGCAATCTCGGCGGTCCGCTTGCGACGCTCGATAACGTTGCGACCGCAGTTCCGCTTCCCCCCGGCCTGCTCGCCCGCGATGGTTGGCACCTTATTGACGACTCCGGCTCTTCAATATTGATCAACGGCTGGGCCACCCAGCGCCCCGGCGGTTCCCCTCCGGGTGCGCAGATGGGCGGCGAATCCCTCATCGCCCACCCGGATATCGACTGGTATCTGTTTGCGTATGGCGTCGATTTCCGCGCCGCGCTCCGGTCGCTGAGCGCGATTTCCGGGGCGGCCGCCCTGCCGCGCCGCGCAATCTTTGGCTCGTGGTATTGTCGCTGGCATCCTTACACCTCCGCGGAATTTCGCGGGGTCGTGCAGGAATACCGGGACCATGGATACCCGCTCGACGTGCTCGTTATGGACATGGATTGGCATTCGCAGGACGCGACGACCGGCTATGGGGTATGGAACACGCTTGGCTGGACCGGCTACACTTGGAATCGCGATCTTCTGCCGGACGCCGAGCAACTTGTAAGCGAACTCAAGGCGGACGGATTGAGCGTCGTCCTGAATGACCATCCAGCCGATGGCATCCGCGAGAATGAAGAACGTTACGCAAAATTTATGGCGATGTTGCCACCGGGCACCCCGGAGAACTCGCCATTCCAGGCCGGCAACCGGAGTTACATGGAGGCATTTCTCGAGACGGCGCACCACGAAATTGAGGCGCAAGGGGTTGATTTCTGGTGGCTCGATTGGCAGCAGGACTGGCTTTATCCGTTTGTGCTCGGCGTGCCCGGCCTGCGCCACCTTCCGTGGTTGAATCACCTCTATTTCGGCGACTCCGCCCGGGCGGATCGCCGCGGCCAGGCGTTCAGCCGTTGGGGCGGATGGGGCGGGCAGCGATATCCGATCCAATTTTCCGGCGATACCGATTCGAACTGGGACGTTTTGGATTTCCTGGTGCCGTTTTCGACCGCATCGGGCAATGCGGGTTGTTTTTACTGGGCGCACGACATCGGCGGATTTCGCAAAGACGGCGGTCCCGAGAACTTTACCCGGTGGATTCAATTCGGTGCGCTCTCGGCCTCCCTGCGTGTCCATTCTGCGATCGGTGGGACCGACCGCCGTCCCTGGCTGGCGGGCGACCCTTTCGCTACCGCGAATCGGGAAGCCTACCGCCTGCGTTCTTCTCTCCTGCCTTACATTTATTCGTCCGCCCGTCAGAGTTTCGAAGAGACCGTCCCGCTGCTTCGGGCAATGTACATCGACCATCCGGAGGTGGAGGATGCTTATCAAGTGCCGGGCCAATATCTTCTCGGCGATCACCTTCTAGCGGCTCCGATCACGCGCCCGGGTGAGGGTCCTGACTATCTGGCAACCAAGGTCGTCTGGTTCCCCGCGGGGACGTGGCACCATTTCCTCACCGGTGCCGAAATCTTCCGGGGTCCCGGGTTCCACACGATTACGGCGACGCTGCGCGAAATCCCGCTCTACGTGCGCGCCGGGGTGCCTATTGCGCTCCAGCCTTTCACTGAGCGCCCCGCCAGCGATCCGCTTACGACGCTGGTGATCCGCTGCGTGGCCAGCGGCTCGGGAGAAACCGTTCTCTACGAAGACGACGGCGAGACGCAAGGTTACCTCAAAGGTGCCTTCGCCAAAACGACTCTCCGTTTCGCTGAGAACGGTCCGGAGAAACATCTCCATGTGTCGGCGACCGCAGGCACCTATCGGTCGCAACCGACCAAACGGGCCTACCAATTCGAATTGTGGGGCGTGGAGGGATTTGCGGCTACGATCAATGGCCACGATGTGCCTGTTGAAACATCGTCGTTGACCGGATTCAGCGTGATCCACGTGTTTCCGCTTCCCCTCACGCAATCGATCGATCTTCGGTTCAAAAAGACAACCTGATCACCTGCAAAGCCGCGATTCACCCTTGGCCGGATGGCGTTGGAGTCCGGTCCGACCATCGGCCGGCGAGCATCTCTTTGAGGAGTCGGTGAAGGTCGCGGCGATTGCGTTTGAACGAGAGTTCCGGGGATTTTTGCGGCGTCGGCGAAAGGGAGGAGCGTTTCATGCGGTCAACGATTCATAAGGTAAGAGAGACTGTCCCAAACCGTGAGAGAGCCTCGGTGTCGGCTGATCGTGCCTGCGCCGGGACCTGCGTGTGTGGAATCGCTAGCGGAGGATGTGATCCGCGATTGTCCCCGGTCAATCTGCGCTGAACCGGCGAGGCCGATGAGGATAGTTACGATCCAGCCGCTGGGGTCTCGACCAGGAGTCAGGAGCTTGGCGATGATGCCGACGATCAGGCCAATGATGATTGCTCCGATGATGCTGATGCCGAACTTTCGGTTACGCCGTGGCTACAGGACGGGCCGGACATTTCGCGGAGCAAATCAAACGGCCTCGAGGGCGCGCAGGGACGGGAGTTTTTGTTTGAGAGTAAGAACGGGTGCGAAAAAATCCCCCGATTTTTCGACACGTTTCAGGACGGTTTCCGTGTCAAAGCTCATGGGTTTTTTCCCACGGGCGCAGTTTTCAACTTCTTCCCAAGTGACCGGTGTGGAAACGGTGGGATGGTCTTTGGCTCGCAACGAATAGACGTTGATGGTGGTTTTTTTTGCGTCGTTCTGGCTCCAATCGACCAGCACTTTCCCCGGGCGCAGGCTCTTCTGCATGCGTGAGACAACGCCATCGGGTGATTCGCGTTGCAGACCCTCGGCGAGCGCGTGGGCGAACGGTTTGGTTTTGGCGTAGGTCGTCGCCGTGTTCAGCGGAACGTACACCTGAAGCCCTTTCGAGCCCGAGGTCTTCGCGAAACATTCCATCCCGAGAGAGGCGAACGTCTTTCGCACGCGCAGCGCGACCGCGCAGCAGTCCACGATGTCGGCTGGCGGGCCGGGATCGAGGTCGAAGGCGAGGAAATTGGGCCGATCAATCTTTGGCGCCGTGTGGAGAAACGTGTGCAGCTCGAGGTCTGCGAGGTTCGCCGCCCACACGAGGGCGGGCAGACCGTTCATCACGCAATAATTGATTTCCCCGCCGTCGCTCTTGGCAACCGTTGCGGTTTTGACCCAATCGGGACGGTGAGCCGGGCATTTCTTTTCGTAGAAAAAAAATCCTTCGACGCCGTCGGGGTAACGTTTGAGCGTGATGGGGCGATTTTTCAGGTGGGGCAGCAGCACCGGCGAGATGCGCACGAAATAATCGATCACCTGCGCCTTCGTGAAGCCCGCCTTCGGATAGAGGACTTTCTCGAGGTTCGTGACCGCGACCTGCGTGCCGGCGATGTCGAGCGTGGCTCTGGTTCTCATGCGGAGGCCTTTTCGCGGACCACTTCGACTGCATCCTTGTCTTCGCGCAGTCCGAGAAAGACCGGCTGCCGCAGATGATGATCGGCGGTCCATTCGGCGAATTTGACCTGCGCAACCAACGTTGGTTTCACCCAGTGGCATCGTTTCATTTCCGACGCGGTGATTGCCTGACCCCACTTCGACGCGCGCGGTTGGGGCAGGTCGGAAAATGGGCATTCGTCCACGGCGAGGCCGGACAGTCGCTCGTGGAGACTGCGCAGCACGGCGTGCGAAAAACCCGTGCCGACCCGGCCGCTGAAAACGAGTTTTCGCTTTTGGTAAACGCCGACGATGAGCGAACCAAAAAACTTGCGGGATCCCTCCGGGTTGGTGAATCCGCCGATTACAAATTCCTGTTCGGCGAGGAGTTTGAGTTTGATCCACGCTCCGCTGCGTTGGCCGGTCTCGTATGCCGAGTCGGCGCGTTTACCGATCAAACCCTCCAGGCCGAGTTTTTGTGCCTGCTCGAGCAGGGGGGCGGAGTCCGCACCGAGGGCGGCCGAATAACGAAGAATGCCCTCTTTTTTCGGGAGGATCTTTTCGAGCGCGCGTTTGCGCTCGAGCAGCGGCTGCGATCGTAGATCCTTGCCGTCGATCTGCAGCGCGTCAAAAACGTAAAAAAACAACGGCGGTTGTTCCCGTCCCATTTCGAATTGCTGAAGAAGTTGGAACGACGATTTTCCGGAGGAGTCGAGCGCGACGATTTCGCCATCCAGTATGGCGTCTTTCACCTTCAACCGGGAAATAGCCGCGAGCACGTCGGGAAACTTCGCCCCAAAATTCTTCTCATTGCGCGAAAGCAGCCGCGATTCATCGCCACCCCGCAGCGCCAGCGCCCGGTAACCATCGAACTTGATCTCGTAGATCCAATCCCCACTTGTCGGTGCGTGCGCCGCGAGTTTGGCCTTCATCGGTTCGACGAATTCCGGCGTCGGGCGTGCCTTCGCGCCGGGTATGGCTTTTGGGGCGCGATCTCCCTTCGCCAGTTGTTTCATCGAAAGACCGGAAATCACCGAGGTGTCGTCGCGTTTGCGGGAGAGCGGTTTCAGGCTCTCGCCGCCGCGGATGAGGAGCCACTCCTTTTCGTCCCGCAGTCGAACGAGATACCACTCGCCCTGGACTTTTTCGCCGCGCAATTCGAAGTGCAGTTTCCCGCCGTCGAGTTCCTTGAGTGGAGCCTTCGAGTGGGGTTCGAACGTGCCGTGATCCCACACCATCATGGTTCCACCGCCATACTGACCCGCGGGAATCGTTCCTTCAAAGTCGAGGTAGGAAACCGGGTGATCCTCGGTCCGCATCGCGAGCCGTTTTTCGCCGTGTTCGAAGGGAATGCCCTTCGGCACCGCCCACGATTTTAAGGTTCCGCCCAGCTCGAGGCGGAAATCGTAGTGGAGGCGGGAGGCTGCGTGTTTTTGAATCACAAACCGAAAACCGCGCTTCGTCGGTTTGGCTGCGCGGGGCTCCGCCGTTTTGGCAAAATTGCGCTTTCGCTGGTATTCCGCGAGCGACATGGAGCGTCCGCCGTCCTAAGCGGCTTTTTTGCGGGGTTTTGCCTTCGCCTTCGTGGACGGGGCGGCTTTTGGCTTCGCTTCGGGTTTCGATTTTCCCTTGGTCTCGGTGATGCTCTGCTGCAGCACGGCAACGAGGTCCACCACGTTGGTCGGATGGCTGCGTTTGGATTTGGTCGGTGCGGCGACCCCACCGTCATCGATCTTATCCTCGATCATTTTTTCCAGCGCGTCCCGGTATTCGTCGGTGTAATCGTCGGGCTTCCACGTGTCGGTCATGCTCTCGATGAGCTGGGTCGCCATCTTCATCTCCGCGGCCGCAGGCGCCTTTTCGGTCGGTGCCTTAAATTCGGAAAGCGGAAGAATTTCGTGAGGAAAATGCATGAGTTCGAGCATCAGCCCATGTTCCTGAGGTTTCACGGCCGCAAGGTGCTGGCGCGTGCGAATGATCACCTTTGCGATCGCGATCTTGTCACCCTTCCTCAGCGCGTCGCGAAGCAGAACGTAAGCGCGGTCACCACCCTTTCCGGCTTCGAGGTAATAGGGTTTGTAAAAGAGGAGGGGATTCACCTCCTCGAGTTTGACGCAATTGAGGATGTCGATGGTCTGAGTGGCTTCGATGTCCACGCGCGCAAAATCCTCGTCCTTGAGAATCACAAATTTACCTTTTTCGAATTCGTAACCTTTGACGATCTGGTCCCACGGCACCTCCTTGCCATCGACCTCGGCCACACGTTTGTAATTTACCGGACTCTGGTCGGATGCGCGCAGGAGGCGGAATTTCAGCTCTTCCCGTCGCGTGGCCGGATAAAGCGACACGGGAATATTAACGAGGCCAAACGTGATGGCACCCTTCCAAATGGATCTCATGATAATTAACGGTGCGATAGGGATCGCGTCTGCGGGGGCAGATGGAGGGAAAATTACTCGAGCACGGCGCGGAGCAGATTGCGAGCGGCACCCGGTTTACCCTGTTCGATCAGGCGCACGGCGTGACGAACCCGCTTTTTCCAATCTGTAATTTCGGCGACCGGACGCTCGGGCCGGGGAAATGGGATCACTTTTGCTGCTGCCGTTGTTTCTTCGTGGGAGTGCGAGCGTTGGGGTTTGACCGAGGAATTCGCGCTCCCGGCCGCACGGGACGAAACCGCATGCGGGACGGATTTTTTCGCATGTTCTGTGGGTTTGGCCTGCAGGATTTCGTAATTGATGCCGATCACGCGTCTGCCAGCGAACGCGTTGATGGGGCGCGGGAAGGTGAGGACTTGCCCCTTCATCTCTTGATCCAATCCGATGGTGCCGTGGTCGGCGCCGGAACGCGGTTGATGCAACGACATCACGCGACCCGCCTTCAATAATTGCTGCAGGGTCCGGTCTTTGGCGGGGTCGATCAACGTGAGATACACATCGGGTTCGCCGGCTGCCTCCACGACGCGTGAAAATCGAACGGATTTCACGGAATCAGAATCCGCCCGAGCAGCCACGAGCGAGCGCGAGCAGCAAAATCGACCCGATCACGGAGACGGCAATCGAACCCAGACAGCCGAAGCGGTTGGAGAAAAACGCAAACATCGCAGCGAATCGCGGATGCGAGCCTCCGAGGTTGGGTCGTCAGCGAATGCGCAATCGTGAGCGCGGCCGAAGTTGCGAGCGCGTCAACCCCGGCCCGCTCGAGCCGCGAGCCACCCGGCGAGCAGTGTGCCGACCACAATCATTATGAGCGTGATCGGTTTCAGCTCGGCGATGTGGGTAAGGAAATACGGAAACGTTTTGTTGGCGTGAAATGGAGCGAATTGCCATTCCGTGAAAACGCCGGCCACGAGCGCGATGGCTCCGGCGATGATTCCCAGCAGAGCGGACCCGCGACCGGCCGCCAGACCCGCGGCAAATCCGGTGACCGCACCCGGGACCACGAGCGCGTAGAACCCGATTCCCGTGAGCCAGAAAAACAGAAAATATCCCACGATGGCGCCCACAACCGCTCCGAAGAATCCGCAGACGATGGCGAGAAGAGATCGGAGAAAGTCACTCATGGTGGCGGGGTGGATTTCCGGATTTCCGGCGAATCTAATCGACGCAAACGATGCAGAGTTCGCCGTGCCGAGGCAACGCCGCAGTTGGAATGAGGGTCAATCAAGGCGTCGGCAGAGAGCCGTTGACGGGGGTGGTTTTTCTTTCCCGCGAAAATGGCCACTGCTATACCGACCGCCGTGTCGAGTAATCCGGTTTACGCCTTCTTTGCCACGCCGAGCAGTTTCGGCCCCTTCATTCTCAGGATGCTCCTCGCGGCTGTCTTCCTCGTTCATGGTGGGCAGAAGATGTTCGGTTGGTTTGGCGGACCGGGCTGGAATGCCACGCTCACGCAGTGGTCCAGCATCGACGGTTTAAATCTGCCGGTCGGTCTCGCGGTACTGGCGATCGCTGGAGAAATGCTGGTCGCCCTCGCGATGTTTTTCGGTTTCCTCACGCGGCTGGCAGCTCTTGGTGTCATGGCGATCATGACCGGTGCCATCGTGCTGGTCCACGCCGAGCAGGGCGTTGCTTCGAGCGAATACCCGTTTGCACTGCTGGTGATCGGGTTTTCGTTGCTCCTGCAGGGTGGGGGTCGGCTGTCGCTCGACCGGGCAATCAGCAACCAGCTCCTGCCTTCGGTCGGTTGAGCGGGATGACGATTCCGCCGGAACTCGCGGCCATCCCTCGCGCCGACGAAGGCATCTGGTGCGACTGGGAGCCGACGGAACGAGCCACGCTGTGTTTTGTCATTCGTCGCGGCGAAATCCTGCTCATTCTCAAAAAACGCGGATTGGGTGCCGGCAAGGTCAATGGACCGGGTGGGCGCGTCGAGCCGGGCGAAACGGAGCACGATTGCGCGGTGCGCGAAACCCAGGAGGAGCTGGGCGTGACGCCGCGCGGACTCGATGTCGCGGGCATCCTGCATTTCCAATTCACGGACGGTTACAAACTCCAGTGCATGGTTTTCCGGGCGGAGGACTGCGAAGGGGATCCGGTCGAAACCGACGAAGCCGTGCCGCGTTGGACCCGCGTCGACTCTGTGCCTTACGACGAAATGTGGGCCGACGACATCCGCTGGCTGCCCGGCGTGATCGCGGGTGGCCGGTTCCTCGGTTATTTCGAATTCGACGGGGAACGGATGCTCACCGAGCGCGTTTTTTGGTCGGATGAGACGCGTTAGGAAGTTCAAAATGTTGATTGTCAACGACGTTAAAGAAATCGTCGTTCCTGCGAAAATATCTCTTGTTTGGGCGCGGCCCTTTGTTATTTTCCCCCCATTGAAAGATTGTTCTGGGGGGAACAACAGCCCGTCGCACCATTCGGTCGCGGCGGGCTGTATCTTTTTCGGAATTCGACTATTCTGAGCGGCCGCCGGTCTCCGACGGCACGATTTCCCTGATCAGAAGTGGATTCCACGCAGACACCCGCCTCCCTACCACCCGCACCACCAGTTCGCCGCCGTCGTCGGCGCATCTGGCCGTGGTTGTTTGTGCTCTTGATCGCCGTGGTGTGGTTTGGGCACGGGGCGGCCCTGGAATGGGCGGTTCGGAAAGGTATCGCGCACTACGCGCCGCAGATCGGCATGCAGGTCCGGATCGGAGAGTTGCGCATCCGGTTTTTCGAACCCGTGGTAATCCGCGACGTGCATTTGTGGATGTCTTCTCCGGCGACGTCGCAGTCCGATGTGACGGTGAAACGGCTCACCCTCGGCTTCAGCTCACTGTGGGCGATGGTGACGGGTGACGGCCGGGTGTTTTCGCGACTGGATGCGGAGAGCATCAACGGAACCTTCGATTTTCGCCCCGAGGTGGGCATGCCGCCGATCCCGATTTTTGAAAATACGCGGGAGGTGAACGAAGAGATTGCGGCGATCATCCTACGATTCATCCCCCGAGCGATCTCGGTGACGTCGCAAAACGTGGTTTTCCTCGGGATCAACCAGTCGTACACCGTGCGCGGGTTGACGGGTTCGCTCGACGAGGCCGCTGCGCGAACCCTGGGATTTGAGAGCGTATTGATCGAGGCCAGCTCGATCCGGCGGGAAATCCCTGCGACCGAAGCTGCGACGGGTTTTAAGGGCGGGGCGGCTTACGTTTCGGGTTTGCGGATCAGCCCGGAGGTCGAGCTGAGGAGTTTTGTTTCAAATTTCGTGAATCCCGGAGGCATTTTGCTGGCCTGGGATCTGGACGTGCATGGCGGCACGCTGCGCGGCGACATCGCGTTCGGTGCGCTCAACGGATTGCTGGCGATCGACGCGGGAGTTTATCTCGTGAATTTGCCGGTGGAACCGATCCCCGGTTTGATCGCGCTGCCGGTCACGGCGGACGGCGTGATCCGGGATGGACGTCTCACGATCCGGGGAAATCCCGAGCGTCTGATCGATGCGGAAATCGCGCTGCGGCTTTCGGCGGCGGATTTTCGCTGGAATGCCCGGGGTTGGGAAACACTGGTGGTGGGCGGTAATTTTATCGGCCGCCGGCTTTATCTGTCGAATTTCAAGCTGCGGCAGGCGGAAAATTTGATCACGGCAAATGGCGAAATGACGATACCCGAGACGGCGGAGGCACTCGGGAACTCGGATTTTTTCGTGAACGTTTCGGCCGAAGTTCGTGATTTGCGTGACCTTGGGACGCTGGCTGGTGCGCCCTTTGCATCAATCGGCGGCCGGCTTTCCTTGCACGGATCCTTGAGCGGCCGGACGGGAGTGATCGACGGATATCTGACCGGCGTGGCCAGTGAGATGACCTACGGAGGGTTGCCGCCGGCGTCGGCAAAAATTTCCGCCGTGGCGCAGAATGAAGAAATCCAGGTGCGCTCGGCCGAGGTGTGGAGCGGGGATGATCGCGTGTCGGCCCGCGGCACGGTGGGCATGCGGACCCCTCACCACTACACGGGCGAACTGACGGCAAAAATCGATGACCTTGCCCGATATGCTCCTTTCGCGGGAGAGCCGGTGGCTTCGAGCGTGATGGCCGGTGCTGCAGACATCAGCTGGCAGGGTGATGGATCGTGGTCGGCGCATTCCGGGGCGTTCCGCGCGGTGCTCAAAAACGTGATATCCGCGTACACCCCGACGGGCATCACCGGGGAGATTGCGGGCACGTATTCACCGAACAACGTGCACTTCGGCACCGTGCAGCTCGAACACGGGGCCCTCGATCTCGGCTCGCGCGTGACGCTGTCGGCTTCCGGCGTGAACGTGACCGATCTGATCCTCCGCCGCAACGACCGGCCCTTGCTACGTGCCGAAGCCTTCCTGCCATTGAACATTTTCGCCCTTGCTGCGGGCAAGCCACCCACCGAGGCGATCGATCTGCAGAAGCCGGTTTACGCCCAGGCGTGGTCCGAACAACTTCCACTGGCGGATTTGATCCAGCTCGCGGGGCAGGAAGCGAGTGTTTCGGGTCAGGTGAGTGTAAAAATTGCGGCGTCGGGGCCGCTGCCAGCACTGGACCTTTCGGGTCGCCTGACCGGCCGGGATCTCACGGCCGAGGGGGAGGGATTTGCGGTGCCGGTGACCGAGATCGACGCAACGCTTGCCAGCGCGGACGGCAGCGCCCGGATCGACGGCATGGTCCAAACTCGCGGGTTCAAGCCGATGAAACTTTCCGCGCGGATGCCGTACGCTTTCGAGCAGACGCCGGACGGAAACTTCCGATTCTTTCGTGACGACGCGCCGCTCGCCGCCCGGCTGGAATTTCCGAGCACGAGTTTCGAAATTCTGCGTCCCTTCCTGCCGGAAGCTCGTCGTCTGGCGGGAACTCTTTCCGGTGAGATGAACGCCACGGGAACCGTGAAGGCGCCGGTGCTCTCCGGCCGCATCGAAGCAGCCGGGGGCGACATCGAGCTGGCTGCCAGCCTGCCGCGCATCAGCGGAATTCAGGGACGCGCAACGTTCGATCTCGACGCCATCACGCTCGAGTCGTTGCGCGGCGAAGTTGGGGCCGGGCCGTTCGAAGCGTCGGGCACGATAAAGTTTGTCGACGGAGGCAATCCGCGTGTCGATTTGCGCCTGACGGGATCAAAGATCCTGCTCGCGCGGGACCCTGGCCTCCGGCTGCGAGCGGACATCGATCTGCGCGCTCAGGGCAGTGGTGATGCGGGATCGGTGACGGGTTCGGTCGCGTTCGTCGATGGTCGCATCTACCGCAAACTCGAAATCACTCCGTTGCTTGTGCCGAATCCGCTCGGCAGTGCGGGATTTGAGATCCCTCGATTCGCCGGGTTGGTTCCGCTCCCATTTGCGGCTTGGAAACTCGATGTCGCGATCCGCAATGCCACCCCCTTCCTGCTCGTTGGCAACGTCGCAACCGGCGACATCTCGCCCGAGTTGGCGCTCCGGGGCACGCTCGGAAATCCGTTTCCAGCTGGCACCATTCGCCTCAAGGACGTGCTGGCCTACCTGCCCGCAAGCACGGTTCGCATTCCGGAAGGGCAAATTTATTTTACCGAAAATAATCCCTTCATGCCGGTCATGGACCTGCGTGGGCGGGCGGACGCATCCGGCTACACCGTCCAGATGTACGCGTATGGCCCGCTCAGCGAATCGAACCTCGCGCTGCGGTCCGATCCTCCGTTGTCGCAGGAAAATCTCATCCGTTTGCTGACGACCGGCCTCGCGCCGGTCGGATTGAGCGGTACGGGTTTTGGTGAAGCGGCGGCCGGGCAGGGGAGTGTGTTGTTGCTGCGCAGCCTTGCGCGCCAGGTCGAACCCCTCGGTCTGGATCTGAATGATTTTGTGAACCGGCTGAGCGTCGGTGTGGTGCCTCCCGCGGATGTCTCGCAGAGCAGTTCGCTTGTGAGCGAATTCAAATTGACGGATCGATTTTCCCTCACGTCCGGACGCGACGGTTACGGGTTTTACAACGCCGGGCTGCAATACACGATCCGGTTGCGATGAAGTTCGCGATCGCCGGCGCGCTCACGGTGATGGCAGCGGTAGTGCCGCAGGCCGGAGTCGTGGCGGCCGACGCTGGAGATCAGGTCGTGTTTGAAGGCGCGTCGCTTTTTTCGCGGCGGGAATTGCTCGGAGCGCTGCGACGGTATTCGGTCCAGCTCGAAGGAAACTTTGGGCGGACGGAAGTCGACGACGCGGCGTATTTCCTGCGGGAGTTTTATTTTTCGCGGGGATTCCGGGCCGCCGAGGTGGGATATTCGTTCACTTCGCCTCCGCCGCGCGCGGTTTTCACAATCGACGAGGGCGGCCGCACGATGATTGGACGGGTGGAATTTGTGGGTGGCGACGCACTCCCCACCGAACGGCTGCACGACATCTTCTCGGCGGCGGTGCGAGTGGCCACATTGCAACCGCTGGGGCGAATGCGTTACGTCGACTCCGCGGTCGAAGCGGCCCGGCAGGAAATTGTGCGGGCTTTCCAGCTCGCGGGATACCTCGCGGCTGTCGCGACGGTTTCCGAGTCCGAGGCGGCGGGGAATTTGCGCGACATCCGCATCGAGATCGATGCGGGCGTGCGGTACGTGTTGCGGAACGTCGAGTTTGAAAATTCTCCGGTGCCGATTGCAGAACTGGACGCTGTCGTCGCAAGCCAGATTGGCCAGCCTTACGTGCGAAACGAAGAGCTCCTGCTTGGATCGCGGATCGAGGAATTTTTAAAAAATCGGGGTTATCTCGAGGCATCGGTGCGAGAGGTCGCCCGGATCGATACGCAGAGCGGAAGTGTCGGCCTCACGGTGAACGTGACGGCGGGGCCAATCTTCCAGGTTGGAACCATCCGGGTGCAGGGCAATGTCCAGACCGCCGAGGCGGCGGTGCTGGCACGTTTTGGTGTGAAACCGGGCACGACGTACGATGCGTCGAAAGTCGATGAGGGCGCTCGTCGGCTGTGGTTTAGCGGCGCGTTCGCTGAGGCTGAGGTGGAGCGGGTGCCGCGCGCCGACGGAACGGTCGATCTGCTCGTAAATCTCGAAGAAACCCGCGCAAAACGCATCCAGTTCAACCTTGCCTACAGCCAGTGGGAGCGCGGTTTGGCCGAGGTCCACTACATCGACCGGAATTTTCTCGGGACTCTCAATCGATTTTCGATCGATGCGGGCGTGTCGCTTCGCGGTTATGGCATTTATGGCTCGCTGGCAAATCCTTGGTTTTTCGGGACGGATGCGACCGGAAGCATCGGTGGATTCCTCTCCCGCCGGGAATTGCCGGCCTACCGCTCCACCGAAGTCGGCACGACGCTCTCGCTCGAGCGATCGTACAACGCGAGCACGCTCACGGGCTACCGGGTGCAGTACGGGTGGAAACGAGTGAGCGATTCGGAAATCTTCGGCGAAGAAGAAGGCAGACCTTTTGACCCGGACTACACGCTCGGCAGTGTGAGCGTTGCGCAGACGTACGACACGCGGAACGATATCCTCTCGCCGATGAAAGGAGCCCTGCTGCGTCACGAGATGGAGGCAGCCTCGCCCGGGCTCTTGGGAGAGTTGTCCTTTTTTCGCTTCGACGCACAGATGACCTATTACTTGCCGTTGCGGGAAATCACGACCGAAAGACCGTTCGTGCCGTTCGTCGTGCTGAATCACCGGGCGGGATTGCTGGTGCCCTACGCCGGGACGGATGTCGTGCCGGTGCAGGAGCGGTTTTTCCTCGGCGGACCCAACACCGTTCGCAGCTACCAGCTCGACGGATTGGGTCCAAAGGACAATGACGGGGTTCCGCTCGGCGGCCTCGCGATGTTGCTGGCAAACGTCGAAATCCAGTGGCCGGTCTTCAATAACATTTACGTCGCCGCCTTCACCGACGGCGGCAATCTTGCCTCGACGTTCGGAGAATTCGACCTCGACGAAACGCAGTTTGCCGCCGGACCCGGTCTCCGGGTTTACACGCCCATCGGAGCGGTGCGGGTGGACTACGGCTACAATCTCAATCCTGATCCGGGTGATCCCGTCGGGAACTGGCAATTCGGATTTGGGTTTACGTTCTGAACGGCAAATGTCGCCGCCTCGGGTGATACGTCAGTTTTGATCGAGCTCGAACGCGATGTTCACTTCGTACGCGTCTCCTTCGGTGATGCCATCGGGCAGCGGCGCAATACGCTTCACTCGTTTTGCCGCGGCGAGCACCGATTCGTCCATGATCGGATTGCCGCTTGATTTGACTACCGTCGCACTTGCCACGGTGCCGTCTTTCAAAATGCGAAGTCGCAGCGTGCAGACGAACGATTTCCCGCCACCGAAGATTGACGTCGGCTGATCCCATTGACTGAAAAACGAATCGTGGATGATCGAATGGTACGAGCTGAAATCTGCCGTGCCACCACCGCCAGTCCGGGCTTCGCTGCCGGATCCGCGTGTCGTTTCCCCGTCGGCCGGTTCGGGTGTCGTTTCGGTCGCCTTCGCCGGTGACGGTTTTGCGGTGGGCGTGGCCGTGGCCTTGGGTGTCGCCTTCGGTGTGGCTTTGGGAGTCGGCGTGGCAGTGGGTTTTGGTTTTGGGGTCGCGGACGGTGTCGGTTTTGGGGTTGGCTTGGGGGTTGGTTTTGGAGTCGGTTTCGGTGTTGGTTTCGGTGTCGGCTTTGGAGTGGGAGTTGGGGTTGGTTTCGGAGTTGGCTTTGGCTTTGGTGTGGGAGTCGGAGTTGGAGTTGGAGTTGGAGTTGGAGTCGCGAGAGGAATTTCGCTTTCGGGTTCAGGTTCGGGTGTGGGCTCCGGCGTCGGTGGCGGAGTGGGTTCGGGTGTGGGTTCGGGGGTTGGTTCCGGCGTGGCAGGTGGAGGGGTGGGCTCGGGATCCTCGGGAGGAATCTCGTCGATGGGCTCGGGAGTCGAAAAATCGGGCGCAGCGAACGCCCCGGCCTCCAGCCAGACCACGTCCCCGAGGGGTTCGACCGCATCACGCCGGGCCAGCAATGCGACTGTGCCGATCAGAAGAATGTGGGCAACGGTGACCAGGAGGACCGTCGCGCGAAAATGGCGGGATTTCATTGGCCCGCGTTTCCTGTCCGATCAAGGAATCGGCCGATCATGGAGTCAGGGAGTCGTGGCTTCTTCCGGGCGGGTCATGACGCCGACCTTGGTGATGCCGACACGTTGGAGAATGTCCATCACACCAATGAATCGCTGAATCGCGAGGTCCTTGTGCGGACGGACAACGACGGCGATCTGAGGGTTGTCGCGTTTGAGTTCGGCGAGTTGGGATTCGAGGCCCTCCAGAGTCGTTTCGACCTCATTGAGTTTCACGAGATCGTTTCGATCGATGGAGACGATCTGCACATCGCCGGGAGTGACTTCACTTTTTGCGGTCGAACTCGTCGGCACGACGAGGTCGAGGCTGTTTTCGATGAGCGGCGTTGTGATCATGAAAATGATCAACAGTACGAAAGCCAGATCGAGGAGCGGCGTCACGTTGAGTTCGGTGACGGTCTGAAGGTGGCTGCGGTCGGAAAAGCGGCGCATCAGCTTCAATTGGGGAGTCGGCGGCGTTCGCGGGTGCCATGTTCGACGAACCGGTGTTCGATTTCCGACGCAAGCTCGGCGGCAAAATTATCCGAGCGGACGATGATCGAGCGAAGAGTCGTCACGAGAAAATTGTAGCCGAACATTGCGGGAATTGCCACGAGCAGGCCGACGACCGTCGTGATCAAAGCACCCGAAACGCCGGGTGCCATCGCGGCGAGATTTGCGTTCCCCGCGGCGGCGATACCGCCGAAGGCATCCATCACGCCCCACACCGTGCCGAGCAGGCCAAGAAATGGGGCGCCGCTCACCGCCATCGAAAGCACGTTCATTTGCGACTCGAGCTCGAGGGCCGATTCCCCAACCGCCCGCTCCATCGCAGCCGTCACGGCCCGCATCTGCGCCGGTGTGATTTTTTCCGAGGCGTCGAGACGCGCGCGGAACGTTTCGTCAACTTCCGTGGAGCCCAGCATCTGAAAACACAGCTCTGCGCAACCGGCCTGGTAAATGTGAAACAGCGGGGATCCCTCAAACCGAACCCCGGATTCGAAAATGCGCAGTGGCTGCCGATCACGCCGGAACAGCGCGGAAAACCGGGCGGATTGCCGCTCCGCAAATCGCATCGTCCGGAATTTCGTGATCATCACCGACCAGCTGAAAATCGACGCAAAAAACAGTGTCAGCAGGATGGCTTTGCCCTCGAGCGTGGATTGGGTGAACGAATACATCAACCCGCTTCCCTCCTGGGCGATGATCACTGGCCAATGCGTCATGTGCGATGGCATCGAAAGGGCAAACCCCGGACCGCGCAACGTAAAAACCGGAGGACGATAACTTTTGCAGACCCCGGGCTCGCGTCGTATGGATGGCGGCCCGCCTTATGAAACGCGTCCTACCTCTCCTGGCTGTTCTCGCCCTCCTCGTGCCATTCACCACTTCGGCCCAGGAGCCACCGTCAGAAAATCGCTACGATATCATCGGCAAAGTTTTCCGGCCGTTCTGGAGCGTGCTGCTGTCCGGCGGTCAGGATGCCGACCGCGCGGCTTCGTTGAAGATCGTCATGACCGATGTCACTGGTCGGCTGCCCAAGGAATTCAAGGGCGCGACACTCGAGGCGGCGGTGCAATTTCCGGACAAGGTGAAACTCGTCGCGCCGGTGTTGGGAGAAACGATGACGGTTTGTCGCAACGGCGACGAGGTGTGGGCTACTCCGGGTGAGAAGATCGAGTTCCTGCTGAAACAATTTAAAGTCAAGCTGCCCGAACCCACTCCGAAAGCGAATACGCCACTTTTTCTTCCAGTGACCGCGCAGCAGGCAGTCTTTTTGCCGGCGCTCTTTGTGATGGATGATGGAAAGGTCTTCAAGGATCTCGACGGCGTATCCTGCCGCGTGATTTCCGGGCGCCTGGTGCCGGAACTCGACGAAGTCACCAAAGCACCGGATTTTCGGGCGTCGCTCTGGATCGCTGCTGGCTACGTGCCCCGGCGCATCGACGTTTTTCGCCGGGACTTCACGGCCACCGTGGCGATCGAGGATCTGAAATTTGCACCATCGTTCCCCGCTGCGTCGTGGCAACCACCTGCGGGGGAAACCGACGTTTACCGCACCACTCCCGACGTGCTCGAGCAGTTGCTTTTTGTGGTGATGAATTCCCTGCAGTCGCAGGAGGGTGACGAGCCCTGGAACAACGCGTTTTGATCCGCGCTCTCAGCTCGGGTGGGTAGGCCTTGCGGTGATGGGGCTTGCGTGCGCGCGCGGCGCTTTGATTGTGTATGCCCCTGCCATGATGCCGCCGTTGATTCCTTCACCCGCTGAATTTGCCCGCCTTGCCGCCGACGCCAACGTCGTCACGGTGTGGTGCGAACTCGTGGCGGACGTCGAGACGCCAGTCTCGGCATTTCAGAAGCTCGGCGGAAGTGCACCGAGTTTCCTTTTCGAATCGGCGGAGCAAAGTGACCACGTCGGCCGGTTTTCGTTTATCGGGAGTGGGGCGCATTGGACGATGGAAGCGCGCGGACGGACGGTGCGCGTGGTTGATGCCTCCGGAGAGCACACGTACCAAGCCGAGGACGATCCGCTGCGGGAATTGGAATCACGAATGGCGGCCTACCGGATCGCGCCGCAGCCTGGCGTGCCGCAATTTCGAGGCGGCGCGGTTGGTTACCTTGCGTACGACGCGGTGCGCTGGTTCGAGCCAACGATCCCGGACCCGCCGAAGGACGAACTCGGGGTGCCGGACATGTTTTTTCTGCTCACCGATTTGATGGTCGCGTTCGACCACCGTCGGCGGCGAATGAAAGTGATGGTGAATGCGCTGCTTGACGGCCGTGAGATCGACGAAGCGTACCAGGAAGCGGCCGAAAAAATCACCGCCGCGGTGGCCCGACTGGCCGAACCACAGGCGTTCGAACCTGTCTTTGTGGATGACGCTCCCGTGCGCAGCGAGGCGACCTGCAACACGACGTGCGAGCAGTTCTTCGCGGCGGTCGAAACGGCGAAAGAATACATTTGCGCGGGCGACATTTTCCAGATGGTGCCGTCGCAGCGGTTCGAAACCGATTTTCCGGGCGACCCAATCGACCTCTACCGGGCGTTGCGATTCGTGAATCCGTCGCCCTACATGTTTTGCGTGCGCGTGGGGGAAGGATTTTCGCTGGTGGGCAGTTCGCCTGAAGTTCACGTCCGCGTGACGGGTCGCAACGTCGAAATTCGTCCCCTCGCGGGAACGCGGAAACGCGGTGAGACGCTCGAGGAGGATGCCGCACTCGAAGCGGATCTGCTGGCCGACCCCAAGGAACGTGCCGAACACCTGATGCTGGTCGATCTGGCGCGCAACGACGTTGGCCGCATCGCGGACTTTGGGACGGTAGTGGTCGATGATTTCATGACCGTTGAACGCTACAGTCACGTGATGCACATCGTTTCGCACGTGTCGGGCACGCTCGACGGCTCACATTCCGCGTTCGACGTCATGCGGGCGACTTTTCCTGCGGGCACGGTTTCGGGTTCCCCAAAAGTGCGCGCGATGCAAATCATCAACGAGCTCGAGCAGAGCAAACGCTGCGTTTACGCGGGAGCGGTCGGGTATTTTGGTTTCGATGGCAACCTCGACTCGTGTATTGCGTTGCGCACCGTGGTCCTCAAGGACGGCCGCGCCTACGTTCAGGCGGGCGGCGGTTTGGTGGCTGATTCGACCGCCGAGGGCGAATATCAGGAGAGTGTCAACAAGGCGATGGCGGCCATGCAGGCGATTGATCGCGCGCGCGCGATTGGAAGGGCGGAAGCATGATCCTCGTCATCGATAACTATGATTCGTTCACGTACAATCTCGTCCAATATTTTGGCGAACTCGGGGCTGATCCGGTTGTGCATCGCAATGACGAAATCACGCTGGATGAAATTCGCACAATGGCTCCTGCGCGCATCTGCGTTTCACCCGGGCCCTGCACGCCAAAGGAAGCGGGCATCAGTAACGACGTGATCCGCACGTTCGCTGGCGAGATTCCGATCCTCGGCGTTTGCCTTGGCCACCAGTGCATCGGCGATGTTTTCGGCGGGGAAGTCGTGCGTGCCGACCGGCTGATGCACGGCAAAACGTCGCCCATTCTCCACCACGGGGCGAACGTCTTTTCCGGATTGCCGAACCCGTTTGAAGCAACCCGATACCACTCGCTGCTCGTGCGGCGGGAATCGCTTCCGGATTGCTTCGAGATCACCGCTGAGACCGCGGAGGGCGAAATCATGGGCCTCGCGCACTGCGAACTCCCGGTTTACGGCGTGCAGTTTCATCCCGAGTCGATCCTGACGTCCGAAGGTAAACGGCTGCTGGCAAATTTTCTCGCGCTGTAGCGGAAAAACGCCTGAGTGTCAGTTCGTTTTGCGCACCAGATCCGAGCGGACGGTGACGTTTTTCGTTCTGCGTCAGGTGAGTTGCGGTAATGACTCCGTGAAAATGTCGGCGACTTCGGCGGCAGCTTCTTCGACCGTGACGAAATTGCCGGTTTCGCGTTCGAGCGAGGTCATTTCGACGCCGGTGAGGCCGCACGGGGTGATGTTTTCGAATCCGTCGAGCGGTCCGCCGATATTGATCGCAAAACCGTGCATCGTGATCCAATGACGCACGCCGACGCCAATGGACGCGATCTTTCGATTTTCAACCCAAACGCCGGTCAAGCCCTCACGGCGGATGCCCGTCACTTGGTGACGGTTCAGCAGCGTGATGAGGATCTCCTCGAGAAATCGCAGGTAGCGGTGAAGGTCGCGACCGTGGTGGTGCAGGTCGAGAATTGGATAACCCACGAGCTGGCCAGGCCCATGATACGTGGCCTGGCCGCCACGATTGATTTCCCGGATCGGGTGGGGGAGCGCGTCGGCGGATCGGAGACTGGATTGGTCACGGGTCCGGCCAATCGTGTAAACTGGTTCGTGTTCGAGCAGGAGAAGCCGCGGACCGCCGGCATTCTCGCGAAGGTCGCGCACGGTTTTTTCCTGCATGGCGATGGCTTCGTCGTAAGAAATCCTCCCCAACCAGCGCGTTTCGAGTGGGAGAGTCGGCATCAAATGCGGAGCAGAGTCGTGGCGCGGGCGGCTGATGCCTCCGACGATTGGAAGTGGCAAAGGCCGATCGCGAGTGCGTCGGCGGCGTCGGCGGGTGGTGTCTCGGTAAGTCTGAGCACGGCGCGGACCATGAAGGCAACCTGCTCCTTCTGCGCGGCACCGTTGCCGACGACGGCCTGTTTCACGCGCCGCGGAGCATATTCGTAAACCGGCAACCCACGGGCGGCGGCGGCCACGATGGCGCTGCCCCGGGCGGCACCCAGCGTGATCGCGGTCTTGTAGCTCTGAACGTAGATCACGCTTTCGATTGCCATCGACGCGGGTTCCCAGCGAGTCAGCAAATCACGAACCCGATCGTTGATCGCGACCAGGCAGCTGGACGGCAGGATGGACGAGGAATTTCGGATCACGCCGTATTCGAGCGATGCGATCAGTTTTCCCGCCCGTTCGAGCACGGCAAATCCGGTTCCGCGTAATGACGGATCAACGGCAAGCACACGTTCAGGCATCGGTCAGGATAGATTCCACGACGGAGGTCACGGATTCCAGAGATATGTCGGCCATGTCGCCGGTGGGGGACTCGACGATACGCACCTCGGAATTGGCGGGAGCCCACACGTCCGGATTGGTCGGGCCGAACAGCAGGACGCACGGCACGCCGGCCGCGGCGGCGAGGTGGGAGATGCCGCTGTCGTGTCCAACGAAGACATGACAACGCGACAACACGGCCCCAAGCGTGGGCAACGGGAGATGCTCGAGGAAATGCAGTCGCGAATGCGGCAGGGCGGCGCGCAGCCCGGAGATGCGGATTCCGTCAGCTTCCCCGCCGATGACGAGGATTCCGGCGGCGGGAGTCATTGAAAGAAAATGCTCAATCACCGCGATCCAACGTTCGAGCGGCCAGTTTTTTCGTTCGCCGCCACTTCCGGGATGAAGTGCGATCCATGGCCGTGGACCGATGGATACGAGCAAACCGTCGGCGGCACGGAGGTCATCGTGCGACGGATGGAAATCCGGCCCCAGGTCCTCCAGAAACAACGCCAGACCTTGCAGAGGTGCCGCCAGCTGGACCGCTGCATGTGCCTCGTCGCGGATCCGCGGGTCACCGACGATTAAATTGCGCACGCCGGCGCGCTGGAGGTTGCCGCCAAAAAATCCATCGGGATCGAAGAGGTAACTGATGACCTGGTCGAAGCCCGCGAAATATTCACAGAGCTCCGGATCCAACTCGGACCGGGGATTAAAAAATCCGGCGAGCGGTCCGTATTCAATGCAACGCGTCCGATCTGCGTAATAACGCTGTTCCGCGAGGGCGACGATGTGGCGGTAGCCGAGGATTTCTACAAACGCCGAGGGAAATGCGTCGCGAATCAGCCCAATCGCGGGCAGCGTCAGGATAAAATCCCCGATCGCGCCGCCCCGGATGATGAGGATTTTCCCGGCCATGAAACGGGAACCCTCTTCCGTGTCGGGGGAAACGTCCAGCGCGGGACCGCGGTTATTGCTGGCCGAGCGCGGAACCGTAGACGCCAGGACCTTCCCAACTCTGCGGTCGATTCCACGGGATCGCGCTTTCGCGCGGTCGCGAGCTGCTCGCACTCGTGTCGCTCGCGCAGGCGGAAAGCGTCATAACGAGGCCGCAAAGACCGAGGAGCGTGAAGGCCAGGCGTCGCACGGGCTGGTCGCCTAGTTGGTGGTCGACTGGTAGATCACGCTGTCACCCGGCTGCACGGAAACTCCCGAAGGTAGCGAGTTTGCGACGATGTCAGCGACGGACGTGCGGGGATCGACGGAGGTGACGCGCACCTTGCCGAGATACTGGCCACCACGCTTGAGGAGAAGCTCAGCGTTGTTCACGACACCGTTGCGGTCGCCGATGCTGAGAATCACGAAGTTCCACGCCGGATTCACCGCGAGGACACGGCCTTCCAAACCTTGCTGCATCACCCGTGCCGTGCGGGCTTTTTCGCGTTCCTGCTCAGAGGCGACTTGTGATTCGAGTTGTTCGTTTTTCGAAGTCAGGCTGGCGACCACGGCGCGCAGCTCGGCGACTTCCGCTTCGCCACCGCCGTCAGCAACCGGAGCTGGCGGGGCTCCCGCGCGAGCCTCGTCACGTTCCCGTTGAGCCTCGGTGAGTTGAGCCGTAAGCGATTCCACCTCACTGGATTTCTGCGACACCTGGCCTTTGGCGTCGGTGAGTTCCGCAGTGGCTTTCTGAAGTTCAGCCTGGGCTGCGGCCAGGTCGGCAACCGCTTTGGCGCTTTCGGCGGCGGTGGTATCTGCCGAGGTTTTGAGATCGGCCAATTCCTTGTTGGCCGATTCGAGATTTTGCCGTGACGTCCGCGCGGTGCCTTCGGCGGCGACGACCGCCTCCTGCGCCTCGGCGAGCTTTTGTTTATTAAAATACCCGAGGACAGCGGTGCCAAGGCTGGCAATGACGGCAACGATCAACAGAATTTTGGCCATGGAGAGAAAGGAGGTGAGGGACGGTTAAGATGTAAGCGGATGCGAGTATGGAATTGAGGAAAACATTGCAAGTCACAAAATGGAGGAGGCTCCATTTGCACTGTTTCCAGGGGAGGAGTTGGGGGAGTTTTTTTTGGGAGACCATGCTTCTACAACGGGATTTTGTCGGGGGCAACTCCAGCTTTCCTTGACCTGTCGAATTTTCGCCCACGATGGATCAGACCCGATGGCGGGTCTTTTCGGTTGCGGTGGCTGGAGAATCACCGCATGGTTTCCGTCGCCAGGGGCTATGGACTGCGGACGGACGAACCCCGCCAGGGCAGGAATGCAGCAACGGTAGCTCGCTCCACTTTGCCGTAGTCCTCTGGCACCTTTCCTTCTCTTGACTCGCTGGGGTGAGCCCGTAGGCTTCCCGCGGTGGAGGAGTCAATACGCGACACGGTTTATACGTATCTTGCCGAGCGCGGTCTGCGGCGCACCATTCAACGGGAAGCGATCATTGAATCCGTCCTGGGCACCCGGGAACATTTTCACGCCGAGGAGCTGCTCGAAATGGCGAAAAGGGTGGAGCCGACGGTGTCGCGGGCGACGGTCTACCGGACAATTCCCATACTCGTGGAGAGCGGTCTGTTGCGGGAGCTCGACCTCGGCCGGGACGTAAAATATTTCGACCCGAACTTCCTGGAACACCCGACGCACAACCACCTGATCTGCGTCGATTGCGATAAGATCATCGAGTTTGAAGACCCCAACATGGAGCTCCTGGAAAATTGCATCACGCGCCGACTGGGATTTTCTCCCGCCAACAAGAGCGTCCGGATCGAGGGTCATTGCGACGAGTTGAAGATCCGGGGCAAGTGCGCCAAGAACCCAACCGCGGTACCGAGCGGACGTTAGTCCGTCGCGGACCAACCGAGAAAGCAGGCGGCCGATGTGGAAGGGGCGTTTTGAAGAAGAGCAGTCAGACCGGCTGAAAAGTTACAGCGAATCGGTCTCGTTCGACTGGCGGCTTTACCGGCACGACATTCGCGGCAGCATTGCCTACGCGGCGGCACTCGAGCGGGCGGGGATTCTGACGGCCGACGAGCGGCAGGTGATCAGCGACGGATTGCGGGGCATCGAAGCGGAAATCGCCAGCGGAGTTTACACATTTTCGACGGACCTCGAAGACGTGCACATGAACATCGAAGCGGAGCTGACCCGGCGCATCGGCAAACCCGGTGCAAAGCTGCATACCGGCCGCAGTCGGAACGACCAGGTCGCCCTCGATCTCCGGCTTTATTTGCGCGACGCGGTAGATCGCATCGGCGATCTGGTGCGCCAGCTTCAACTCGAGCTCGTGGAATTTGCCGCGCGGCATCCCGACGGCGTGATCCCGGGCTACACGCATCTCCAGCGGGCGCAGCCGGTGTATTTTGCGCACCATCTTCTGGCTTACGTCGAAATGCTTGATCGCGATCACGGGCGACTCGTCGACACGCGCCGCCGCCTGAATGTCCTGCCGCTTGGCTCGGGTGCACTGGCGGGATCGACAATCATTCTTGATCGGCATTTTTTGGCGGAGGAGCTCGGATTTGATGGCGTCACGCAGAACAGCATGGACGCGGTCTCTGATCGGGACTTTGCCTGCGAACTCCTTGCCGCCATCGCGGTATGCGGCATGCACCTTTCGCGCCTGAGCGAGGACGTGATCCTGTGGGCGTCCGCGGAGTTTGGATTTGTCGAGCTGAGCGACCGGCACACGACGGGGTCGAGTCTCATGCCGCAGAAAAAGAATCCGGACATCGCGGAATTGACCCGCGGCAAAACGGGGCGGCTTTACGGAAATCTGATCGCGTTGCTGACGGTGCTCAAGGGGCTGCCGATGACGTACAACCGCGACATGCAGGAAGATAAGGAGCCCGTTTTTGATTCAGTCGATACGATCCAGTCAGCGCTGGCTATTTTCGCCGAGATGATCGGGGCGGCACGGTTGGTCGAGGCGCGGGCTTTGGCGGCGGTGCGCGATCCGCTGTTGCTCGCAACGGACCTGGCGGACTACCTGGTTCGCAAGGGTCTGCCGTTCCGTGATGCTCACGAGGCCGTGGGGCGGCTGGTGGGTGAGGCGGCGCGCTCGGGCATCGCGCTCGATCAGCTGGACATTGCGACCTACCGGGCGGCGTCGGAATTGTTCGCTGACGACGTGTTTGCGACGTTCGACGTTCCCACGGCCCTGGCGGCCCGAACGGCACCCGGTGCACCGTCGGCGGCGAACGTTGCGGCCCGCATCGCTTACTGGCGGGAGTTGCTGGGATGAGCGAAACCAACGGCGGCAGCTGGCAGGAGCTCGCACGAAAGGAATTTGTCGATACGCCATTTCTTCGGGTGGCCTGTGAGACGGTGGCGACCCCGACACGGCCCGATGGCATCGACTGGATGGTGGCACGGCGTCGTCAGGCCGCGGTGGTGGCACCGCGGACGGTGGATGGGCGTTACCTGCTGCTCCGGCAGGAGCGCGTGCCCGTCAGGGAGACACTGTGGGAGTTTCCAGCCGGTCAGATCGAAGGTGAAGTGACCGCCGAAACGATTATCGAGACGGCTCATCGTGAATTGGGCGAAGAAACCGGCCACCGTGTGGCAGGGGAACTCATCCCGCTCGGATTTTTTCTGACGTCCGCAGGCTTCACGGACGAGCGGTGCCATCTTTTCCTCGCCACCGACGTTGTTCCGCGGGACGAAGGGCACAGCCACGATGACGGGGAGGCGATCCTTGAGTGCCGGGCATTCAGCGGCGAAGAGCTCCGTCGCATGATCGCGATCGGAGAAATTTACGACGCGAACACTCTGGCGGTCTTCGCTCGATTGTGTGCGATGGGCCGATTCTAAGCGGAAAAGACAAATGACGAAGCTCCGCCAGCGATTGTTCAAATTTCGCGAACTCGAGGACGAGCCGAAGCCGTTTCTCGACCACATCGAGGATTTGCGCTCGATGCTGATCAAAATGGCCGTCGCCCTTGGTGGGGCGATGATCTTCTCCTTCTTTTTCCGCACCGTCCTTTTCGCGATCATTCAAAGCCCGCTCACGAAGGTTGATCCGGAACATCTGAGTAATCTGCAATCACTCGGGGTGGTGGATTCGTTCTCCATCTCGCTCGAACTGGCGTTTTACGCAGGCATCGTCCTGTCCTTTCCGTTTCTGATCTATTTCCTGGCGGAATTTGTCCTTCCGGCGCTCACCGCGAAAGAACGGCGTTACGTGATGCCGGCCGCGGCGTTGGGATTTGGATTGTTCCTCGGCGGCGTGCTGTTCGCCTATTTTGTCGTACTCCCGCAGGCCCTCGAATTTTTCTATCGCGACGCGCTTTCGCTTGGGTGGCGGCCGACGTGGACGGTGCGGGAATATTATTCGTTCACAACGCAATTCATCATCGCGTTTGGACTCGCTTTCGAATTGCCGGTCGTCGTGCTGTTATTGGTGAAGTTGGGCGTCATCGAGGCGTCAGATCTGCGACGAATCCGACCGCAGGCATTCATTGCGGTGATGATTTTCTCGGCAATTTTGACGCCGACGACGGACATGATCACCTTGTTCATGATGGGCGGGCCGATGTACGTGCTCTACGAGATGTGCATCGTCATCGCAGCGTTCACGCAGAAACGCGCGGCGGCTCAGGCTGCCCGCGAGGTGAAACCTCAGGTCCTGGCCGATCGGTTGCCCGATGACGGCGACGGAGACGGGCGCGACGACGTCTGATGGCGATTGCTGAACTTTTCAATCACGGCGCAGGTGCGGTCCGTCGCGCCACGGTGGGAGGCAATGACTGCCTGGCCGCGGGAGACCAGGGTCGCGCATTCCTGCGGAGATCGAAAGAGCCGGCCGAGAGTCTCGGGTAAATCATCGGGCGTCTCCACCTGGATGATGCCGCCGGACCGGACGAGTTTGTCCACGAGCAATTGAAAATTTTTCATGTGTGGACCGCAGACCACGGGCCGGCCGGCGGCGAGGGGTTCGGCAGGGTTCTGACCACCTCGAGCGAGCAGGCTTTTTCCGACGACAACGATGGATGCACACGCATACCAGTGGCGCAGCTCACCGGTGGTATCGACCAAAAGAACGTCAGGATTCTGTGCCGGGAATCCGGAAGATTCGATTTCGCTTCGCAGTGCGGTGGTCAGGCCAAGAGCGGAGAATTCCGCACGGACTTCCGCGGCGCGCTCCGCATGCCGCGGTACGCTGATGAAAACGAGGTCCGGTACGCTGGCACGCAAGTCACGCACGATGCCGGCCAACAGAGCCTCCTCTCCCTTGTGAGTACTCGCACCAAGGAGGACAGGAGCGCTTTCCGGGACACCGAGCGCCGTCAGCAGCGGACGAAAATTGCGTGGTTCGCGAGTGGGCTCGAGCGCGTCGTCAAATTTGATGCTGCCCGTCAGGTGCAGCTTGGCTCCCTTCACTCCGAGCCGCTGCCACCGGTCGAGATCCTCCGGATCCTGAACGCAAATCGCGTCGAGTTGATTAAAGACTGGAGCTGTGATCGCCCGAAACGTTCGGAAGCGTCGTTCGGATCGTGGCGAAAGGCGGGCGTTGACCAAAATGCACGATGCGCCGGTGGCACGAGCTTGCGCAACCAGATTTGGCCAGACCTCTGCCTCCACAAGGATGAGCTGGGTCGGACGAATTGCGGCGAGAGCGGAGTGGGTGAAAAAGACAAAATCGAGCGGGTTGTAGATTGGTTCGAGCCAATCGCTTCGTTGTTCGCCGGCGAGCGCAAATCCCGTCGACGTTGTGGTCGAAAGCACAAACCGTCGATCAGGGTCCCGTTCGCGCAGACGGCGAATCAATTTCATGGCGATGAGGACTTCGCCCACGCTAACGGCATGAATCCACGTGCGGCGGGGACCGCGCAATCGTTCACGGACCCGGGACGAGTAGATTCCGAATCGCTGGCCAAATTTGTGCCGGTATTTTCCGCGGCGGATCATCCGCCAGATCAGCGCCGGCAGCATGGCGACAAGCACCACGGGGAAGGCGAGATTGTAAATGAGGCGGATCAGGCTCATCGAGCCGAAGTCAGGTAATGAATTTCCGACTCGCCGTACGTGCGGCTGCGCAGCAAGCGCCACGGGCTGGCATCGCCAAGCGGCAAGTCGTGGCCCTTGAGCGTCTCCATCACGAGCGTGCCTCCGCTGGCGAGGGCAGCCGGGAGCTCGGCCAAATTCAAAAGGCGACCGGCGTGATCCGCATCACCAGGCTCTTTTGTGTACGGCGGGTCTGCGAAGACCAGGTCGAGGCTTCCGGCATGAGCGTACGTCTGGACAAAACGAAACGCGTCCATCGATTGCACGCTGCCTTCCAGCCGGGTCTTCGCGAGATTGCGGCGGATGCTGTCCGCGCACTGGCGGTTCTCATCCACGAACGTGCACGATGCCGCACCCCGGCTGAGAGCTTCGAGACCAAGACTGCCCGAGCCGGCAAATAGATCCACGACTCGCGCGCCGAGGACGGCATCACCGAGACTGGAAAAAATGGCTGCGCGAACCTTGTCCATCGTGGGCCGCGTGATGCTGCCCGGAACTGAGAGCGGGATGCCTCCCGCGGAACCCGCGATGATCCGCATCCGACTGCTAACCGCGGGTGACGGAGGACCCGCTCAAAGAGGCTTCGCCCGTATTCCGCATCCGCGGTAGGGCGCTCGATTCCGGCTTGTCGGGTTGTTGTTTTTTTTCTTCCTGCGTTTGCGGCCGTTTGAACATCCCCTTCAAAAATCCGCCGATCGAGTCGCCGACGAGTTTTTCCGCGAGGTCAGTCCGGGGGCGGTCCACACGACCGGTGACCGCAAACTTCAACTGTTTGTATTCAGCGTCCTCGGAGGCAGTGAAGTTTTCGGAAAAGAGGCCACGGAGCTGATTCTGGATTTTGGTATTCACCAGCAAGCGGCCATCGAGGTCGAGGCGGCCACGAAAATTAACGGGCCCGGTAGCTGAAATGATGACGTTGTCGGTCTGCAGAACAAGGTCATCGACCCACACCCGCTCGTCGCGAATATCGAATCTGAGGTTGGCGCGTTGGAGGTCGAGCATCTGGAGTTCGTCGATGCGAAGCAGCGTGCCGATCTGCCGGATAAACTCGAGGGGCTCGAGCTGGGCCTCCGTAAGGCCAAATTGTCCGAAGCCCGTGATCGTCGACGCTGCGCCGGGATCGCCGCGAAATTCGACGTGACCGGCGAGTGTGCCACGCGAGCCCTCACCTTCCCCGTGCGCTTCTTTGATCAACGTTGGCAGAGACACTTCGGCAAGGTCGCCGCGGAATTCCAGGTGCGCCGGGCCCCGACGAGGTGTTTTCACGTCGAGAGCGGCGCGAATCGTTCCGTCCGCCAGCGCGCAAACTGCGTCGCTCAACTTGAACGTGTCTTCGGACTGGACAAAACGGGCGTGAAAATCGCGCGGGTGCAATGCGCCGGACAACGCCACGCGGTCGATCCAGATTTCTCCCGACGCTTTTCGATCGGCGTCGAGCGTGCCTTCGATTTTCAGCCCTTCGACGCGGGCGATGACACGCCCGCGCTGGTTTGTGAAGGTGGCGACCCCTTCGCGAATGCTGAATTTTTTCAACTCGACGATATACGGCTGGGGATCGTCGGCAGCGGGCTGCGTGGGCCGTTCGACTGGTTCGACCTCGTTGGTCCGGCCGCCACCGGATCCGCCACCGCCGCCTCCTCCCTGTCGAGCCGGCCGGGTCGGTTGCCACGTTGTGAGCCATTGACCCTCCGGATTCTGTCGGACCATGAGCTCCGGGCTCTGCAGATTGATTTCGCTGATGACCAGGCGGCGTTGGAACAGGGGCAGAAACTCGAAGCGAACGGAAAATTTGGAGGCTTCGGCGACGTTCTGACCGGATAGAGCAGGGTCGGCGACCGAGAGGCCGGAGAGGTTGAGGCCGCTCCAGGGAGTGTAAAGCGTGCGGCCAACCTGCACGGGCGCGCCAATCGCCTGCGCCGTTGCGCGGCGGATGCGTTCCTGGACACCATCGGACTGCAGATAGAGATTGATGCCGATCAAACTGACAAGCAACAGAATCGCTGCACCCGCGAGGAGCCCGAGTAGAATCGTGGCAATTCGCTTCACGCCGGAAACGTAGCCGGGTACGCGGTAATGGGAAGTGTGAATAAAATCCTCGTCATCCTCAATCCTGCAGCACGCGGAGAGCGCGCAAAATCGCTGCGTCAGACGATCGAAGCGCTCTCGATTCGTGCGGTCGTGCGAGAAACCCGGAAAGCTGGCGACGCCGAAGCGATGGCCGAGCGAGCGGTCGATCAGGGCTATCGCATCATCGTCGCAGCGGGTGGCGACGGCACCGTGAACGAGGTCGTCAATGGCATCGGCCAGTCACGGGTGACGCTCGGCATCCTGCCCGTGGGCACGATGAACGTCTTTGCACTCGAGCTCGGTCTGCCCGGAAACAACATCAAACGGGCGTGGAAGATCATCGAAGAAGGTGAGACGCGGGATATCGATCTGCCCATGGCGAACGACGAATATTTTGTTCAGCTCGCCGGCGTAGGTCTCGATGCCGAAGTGGTGCGCCAAACCACGCCGGACTCGAAGAAGGCTCTGGGTCCGGTCAGTTACGTGCTTTCGCTGGCGCAGGTGGCCGCACGGAAACCGCCGGTGATTTACGCGACGGACGCGCGCGGCCACCGGCACGAGGGAAGTTTTGTGCTCGTGGGCAACGGTCGGTTTTACGGTGGGCCCTTGGTTCTGTTCCGTGAAGCGGAGCTCGACGATGGTCTCCTCGACGTCGTCGTCTTTAAAAACCAGAGCCACTGGGACGTCATTCGTTACGTGCAGGCTATCGTGTTTGGCACCCACCAGGATTTGCCGGACGTGGAATATTTTCAGACCGAGAGGCTGACCGTCACTTCGGAATCCGACGTGCCCGTGGAACTCGATGGCGAGATCTCGGGCGTGGTGCCATTCGAATTTGGATTCGCCGCGCGCAAACTGCGCGTCCTTTGCCCTCCAGTGGACAGGAAGAAAAGACGCAAGTAATCTCGGGGCAGAAATGCATCCCATCGACTCCGGGGAAGGCCGCGCGACCAAAAGCCTCCTTGCGATCAACGTCGCAATTTTTGTCCTCACCGAATTCCTGCTCGCGGCGCCGAATCGTTTCGCGTTGATGGCCGTTTTCGGCTTGAGCCCGGGCGGGCTGGGCAGCGGCTGGCTCTGGCAGCTCGTGACGTATCAATTTTTTCACGGGAATACGCTGCATCTCGTGATGAACATGATCGGCTTATGGTTCGCGGGGCGCGAACTGGAACGCACGATCGGATCGCGCTGGTTTCTGATCGTTTATTTCACGAGCGGGATCGTCGGAGGTCTCGCGCAAATTCTTTTCTCGGGAAGTACCACGTTGTTGATCGGAGCTTCGGGCAGTGTGTTTGGAATTCTCGTGGCGCTCACCGCGCTCCTCCCGAATCTGCCGGTGACGGCGTTGCTGTTTTTCGTGCTGCCGTTGCGGATGAAAGCGAAGACACTGGGGTTTTTGGTAGTGGGCAGTTCGCTGGCGATGTGGCTCCTGGGATTTGAGCCGGGGATCGGGCATCTGGCGCACCTCGGCGGGGCGCTGACGGGATTTCTTTTTGCGCGCGGGTTGCTGCTTACCGGTGGGCGGACGGGTGCTTTGCATCCGCAACCCCGGGTCTTTACGACGTCACCTCGTACCGGAGAAGTTCGTGGCGACGCGACGCGACGGAATGCGCCGATTTTCACCGTGGTGCCGCCGCCCGGCGGAGGCACCGCGGGCGTCGAGCAGGTGCTGGAAAAATTGCTGCGTGGAGGGATCGATGCCCTCACACGCGAGGAACACCGCATTCTGGAAGCGTCACGGCGTGATCGCCCCAGGCGCTGGCGTTAGACGGCCGCTACTGAATTCGGTAAAGTTTCAGGTGCGGTTGGAGATACTGGAGCGTGCCGGACGGGCACTCCAGCACGAGGGTTCCTTCCCGGAAAAGTTGATCATAAAAATCACGCCGCCGGACGTAGTCGGATTTCTCGTCCTCCTTCGGTCGAAAATTTTCTCGAAAAAATCGCCCGTAATCGCCTTCGGCTACGGCGACGTAAATCACCCCCCGGGCGCGCAAGTCGTCGAGCGTGCCAGCGTCGGCGGCGAAAAATCGTCCTTCAACGGCGTAAGGCAGACCCAGAGCCGGAAGGTTGACGCGCTTGTCCTGCACGATGAGCGTGCCCGGTGGAACGTTGGCTCGAAGGTATTCCGCCAAAAGCGACCGGCCGTCCCGGCTGAATCCCTGATAATAATCAATGAAGCGCGGCATTTGAACCGCCAGTGCCAGCGCGGTCACCGTACCGATGATCACCGCAGGTGGAAGGGACCCAAACAATGGCCGGGAACCCCAACGAAAGTGGGGGATAGCCGCGGCTCCGGCGGCCGCGAAACAAAGCAACAATCCGGTGGCGGGCAAAAAGTAGCGGTGATGCGTTTTCGGCGAGAACGAGAGGATGATCGCAAAAACGAGCGGGTAGAGCGCAAACATCCATTCGGCCGTGCGCATCCGTCGCCACCGCACGAGGACGGATACCGCGTAAACTCCCATCAGAATCCAAAGCACCGCATTGGTGGATTCGCGAAAGACGGCACCGTAAACGCCGTGCGGCACGCTGCGGGTGATGCCTTTATGTCCGGTGACGGCCATGCCGAGTTCCCGTTCGAATCCACTGGCGAATCCGCCGGGATTTAAAAAGACCGGAAAATTTGCGAAAGCGAATACCGTGATTGCTGCGGCGGCCCAAAAGGCGAGCTGGCGGCCGGCTCCCGATCGGCGCGTCGTAACGAAAATGATGCCGATGGCGAGGGGGGCGACCAGAATTCCAACGTATTTTCCTGACACCGCGAGTCCGGTAGCCGCCCCGAGCAGAACGGCCCTCGCCGGTCCCGGCTGGCGGTCGTAGAGCAAAAGCGCCAGGAAAAACGCACTCACACCCAACAGGACGGCCGGATCTTCCTTGAAGTAGTGGGCCAGTTCAAAAAGCTGGTGATTGGTCACGAGAAACAAGCCGCTCACCAAGCCGGCAAGCGCGCCGAATGCGGCGCACGTCAATAGAACGAGGAAAAAAATGGCCGCGGCGGTGAAACTTGCCGAGACCCAGCGACCGGCAATGGTCACCCGCTCCACCGAATCGCCTGCGCCGCTGAATCGTGCGGCCAGCGTCGCCGTCGAAAGCATCAGCATCGGGTGGTGGAAATTGTATTCCTGCTCGATGACCTGGCGGGCTTTGGACGGTTCGTCCGGATGGTAAGCGGACGGAAAACGATTGGCCTGCGTGAAGAGCGCCAGTCCGACCAGAGCGAATGCAAGGGCCATCGCGTAGAGCGGCGGAGTCAGCGCGGCCGGCACTGGCCATCGGTCGATCGAGAGGTTCATGGTGCGGGCTCGGTCGGAAATGCCCACGCCTCCACGACGCGAACCGTGGGGTCGTAAGCGATCAGTTTGATTTCGAGAGCCGGAGCGGATCCCTCCACGCGGGGTACGGGAATAATCACGGCGTCGCCTCCCCAAACGGCCTGACGGGAATAATCCGTCTCAGTTGCGGGGTCGGTCACGATGACGTTGAGCACGCGCGACGGGGTGGGACGTTCGAGTTGAAGAACGATGGAATGAAGGTCCGAATTGGCAGAAATTTTCACCATGGTTTCATCGGAAAAAGGGAAACGCCCCGTGGTGGGATCACCGTCGATGATTTCTGCGGGGGCTTCACTGACGCCGCGTTCCGCGGGGCGTCGAAAGCTGAAAACAATATCGCGGATGGCTCCAGGCACCGTGATTTCAGAAAATTCGGGATCGTCGGCTGCGCCGCGAAACCGCCGCCCCTCGGCCCACTTGTTGCCTGCGTCCACCACCACAAGCCGGCCTTGCTGGTAGGCCGTTTCATCGGATTCGGCGCTGCGCGATTCCGGATCGACCATCGTGTGCATCAGATATTTTGCGTGGCGTTGAAAATCGAGTTTCATGAAGTCGGGAAACGTGGAGTTGGCGACTTTTCCGGCTGCCGTCCAATCTTCGGCGGGCGTGAATTGAAATGAGCGGATGTCGGGCGCGACCCTTCCAATCAGCAATATCGAGGCAATCGCAAAAATCGCTGCGTTGGCGTAAATCGGCAAACGCCGCACGAGCTCACCGAGGGCAAAAAATCCGGCGATAGCGAGAGGAATCATGACGAATGCCGCTGTCCGGACCGGGGGCGTCCGCAGGAAAAGAAAGACCACCAGCGCCACCAGCACGCCGCCCATGACGACCGCAAGTCCGTTGCCTCCGGGTTCGTGGCGGCGTCCAGCCAGCACGATCGGAGGAATCGCAAGCGAGAGGAAGAGAGTAAACGTAAGCCAGTCGTCCGATGCGAGCAGGTAGAGTTTGATCGTCCGAAAAACTCCCTGCACGAGTGCGAAGTCCGCCTCGGCGATCCCGTGGACGTCGCGGAAAGCAGCCGGCACCTGGGTGGCAACCGGCGCGTAAAGCAGCGCGATCGCTGCGCATGCCGCGAGTCCGGCAAAAAATTCGACGCGCGTGCGTCCTGTCAGCCAGATCAGCAACATCAGCGGCCCGGCAAAAAAGACGTATGCGGGCACCGTGTAGGTTCCCAGTACGGTGGACGCGGCAACCGCCCATAGCCAGCCGCGCTGGCCGGTTCTAAAATATTCGATGGTGCCGATGGCTGCCACCAAGGCAGCCAGAAGAAGAAATCCGTAACCGCGGGCCTCCATCGAAAGGCTCAGCGTGTTCAGGGAAAACGCGAGGAGTGTGAGCGCAAGTGCCGCCTCGAGAAGTCGGCGCCGGTACAAGCCATATCCGACCACGGCAATCGCTGCGACCATCACGGCCAGGATGCTGAGCATTCGGGCTCGAGCCGGGGCCAGCGAATCGCGGCCGGGTAGGACGGAATTCGCCAGGTTAAAGAAGATGTGGTTTTTCGGCGCGCGGTAGTCGGTCACGACGTGCAACGGGCCGCGCGCCGCGAACGTAAGCACGCTCCCAAACTCATCGGTCTCGAGCGAGGTAGTGGCCATGGCACCGGCCATCTGGCCGGTTCGTACCAGGCTCAGCGCGAGGAGAATCACGGCGAGGGCGATCTCGAACTTTGGCCAGGCGGCGATCAGCAGGGGTTTCAACGTCATGCGTGGCGGGATGGGAGAGTGGCGTCAGGGCACGAAAAAAGCACCCCCGGAGTGGAGGTGCTTTTTCGAATTGCGAGGCTCGGGCAGAGTCGAAATGAGCGGCCCGAGCGAAGAGTTTTTGAACTATTGCGCGGCCGGTGTGACCTTCGGAGCGCTGGCGTTGAGTGCCGTCACGATCTCCGTGCTGAAATCGAGGTCATCCCGCGAATAAACCACGACCGGGATCTGGCCGGCGCTCAAGCCGGACTTGTCGAGCACAAGGTCGAAACCCTTTTTGGCGATGTTCTCGTTCACCACTTTCATGATGTCTTTGATGATATCGCCGCGCATACGGACGAACTGTTCCTGGAGCTGATTTTCGCGGGAACCTTTGAACTCGTTCACTTCGCGATCCAGGTTGCGCGCTTCGTTGACCTTCTCCTCACGCTCCTTGAGCTTGGCGGCCTTCGCGTCTTCGCTGAGTTCGGGTTTTTCGACTTCGATGTTGATCTTGTTGATCTCTTCCATGCTCGCCTTGAGGGTCTCGACGCGATCGTCGAATTCCTTCTTGGCGGCGGCGCGCTGCTCGTTGAGTTTTGTCTCAGCGTCCTTGGTTTTGTAGTACTCGGTGAAGATTTTGTTCATGTCGAGGATGCCGAGTTTCGTCTGCGCGCTGGCAAGCGGCGCGAAGGCAAAAAGGGAACCGGCGACAAGGAGGGTACGGATACTGGTCTTGATCATAAGAGGTCTGCGTGGGAGCTGGTTGTTGAGAATCTCTCGGGGAGAGTAAAGCTTAAACCTGAGACCGGGCGGCCCCGGTTTCGTTCAAAATTGGTAACCGACGTTGAAGTTGAATTTGCCGGGAGGGCCGTTGTCCTCGTCGTAAACCACCGGGTAACCGTAGTCGACGCGGACGGGACCAATGGGCAGTTCGACCCGCAGGCCGAATCCGATGTCGCCGTTGACATTACTGGTCGAGAAGTCGGCGGTGTCTGCATTTACGAAGCCCCAATCGGTGAAGATGGAACCGCGGATGCGCGGAAAGATCGGGAAGCTGTATTCCACCGTTCCAAAGGCGAGCGTGTTGCCGCCTATGGGATTGCCGTCCTCGTCCTTCGGTCCGACCTCACGGAAATCAAAGCCTCGCAGGTTGTTTGCACCACCGAGGTAGAGCCGGTCAAAAATCGGGACACCCCGTCCGCCATTCGTTGCACCGCCCCAGGTGTCAACCACGCCGACCTCGCCACGCAGCGTCAGGATGGTATCGAAGGGCAGTGAGAAAAACTTCGCAGCTTCGAGGGAAACGCCCGTCGTTTGCACGTCGCCTCCGAGGAACCCGCCCGAGATGAAACCAGTGACGCGCACGTTTTCACCGCGCCGGGTCAGGAACAGACTGTCCCGCGTGTCGTAGGCAATCGAACCGGTGATGGCACTGCGGTTATACGTGCCGTCCGCATCCTGGAGGACCTGGCCAGCGTCTTCGTCAACGTCGTAGATCCGGATTTGCTCGAGGCGATATTCCCCGTCGATCGAAATGAATTTGGTGATCGGTTTGCGCAGATTTATGGCAAATCCCACGTTCGACTGGTTGTAAACCGAGCTCAGGAAGCTCGCCTGGCGGTAATATCCCTCGATGCCGGCCGAAAGCTGATATCCGAGGAAATAGGGCTCCGTGAGTGAGATGACAAAATCCTGCCGCTGGAGGCCGTATTGACCGCGGATGCGGAATCGCTGACCACCGCCGGTGAAGCGCGGCCAGTTGAAAATATCGAAGTTCGACTGCTGCAGTTCGGCAAACCCGATCAAACTGTCGATCGTGCTGAAGCCGGCACCAAAATTGAATGAACCGGTGCGTTTTTCTTCGACGATTACGTTCAGATCCTTGCGGCCAGGGATGAGGGTGTCCGAAGGAACGAGCTGGAGTTTGGTCGGCGGTTCCGTCTCGAAATAATTCAGGTTTGCCAGACGTTGGCGGCTGATATCGACGAGGGTCGTGTCGTAAATCTGGCCCGGCTTGATCACGAGTTCGCGCCGGATGACGACATCCTTCGTGCGGCTGTTGCCCTGAATATTGATGAGATTCACATACGACTGAACGCCCTCGTCGATGCGGTAAACGATGTCGACCGCACCTTCACCCGCCGGTGTGATTTCTGGAATCACTTCGCGGTCGATGTAACCGCGCTGGCCATAGAATGTCCGGATCGCCTCGATGTCACCGATTAGACCTCCGCGCACGTCGTTCGGACCCGGCGCGGACGGTGTGAAAAGCTCACCCGCAGTCATCCGCAGGACACTCATCACTTCATCGACCGGAGCAATGTTCACGCCCTCGAGAGTGACGGAATTGACGCGATACTGGATGCCCTCGTTGATGGTGACGACAATCTCGACGCCGTCGCGGCCTTCCATCGGCTGGGTCGAAATGTCGGTGATCTCGACGTCGGCGAAACCGCGGTTCTGGAAGAGCAGGCGGATGGCGGCGCGATCCTCTTCGATCTGCGCCGGGATCAGGCGGCCGCTTTTATTAAAGAACGACAGAATGTTCCAGGTCTTGGTCTTCATGACCTTTTTGATGTCGTTCTGTTTGACTGAATAATTGCCGACAAACGTGATGCGGCGCACGACGAGCTTGGGCCCTTCGGTGATTGAAAAAATCACGCGTGCTTTGTTGTCAGGTAAATCTTCAACCTTGTACTGCACGTCGACTTCGGAATAATTCCGGTCTTCGTAGAGCTTGAGGATTTTTTTCCGATCATCGTCGATGCGTTCCTCGCTCAGGCCGTCGCCGGGTTTGATGGCGACTTCCTTGCGAACGCGATTTTGCGGCACCTGGCCGGTGCCCTCGATCAGAACTTCGGAAATGATGGGTCGACCCTGAAGCAGAACGGTGACCTTGACGCCGTCGTCGAGCGGTTCGCCGAAGATGCGGACGTTGGTGAGCGTGCCGGTGGAATACAGCGCCCGGATATCCTCCTCCACGCCGCGCTCGCTGTACGGCTGGCCGACTTGAGTGGCGAGGTTGGCCAGCACGCGTTCACGCGAGATGCTCTCCGGCCCTACAAATTGCACATCGATTTGCTTCACGATCGGGCCCGTGCCGACTTGCGCGACCGCCGGGACACAGAGCAACACCGTGAGGCAGGCGAGGGCGGCGGCGGTGGTGCGGAAAAGACGGATGTTCATGCGGGTTGTCAGGAGGTGCGTTTCGGCGGATGAAACGACCAAAAGCGGAGTAAAGACGACAATGCCGCAGAAACGTCAAGCGGGGAATTCCCGCTGTCCGGAGCGGAATTCGGAGTCGTGGGGAATGCGCTCCGCGGCGTTGGAAACGGGGTCATTCGGGCTTGTGCCGGGCTGGTCGCGGGCGTATGGCTTCCCACAGGCGGTTTCTCCCATGGCACGTGCCAATCCCACACCGACGCCGGTAATTCTGGCATGCACCTCTCCGCGCGATGCGGATTTCATTGAATCGATGATCGAAGGCGACGGGAGCCGGCAATTTATTGTCGCGGTCCGAGCCCTCGAGGCAGACGAAGTGATCCGGGCGCTCGAGGCCGGGATGGCGGACCTTGCCGTTGTCGATCCCGCGGTGGCACCCGGACGGGAAATCGAATTCGTGAGCAATGTCTGCAACGCCTTTTCCCCCGCGCCAGTCATTGTGCTTACGGAGGCTGAGAACGACGAACTCGCCATCGCCGCGGTGCAGGCGGGCGCGCAGGACTGCCTGAGCCGCGCCCACCTTTCTCCCGCACTTCTCCTCCAGGCGATGCGCTACGCCAAGGAACGCGTGCGCGTGGAAATGGCACTGGCCAAGGAGCATGACCTGCTCCACGCCCTGCTGGATTCCATCCCGGACCGGATCTATTTCAAAGATGACCGCAGCCGGTTCCTGCGCGTCAGCGCTGAGCTGGCAAAATTTTTTGGCATCGAGCGGCCCGAGGACGCTGTGGGTCGAACGGACTTCGATTTTTTCACCGATGAGCATGCCCGACCAGCATTCGAGGACGAGCAGCACGTCATGAAGACCGGCAACGCAATCGTCGGCAAGATTGAGAAAGAAACGCTGCCCGACGGTCGGATCGGCTGGGCGCACACGACCAAACTTCCCCTCCGCGACCGGCACGGCCGCATCATCGGAACGTGCGGCATTTCCCGTGACATCACGGATCTGAAGAAACTTGAAGACGCCCTGGCGGCGGAGCGCAACCTGCTGCGCAACGTGATCGATCACCTGCCCGACCCGATTTACGTGAAGGATCGTGACGGTACCTTTCGGGTGAGCAACGCCGCGTATGCGGAGCGGCTTGGTCTTGCCGCACCGGAGGATGTTGTCGGCCAGACGTCTCAAAATTTGCGGCCACGCGAGCCGGCGTATTTATTCGACGAAGCTGAAGGCGAGGTTTTCCAGGCCGGCCAACCGCAACTCAATCGTGAGGAGCAATTGGTGCTGGCGGACGGTTCCGTCCGATGGTTGATGTCGTCGCGCGTGCCCTTGCGGGTTGCCAAAGGTGAAACGCTCAGCATTGCCTGCATCGGGCGCGATAATACCGAGGAAAAACAGGCCCGCCAGGAACTGGAGGAGGCCAATGCCAATCTCTTCAAGGCGCTCGCTGACCTGCGTCGCGCCGATAGCGAGCTGAGATCGGTGCAACTTCAGCTGATCGAAGCCGAAAAAATGAAGTCCATCGGCCGACTGGCGGCGGGCGTGGCCCATGAAGTCAAAAACCCGCTGGCCACGATTTCGATGGGCCTGGAATTTCTCAGACATCGCGTATCGGACGAACCCGCGGTCGATGGCGTGATCGCCGATCTTCAGGAAGCCGTTATGCGCGCAGATTCCGTGATCAAAGGGCTGCTCGATTTTTCCGCACCCAACCGCCTCGAATTAAACGCTTACGATTTGAATCAGATCATCGAGCACGCTCTCGTTCTGGTGCGCGGAGAGGCCCGGGAGGGATCCCTGCAAATCGTGCGGGAATTCGGTGAGATTCCGCCTGTCCAGCTCGACCGGCTCAAAATTGAGCAGGTCCTGATCAACATTCTGACCAACGCGATCCACGCGATGAACCGCTCGGGAACGCTCACTGTGAGAACGCGCTCCGAGCAAATCACCCGCGTCGGGCCGAATATCTCCGGATCGCGGTCCGAGCGATTCCGCGCCGGCGAGCGCGTCGTCATTGCGGAAATCGATGATTCCGGACCGGGTGTGGCCGACGAAAAGCTGGGAAAAGTTTTCGAGCCGTTTTTTACTACCAAACCAACCGGCCAGGGGACGGGCCTCGGGATGACCGTCGTCAAATCGATCGTGGATTTGCACGGCGGTACGATTGAACTTTCGAACCGTCCGGAAGGTGGCCTTCGCGTCACTCTCGTTTTTCGCGTTTGATGCCTGGGACCCGGCAACACGGCGGAGCGATCTATTGCGTTGGCGTTTCGCCGGGCTCGAGCTCCACGGTGGCTTCCCGCACCACTTCGCCAGATTGATCGCGAATTTGCAGGCCGATCTGTCGCGTTGACCAGTCGACCTCGATGGTCCCGAAATGCAGATCGGCAAACACCTCGCCGACCCGAAGGCGATTGGGTTCCCCGGGGAAATCCTTCCAGACGTGAGTCAGGCCACTTGACGTCACTTCGAAAAGCGGCCCCGGCAAACGCGGATCGTCGAGCCGGGAAATCTCGGCGAAATGCCGGTCGCCGGAGAGCAGGACGACCCCGGGCGTTTGCAGGCGGGCAAGCAACGCCAGCAGGCGATCCCGGGACGCGGGGTAGTCGGTCCACTTTTCGTAACGGTGTTCCGCTGGCAGGATCTGGGTGCCCGAGGCAATCAGGTGCACTTGCGCCTGGCTGGCCGCCAGCGTCTCCTCGAGCCATTTCCACTGCGCTTCTCCGAGAATGTCGCCGTCCGTTCGTGGGGCGTCCCGGAAATACCGAACGTCGAGCAGGATCACGCTCACCTGGCGTCCCGGTGGACCGTAAATGGTGCTCGCATAAACTCCCTCGCGCTTACGTCGAGGGCTGTCAGCGGGTTCGTCGAGGAAATCGAGCAGGAGCCTCTGGGCGTCGGCTTTGATGGCGAAATTTTTGCCGCCGTTGTTGATGCCGTAGTCGTGGTCGTCCCAGGTTCCAATCACGTCCGCCTGGTCGCGAAGTCGGGAATAGCCCGGGTGCGTTTTCTGTTGATCCCACTTCGCGGCCAGCACGGCGGGATCGTCGCTGTCACCGTAGATATTGTCTCCGAGCCAGATCCAGAGTTGTGGACGCCAGCCGATTATTGGCTCCCAGAGCGGCTGCTCGAGCGTCTGGCGGTTGCACGATCCAAACGCGATTCGGGTGAGCGCCGGATCCGCGCTTTCTTCGGCCCAAATCGAGGAATTTACCGAAAACAAAATGGCGAGCAGGCACAGGCAGTGGGTTGTTTTCATGAGCGATTTAGGGAGACCATCGATCAATCGTCCATTCGGTTTCCGAAACGCGCCGGTAACAAAATCGGTCGTGCAAACGGCTCGGCCGACCCTGCCAGAACTCGATCGCATCCGGTCGCACGAGATACCCACCCCAGAAGGGAGGCATCGGCACCTCGCCATCGGCATACTGCTCCTGCACCGCCTGCATCGCCCGTTCGAGAGTTTCCCGCGAGTCCACCACTTCGCTCTGCCGCGAGGCCCAGGCTCCGAGCCGACTGGCCAGCGGGCGGGTGGAAAAATAAGCCTCCGCGTCCCCCCGTTGCAGGATCCGAGCCTGTCCGGTGATTTGCACCTGACGTTCCAGCGGGGACCAAAAGAACGAAAGCGCCACCCGTGGATCGTTCGCGATTTGCCGGCCTTTGCGACTTTCGTGATTGGTGAAAAACCGGAACCCCTCACCGTCGAATCCTTTCAGGAGCACGACGCGCGCGTTGACCCCGTCGGTCGGGCTGACGGTGGAAAGCGTCATCGCGTTGGGCTCAATGATCCCATCACATTGAGCGGCGGTTTCGAACCACGTTGAAAACTGGCGGATCGGATCTGGATCGAGGTTCTCCCGGTCGAGAGCTCCCACGCGGTAATCCTGTCTCAGGTCGGCGACATTCACGCCTCAGAATTGTGCGGTCCGGATGCCGGGGCAATGCCGGAATTCGAGGCGGAGTGCGTTCCGAAGACGGGGGATTTTTCCCTTTGACACCCCGGTTGCGTTTGTTACGGTCCGGGTTCGTTTTCCGCCAAATGGGATCAGGGCCGTGGCCGTTTCTCGAACGAAACGGACGGGGTCCTTCACCCTTTTTTCAGACAGCGAACCAGATACCGAATGCAAATCTGACCCCGATGGCTTAACCGGCCCCGACGCCCACGTAGCTCAGTTGGTAGAGCACGTCCTTGGTAAGGACGAGGTCACCGGTTCAATCCCGGTCGTGGGCTCCACGATTTCAGCGAGAGGTAGAAAGAATCACCCACAACAACAAGATGGCAAAAGATACATTCAAGAGAGAAAAACCCCACGTGAACATCGGCACGATCGGCCACGTGGATCACGGCAAGACGACCCTCACCGCCGCGATCACCACGGTGCTCGCGAAGACGGGTGGAGCGACGGCGCGCAAGTACGAAGATATCGATAACGCGCCCGAAGAAAAAGAGCGCGGCATCACGATCAACACGTCGCACCAGGAGTACGAGACTGCCAACCGCCACTATGCTCACGTCGATTGTCCCGGCCACGCCGATTATGTGAAAAACATGATCACCGGTGCCGCGCAGATGGACGGTGCGATTCTTGTGGTGAGCGCCGCCGACGGCCCGATGCCGCAGACGCGCGAACACATCCTTCTTTCCCGCCAGGTCGGCGTTCCGTCCATGGTGGTCTTCCTGAACAAGGTGGACATGGTGGACGATCCCGAGCTCCTCGAACTCGTCGAAATGGAAGTGCGTGAATTGCTTTCCAGCTACGATTTCCCGGGTGATGACATCCCGATCGTCAAGGGCAGCGCCCTGAAGGCGCTCAACGGAGACGCCGAATACGAGAAGGCCATCGGCCAGCTCATGGACGCCGTGGACGAATACATCCCGCTTCCCGAGCGTCCCGTCGATCAGCCATTCCTGATGCCGATCGAAGACGTGTTCAACATTGAAGGTCGCGGCACAGTCGCTACCGGCCGTGTCGAGCGTGGCATCCTCAAGAAGATGGAAGAAGTCGAGATCGTTGGCATTCGCCCGACGGCGAAAACGACCGTCACCGACATCGAAATGTTCCGTAAGCTCCTCGACGAGGCGCGCGCTGGCGACAACGTCGGTGTTCTGCTTCGCGGCATCAAAAAGGACGACATCGAACGTGGCCAGGTCATTGCCAAGCCCGGCTCGATCACTCCGCACACGACGTTCAAGGCGGAAATTTACGTGCTGAGCAAGGAGGAAGGTGGTCGCCACACTCCGTTCTTCTCGAACTACCGTCCCCAGTTCTACTTCCGCACGACGGACGTGACCGGATCGATCAAATTGCCTGAAGGGGTTGAAATGGTCATGCCCGGCGACAACGTCTCGATCGAAGTTGAATTGATCACGCCCATCGCCATGGAAAAAACCATTCGCTTTGCGATCCGTGAAGGCGGCCGCACCGTGGGTGCCGGACGCGTTGGCGACATCATCAAGTAACGTCACCCTGTCATCGTTGTTGTATAGGCCAGTAGCTCAATTGGTAGAGTAGCGGTCTCCAAAACCGTTTGTTGGGGGTTCGAGTCCCTCCTGGCCTGTTCTTTCCAAGCGCAACGTCGTCACCTATTTATACCCGCCCTTCCACCGTGTTTGGAAAAATTTCGCGATTTACTGCTGAAGTCCGTGCTGAGCTGGCGAAAGCTTCCTGGCCATGGGATCCCAACGAGAAGGGATTCAAACGGTACAAGGAACTGTGGGATTCCACCGTTGTGGTTTTGATCGCGATGTTGATCATTGGTGGCTACATCGCGTTTTTCGATTTGATTCTCGTAAACATCGTCGGATTCCTGACGAGGCCCTAAAAGTTGTAATTCATGAGTTTGGCACCCCGCGATCAGTGGTTCGTCGTGCACGTTCTCTCCGGCCAGGAGGGCAAAGTGCAGGAAAACATTCAAAAGCGCATCAAGACGGAGGAGATGGAGGATGTTGTTTTTGACGTCCTGATTCCGACCGAGCGAGTGCAGGAGATCAAGCGCGGCAAAAAAACGGAAACGACACGCAAGTTTTTTCCGGGATACATCATTGTGAACATGTATCTGCTGGACGAGAACAACCAGCTGGTGGACCGGACGTGGTATTTCATCCGGGAAACGACTGGTGTGATTGGATTTGCCGGAACGAAAGACCGGCCGATTCCGATGCGGAAAAAGGAAGTGGAAGGCATGCTCGCGCAGATGAAAGAGCGCGAAGACAGCGTCAAACCCAAGATCGAATTCGAAGTCGGTGACAAGGTCAAGGTCGCGGACGGTCCGTTCCAGAACCAAAACGGCATCGTCGAAGAGATTGATCCCGTGCGCGGCAAGCTCCGCGTTTCGGTGAGCATCTTCGGCCGGGACACACCGGTCGAGCTCGAGTATTGGCAGGTCGAGAAAGCGTAACGCAAGCGTCCCGCTTGCCAATCGACGCCGTCGGCCGGGGCAAGCGGAATGCTTGCGTTACAGGCTGGTCAGGAAGTTGAACATTTCGTCGTTGAAGCCAGGCAGGCGTTCGTGGGCGAAGTCGGGAAAAACGCGCAGCTCGCGTGGGCACGTGAGTTTATTGTAAGCAGCAAACTGGCTGGATGGCGGGCAGACGGTATCCATGAGCCCGGTAGCGAAAAGCACGTCCGCTTTGACCCGAGGTGCGAGGAATTGGATGTCGATGTAGCCGAGGCGCTCGAAGATGGCGGTTTCCCGTTCGTGCCGTGGATCGAACGAGCGGAAAAAGTAACGCAGCTCGGCGTAAGCGTCCTTGCACAGGTCCATCTCCCACACGCGGCGGTAATCGCTAAGGAAAGGATAGACGATTGCGGCACGACGAATTCGAGGTTCCAGCGCCGCGCACGTGAACGTGAGCGCTCCGCCTTGTGAACTGCCGAAAGCTCCGACGCGGTCTCCATCGACCTCGGGCAATGCCATCACGACGCGCGCGAGTTGGGCCGTGTCGAGAAACACGTTGCGAAAAAAGAGGCGTTCCGGTGCG
>JBGTDR010000214.1:0-10949 GCA_041748215.1 Chthoniobacterales bacterium
CTGGAGCGAGGCGCTGCGCAGCGGCCCGCTCGCGCTCAAAAATTCCGAGACCCGCCTCGCCCATCTCACCCTCGCCTTCAGTCTCACCGCCACCCGCGCGCTGCCGATCAAGGTCATCATCGAATCCTTCGACGCCGACCAGCGCCGCACCGGCGGCATCGAAACCCTCATCCACCCCGCCGCCGCGCATTTTTACCAGCGCTACGCCCTCGATCTCTCGGTCTTCCAACCCTCCGGCGAAGGCACCTTCGATCCCACCGCGCCCTTCGTTGGTTTCGACTTCGAAATCGGGTCAACGACCGGCTGGCCCGCCGCCTCCCGTCATGAGGTGAAAATCGACAACGTCCACTTCGCCCGCGCCGCTTACTACGTTTCGCCAAAGGGCGACGACACCGCCGACGGCCGCACCGAAAAAGCCGCCTTCGCCACCCCGCAGCGCGCCCTCGACGCTGCCCACGCCGGCGACATCATCCTTGTGATGGACGGCGAGTATGCCCGCCGCGAAGGCACGCCCGAACGCACGCCCATCGCCAATTTCATCCGGTCCGGCGGACCTTCGGGCTGGATCACGCTGAAAAACTACCCGGGCCACCGCCCGACGTTTTCCTCGCACGGTCAGCCCGCCGTCAACATCACCCACGGCCCGAAAACGTCCCCGGGCACCTCCGCCATCCTCGCCTACCTCGAAGTGCGCGGTCTGCACGTGCGCGGCAACGGCGACACCGTCGGCACCGAATTCCCGGACGAACTGGGCACCCGCACGCCCAACACCGACATCCGCGGAATCGTGGTCAACGGCCGCCGCTTCGGTGACGTCAGCAAACGGGTGCCCGACGAAATCGTTCACAACATCCGCGTCGCCGACAACGTGATCGAATTCTGCACCTCCGACGGTCTCTTCGTGCAATACGGCGACTGGATCCAACTCGAAAACAACGTCCTTCGCGACAATTGCTGGGGCACCCCGGGTTTCGCCCCCTCCGGCCTCGCGGTGATGAATTTCGCCAACTTCGACGCCGTCCAAAACGTCCACAAATTCCTCATCGCCGGCAATCGCGTGAGCGGCACCCGCGTTAAGGTGAAAAATTTTCCCGCCCGGCCCGGCGTCCCGAACAACGCGTATTTTAACGGCAACGGTTTCCTGCTCGACGCCAACGCCGAGCTGCCTCCGTTCTACAATGGCCGCACCCTCGTGCAGAACAACCTCGCCTTCGACAACGGCGGTTGCGGCATCCAGATGTGGTCCAACCACCGCATGGACGTCATCAACAACACACTTTATCTCAACGGCGTCCAACTCGCCTGGGGCCAGGTCGGCTTCGATCGGTGCACCGACGTGCGTTTCATCAACAACATCCTCGTGGCCCCGCCCGGCCACCCGCTCGACCGCTGGATCAAGGACCGCCTAGACGTTTACACCCTCGATATCCTGCGAGCGAACAACCTCTTCTGGGGCGGCGACTCCACACCGATCGCCGGCGTGAACGACCTGCTCGCCGACCCGCTCTTCGTGAACCCGTCCACCGATCCCGCCGTCGCCGATTTCCGCCTCCGCCCGGAGAGCCCTGCGCTCAACGCCGCCCGCTGGGAATCGTTCATACCGATCCGCGACATCGACGGCCAGAATCGACCAATCACAACGCCGGCGGCCCTCGGAGCTTACCAGGAATAACGACTATGCGGATTCAACCCGATGATCGTCCGAATCGTCAGCGCGGAGCAGCATCGGACGAGCCAGCACGTTCCGCTTCGTGAAGTGAGCGGATCCGCGCCGGTGCCGTGCGAATTTCCCGGAACTGACTTGCGAGCACCCGATTGACTTCAGCCGGAATGGGGACGGCCAAAGCATCTTCGTAGGACTCCCGTGTGCGATCTTCACCCCGCTCGCATTCCGCAAGAATCGCCCGCGTATCCTCGGTCTGAATTGCTCCAAAAATGTGCTGCCACCCACGGTGCAGTCGGCCGGCCAGACCCGTTTCGGACTTTCTAGACGGCTCACCGTACTGGGAGCCAATCGCTTCCAGTTGCCGCGCAAAACGATCGCGCTGGCGCGACGTCTCGGAAAAAAACTTACGCGCTTCGCCGCCCACTTCGGCCCCGGCCGCTAGATGGTAGCCGACACTGGCGTCCTTCAAAGTTTCGACCAGATCCCGCAGAATCCGAAAGATGTCGTCATTCCGCATGCCCATGGAACCTCCGGAAACTTCCTCAGGTTGCGGACTGAAATGAATTCGGAGAAGGTTCATGCGCATAGATCCTTACGATACCGAGCCACCCTTAGGACGCTACCTGATGTGCGTATGGGGGAATTCCCCCATGATCACTGACATCGCTCTTGATCGCGCGACGCGACCGGGGTCTCGTCTGCCAATGACCTTGTTCACCCGCTCCCGCAAAATTGTCGTGACTGCCCTGCTCACCGGGATCGCCTGGCTTCCCGCGGCGGAGAAATCCGAAGACGCAACCAAAGAACCGGCGATCACCGAACCCGTCGTCACGGATCACACGGTCACAATTGGCGGCGAGGAAATCAGCTATCAAGCAACGACCGGATATCTCGTGCTGCGGGCCGAAGTTGGAGAAAAAGAAAAGAAAGCCGAGGGGGATGGCAAACCGGGCAAGAAAGCAGATCCCGACGGTCTCGAGGACAAGGCGAAAATATTCTTCATCGCTTACACGCAGGTCGGGGCGGAAGCGAAGGACCGTCCGGTGACGTTTGCCTTCAATGGCGGCCCCGGTTCTTCGTCCGTCTGGCTGCATCTTGGTGCGCTGGGTCCGCGCCGCGTGGTGCTTACCGACGCCGGCGAGGCACCACCACCGCCGTATTCACTCACCGATAACGAATCGAGCTGGCTCGACCGCACGGACCTTGTGTTTATCGATCCCGTCTCGACCGGTTACAGCCGCCCGGTTCCGGGCGAATCGCCGAAGCCGTATCACGGCGTGCAGGCCGATATCGAAGCGGCGGGGGAATTTATTCGCCTCTACCTCACCCGCAACGAACGCTGGCTGTCGCCGAAATTCCTCGCGGGCGAAAGTTACGGAGCCACGCGCGCGGCGGCGCTCTCCGATCATCTGCAGGACAAGCTTGGCCTCTACTTCAACGGGATCATGCTCATTTCCGCCGTGCTGAATTTCCAGACGATCGACTTCTCGCCCGGCAACGACCTGCCTTACGTGATGTTCCTTCCGGCCTACGCCGCGACGGCGTGGTATCACGGACGGTTATCGCCCGAACGACAGGCCCGGTCACTCGAGGAAATCCGAGCCGAGGCAGAGGCATTCGCCGCGAATGAATATTTGCTCGCACTCACGCAAGGCGACGCGTTGCCCGACGCCGAAAAACAACGGATTGCCGCGCGTCTGGCGGAGCTGACCGGGCTGTCCGCCGAATCCCTCGCCCGGCAGAATCTACGGGTGCCGTCGTGGCGATTCACCGCCACGTTGCTCGAGGACGCCGGACGCGGGGTCGGCCGGTTTGATTCGCGAATCACGGGCATTCGTTATTCGCCTGGCACCGAAGAATACGATTACGACCCGAGTTTCGAGGCCGTGCTTGGTCCGTTCACCGCCGGCATCAACGCGTATTTGCGCGAGGAATTGAACTTCGAGACCGACCTGCCCTACGAAATTCTCGCCGACGTTTCGCCGTGGAATTTCGACGGCGCAAAAAACCAATACCTGAACGTCGCGGAACCGCTGCGCCGGGCCATGAGCCGCAATCCGTACCTGCGCGTCTGGGCGGCCTCAGGCATTTTCGACCTCGCCACACCCTACTACGCGACGGATTACACCGTCCGCCAGCTCCTGCTCGATCCCGCCATTCTCGGCAACGTTACGCAGACGTTTTACGATGCCGGACACATGATGTACACGCTCCGGTCCGCGCGGGAACAGCTCAAGTCTGACTTCGTTTCGTTCCTCGATACGACCCTGGCCGAAAAGCCGATTCCCAGCGCCGCACGACCGTGAAACGCCCGCGCAGCGCTTGACCTCCCGTTTATCCTGAGCCGCGATGAAAAGCTTTTTGGGGACCACAGCCGGTGGGACGTTGTCGATTGGAACGGCGATCCTGTCCTTCGCCGCTTTCCTGATTCCCGCGAATGCACAGACGATCCGGCTGAATACACCTGGAGAGTCGTTTCTTTTCGGCGTAAGCAACTTTGATATTACCCCCGACAGCCAGCGGGTCATTTATCGAGCGGAGTTGGGATCGACCAACCGCGATCTCTTCAGTGCGTCGACCTCGGCGGAAGGGACGCAAATTCAGCTGAACTCCGGTGCGGGGACCGTCGATCAGTTTGTCCTTACGCCCGATGGGTCCCGGGTCATTTTCACCCGCACAAACGCCGCCCGAAATCGCTTCGACCTGCTCGGAGCTTCCACCGCGGCCGCTGCCACCGAAGTAATGCTTCGCGAGGATGTGAGCACCGGCGCACTTTTTTACATGCGCATCACGGCTGACGGGTCGCAAACGGTCTTTCTGGACAGCGGGACTGAAGCATTCTTCAGCGCATCCACGACAGTACCGGGAGTGCCTCTGCGCCTCACCACACCGTTCCGGCGCTTTGCGAGTATCGTGAATACGGATCTCGTTTCGACGCCTCAAGGGAATCGCCTGATTTTCAGCGGCGACATCACGGCGCAGGGGCAGGTGCACGTTTACAGCGCCCGGCTCGACACACCAGAAAACCAAATCCGCCTCAGTAGCGCCCCATTTCCCGACGTCCGCCTGCTCGATGGTCCGGGAACGCGCTATGCCGTCACACCCGATGGAGCGTCTGTCGTTTACATCAGCAATTTCGCCGACCCGGATTACGGTGCCCTTTACCGCGCTTCGACGACGGCGGTAAATACCCAGGAACCGATCAGCAGCAGGGCCCATTCGACCGGGGAGGTTTCCGGATTTCTGATGAAACCGGGCGCATCGACCGCATATTACGTGGGCAATCTGGGGAACGAGTCGGTCTTCTCCCTTTACGAGGCATCGACCGAGGGCACACCCAACCAACGCGTGATCTACACCCCGTCGATTCTTTACTCACGCGTTCGCGAAGTGTCGCTCTCTCCGGACAGCGCGCACCTGATTTTCCGTGGTGATCTCTTCAACACATTTAGCGATGAACTTTTCATTGCGTCCACGACGTTCACCCAGCAGCCGCGGCGCATTTCGGGCCAGACGCCCAACTCCGGAGTGACCGGTTACCGCATCGCGCCGAACTCGGCTTTCGTCGTCTACGAAGAATCGTCCGGCCAGAGCCGCACGCTGTGGGCGGTCTCCACGTCCGGAAATTTCGCTCCCGTGCGGATCGCCCCCCCACCGGGCGAGTCCTGGCGATTGAGCGGCCTTTCACCCGCTTTCCGCATCCGTCCTGACAGCCAGGCCGTGCTTTTCACCGCCGCAATCCCGGGCGGGCTTCGCAACGACCTGTTTGCAGTGACCGTTCCTCCCCTCAACGGAACGCCCAATCCCAATCCGCCCGGAGCTGCCGTCAGTCCCGTCGAGCCGTCACCGAGCCCCGGTCCCGGTGATAGCGACGCCGCCCCGACTCTTGCCATTACCGGTAAGAAAAAAATCAAGACGACCGGAAAACCCGCCACGATCAAAGGAGTCGCCGCAGATGACCGCGCGATTGTGAGCGTGCTGGCGAGTTACCGGAAGACGCTCGCGAGCGGCAAAAAGAAGACCATCAGCCGCCCCGCAAAATTGTCGGCGGGCACGTGGACGTTCCGGATCCGCCCGGTCGCACCACGCACGAAGGTCACGTTTGTCGCCAGGGACGACGCAGGTCAAAGTTCCACAGTTGCATCGGTCAAAGTGATCCGAAAATAACCCTGAGAGAGCGGCGCGGACCTGGCGCTCGGAATCAGCGCGCCGAATCCGGGCGCTGATCACATACGCTCGGGTACGTTGATGCCGAGGAGGTCGAGGCCGGTGGCCAGGGTGCGGGCGCTCAGGGAGCAGAGGCCGAGTCGCGAGGCCTGGACTGCACCGGTTGATTTGAGGACCGGGCAGGCTTCGTAAAACGCGTGAAACGAGGTCGCCAATTCGTAGAGATAATTGGCGAGCAGGTTGGGGCGAAAATCCTCGAGCACAAGCGGCACGATTTCGCCAAATTGCAGAATTTTGATGACGAGAGCGCGCTCGGCCGGTTCGGTTGGCTCGATCGTGAACGGCTGTTTTTCGACGTCCGCGGCCTTCCGAAAAATCGACTGGATCCGGACGTACGCGTTCTGGAGGTACGGTGCGGTGTTGCCCTGAAACGAAAGCATTTTATCCCACGAAAAAATGTAATCGGTCATTCGGTGCTGGCTGAGCTCGGCGTATTTCACGGCGCCAATGCCCACGGTGCGAGCGATGGCGGCGGCGTCCGCCGCGGACAAGTCGGGGGATTTTTCGGCGATGATGGCACCCGCGCGCTCGACGGCTTCGCGCAACACGTCGCCCAGTTGCACGTTCTCGCCCGAGCGGGTTTTCATGATCTTGCGGTTTTCACCAAGGATGCTGCCAAAGGCGACGTGGCGCGCGTTGACGGAAATCCCCATAACGCGAATGGCCTCAAAGACCTGCTGGAAATGCAGCGCCTGGGGTGCGCCGGTGACGTACCAGATCGTATCCGGCTGCCAGCGTTCGAGGCGATATTCCACGGTCGCGAGATCGGTCGTGGCGTAAAGAAATCCGCCGTCGCTTTTCCGGACGATGCACGGACGTTCCGCCAGCTCAGGCACGTCGGGAAAAAAGATGCAGATCGCTCCTTCGCTTTCGCACGCGAGACCGGCGGCGATCAGGCGCTCGACGAGCGGACCGAGACGATCATTGTAAAAACTTTCGCCGAGGCGTTCGTCGAATTTGACGTCGAGCAGGGCGTAGAGTTTTTCAAATTCGCGCCACGAAAGATCCACGACGTGTTGCCAGATTGCAAGGTTGCCGGGATCTCCGCTCTGGAGCGCGACCAGCTCCTCCCGCACGGCTCGGCGGATGGTATCCGTGGTATTGGCAGCCTTCTCGGCATCTTCCAGCGCCTGCACTTCCCGGTAGAGACGCAGCAATTCCGGGATCGGATCACTCTCGAGGGCAGGCAGGTCGAGCAGGTGTTTCCAGCCGTAGATGACTTTTCCAAATTGGGTGCCCCAGTCGCCGATGTGGTTGTCCGTGATGACTTGGTGACCGAGGAATCGGGCGACGCGGGCGAGACAGTCGCCCAGGATCGTGCTCCGGATGTGGCCGACGTGCATCGGTTTGGCGACGTTCGGTGAGCTGAAATCGATGACGATCGTTTGCGGCGCAGCAACGGGGGCGACGCCGCAGCGGTCGTCGTCGAGCAGAGTTGTCGCCGCATCGGCGAGGAAATCGCCCGCGAGTCGGAAATTCAAAAAGCCCGCGCCGGCAATATCCGCGGGTGCGCTCAGTCCGTCGAGGTTCAGCGCGGCGGCGAGGGCGGTGGCCAGCTCACGCGGATTGCGACGCTCACGTTTGGCGAGCACCATCGCGGTGTTCGATTGGTAATCACCAAAACGTGCGTCGGCGGCGGCCGAAACTTCGGCGGCGGCGGGATCAAGGTCGAGAGCAGCCAGCGCGGCGCGCAGGCGCTCCTCGAGGAGGGAGCGCACGGTGGGCATCGCTCAGCTTTTTTGCGAACGGTTGGTGAAAACCTGGAGGATCTCGGTGGCCCCGGGAGCGCTGGCCAGCTCGTCGCGCACCGTGCGGTCGTTGAGAAATTTGGCGATGGCCGCCAGCGTGCGCAGGTGCGTCTGAAATTGATCCCGCGGCACGACAAAAAGGACGATGAAATGCACCGGTTCGTTGTCGAGGGAATCAAACTCGATGCCGGCTTTCGAGCGGCCAAACCCCGCCACGACGTCCGTCACGTGATCCGACGACGCGTGCGGAATCGCGATGCCAAATCCGATTCCGGTGCTCATCGTTTCTTCGCGTTGTTTCAGAGCGGCGAGCACGTCCGCTCGGTGGGCCTCCTCGATTTTCCCGGCCTGCACGAGCAGCGCCACGATTTCTTCGATCGCCTGCCAGCGTTCACCGGACTGCATTTCCGGAATGATCTGCTCGGCGGAGAGGAGATTGGCCAACATCATGGTTAAAGCGACTCCGCCCTGCTTGGCGGCTTGTTCTGCGGGAGGCTACCAACCGTCGAGTCGATGACAAGTGTGATGTTCGCCCCGTCCGGCGAGCCCCCGCCCGAGCGTCGCGACGGACGTCGCGAGGTATTCGGCGCGTCATTTGTATGCCGGCACTCGCGGATTGTCGGCCGGGTTGTCCCGGGTTGTGATGTCGGTTTTCCCCAGCCCACCATGACTCGATTTGGATTCCCCCGCCCGCACCGTTGGTTGAACCCGATCACGCGAGTGATTTGCGCGATAAGTTCTGTCGGATTCGTGATGGCGCAGAGTCCGTTCATGCCGGCGTATCAGGGAGCACAACCCGAGCTCGTGCTGGGCGTGGAGGCTGAGGGTCTGGCAACCGCCCGCCCGAAGGTCCGCCACGTTTACGCCGCCGCTCCGGACACACTGGGTATCGTCATCGACGCTCAGGCTTTGCCCCGGCTGCCGGTGCGGCCCTATTTCGCTCGACCGGGCGACGAGATTCGTTATGCGCGTCCACAGCCGTGGGGAAGCGAGGGAAATGAATATTTCTGGGATCGCCAAATCATCCGCGACGGCGCGGTGTTTGGAACCGTCCACGGACCGGACAAAAACTATTACACCCCACCGACCCGTCTGGAAGGCGATGCACTCGACGTGGAATGGGCGGCGAATCCTCAGAGCTACGCGGTGACCTCAACGGACGACGACGCCTATACGCAACCGGTCACGCCGGCGAAGGTGTTTCGGAAAACAAAACCGGAGTCCACGGAGTACGCCGACACCGGGAAGCGGGAAAGCACCGCACGGCATGAGATTTTTCTAAAACTGCCCAAACCTCTCAAGCCCGGAGCCCGCTACCGCATCGCCTTCGTCAACGACTCGAAGATCGGCGACGGAGTCGAATTGAATTTCGAGGACACGCGCCTGCGCACCGAAGCCATCCACGTCAACCTGAACGGCTATCACCCGGACGAATCGGAGAAGATTGGTTTGATGTCGATGTGGCTCGGCGACGGAGCCGGAGTGGATTTTTCGGCGTTGCGGGAATTTTCCGTTGTGGACGACGCCACGGGAGAGCGTGTGCTGGCCGGCCCGATCCGTCAGGTCGTCGAAGCGACTCCCGGTTACCACATGCCCGTTCCGGGCGACAATGCCACCCAGGACCCGATCCCGGTTTCGGTCTACGCGCTCGATTTCTCCGCGTTGAAACAGCCCGGAACGTATCGGGTGGTCGTTCCCGGCCTGGGGTCCTCCTTCCCGTTTCGGGTGAGCACGGACGTCTGGCATGATGCCACGTACGTTTCCGCCAAAGGTATTTACAATCACCGGGCGGGCATCGCGCTGGGGCCGCCGCACACCACCTACAAACGCCCGCGCAACATGCACCCCGAGGACGGATTCAACGTTTTCCGGACCGATCCCAGGAAATTTTTTGATCCGAAAACCCCGCCGAGCATTTTTCGCCGCATCCAGACGGCAATCATCGACGGCAGCAGTCATCCGGAAGCGTGGGGTGGCTGGATGGATGCTGCCGACTTCGATCGAAGCATCGTACCGCAGGAGCACGACCGCGCTGTCCATGCCCTGCTGGAACTTTACGAATCGAACCCGGAATTTTTCCGCACGTTTGATTTGAACATCCCCGAGTCCGGCAACGGCACTCCCGATGTGATCAATGAGGCCGTGTGGGGCATGGACCTCTGGCTCAGGTTGCAGCAGGAGGATGGCGGCATTCCTTCGAACATCGAATCGATCGAACACCCGTCGGAACCAAGCTGGCTCCTTACCCAGCCGACGGCCACCACGCCGCCGACGCCCCAAGGCAATCACCTTTACGCTGCGGCGGCCGCCCGGCTTTCCCTCGCATTGCGCGACTACCAGCCGGAATTGGCCGAAACGTATCGCCGGAGCGCCGAGCGTGCCATGGATTGGGCCGAGCGCAATGCCAGCGTCCCCGATGTTTTCGAACGCGACAGCCGGCCTCCGCTGGCGCACGCGAATCTCGCCCACGCGTGGATGTACCGCCTCACCGGCGATCAGAAATGGCACGATCGATTCAAGGCCTCGCTCGCCGAGCTTTACCCGGGCGGCGAGATCGATTTCACGAGCCACCCCCATTCCGGACCATGGGGCCTTGCCGCTTACGCCGTGTTACCCACCGACCAAGTGGACCCTGAACTCCAAAAACGTTGCCAGGAAGCCATCGTGCGTGCCGCCGACCGCCAGCTCGCAAGCATCAACGAACGCGCGTACAACCTTGTCCGCCCGCGAAACTGGGGAGAACGCCTCGCCCAACCGTGGGAGGTCATCATCGCCCACCAGATTACGAAGGATCCCAAATATCTCGAGGGCCTGTTGCGCTTGAACCAGTTTTCACTGGGCCGCAACCCGCACAACGCCAGTTACACCAGCGGAATCGGCGCGCGACAGGTGGTGCCATTCAATCTCGAAGCGTTTGACCTAGGAGTGCCCATTCCGGACGGGGTCACCACGTGGGGCCCCTTGCCGCGCTCGATGATTCGCGCCGCCTCAATGGAAACGACGATTCCGTCGTACCTCGGCACACATTTGTATCCGGCCACCTACGAAGCATGGCCGTGGTCGGAGGCCTATTTCAACGTGCGTTACTACGCGATGAACGAATACACCGTGTCCACTAATATGGGGAATATCCTGCTCCTGCGCGGTTATCTTGCCGCCCAGTTTGCGAAAAATCTCAATCCCTGAGGCCCGCGCTCCAACTTCTCGACCCAACCTTTTTCCAAATCCTTCCCGTTATGAAATACCGTCCCTTTGGCAAACACTCCCTCACGGCATCAGAAATCGGCCTCGGCGCCTGGGCCATCGGC
>JBGTDR010000215.1:0-9248 GCA_041748215.1 Chthoniobacterales bacterium
GCAGTTGCGGTCCGCGTCGGTGCAGCCGGGGGTGGGGTGGTGGGTGAAATACGCGCCGAGGCTGTTCGCCGACCCAAGGCCGGGGCGCTCGCCCAGCAGCATGAGCGAAAGTTTTGCGCCGAGCAGGCCGAGCGTCCAGCCGTCAAAAAACGGGAGCAGCAATTTCAGGAGCGGCGCGCATTGCGTCATCACCGACAGGGTGGAGAGGCCGTCGGATGCGACGATCACAAGGTCCGGCGGAGTCGCGGGCACGGCGGCCAGCAACGTGTCGCGGGAAGCGGTCGAAAGCCGGCGCCCGTAGTCGGGGCGTTGCAGGTATTCCGCCCGGTCGCGCGCGTCGCTGTCGACCAACATGCGCGGCGCTCCGCTCCTCGGCCGAGGCGGCGGCCACCCCGGCCAGCTGATCACCCGACGGCGGCTCGACGATGTTCGAATCGTCCCCCGACTTCCGACCGAAACCGAATACAATGCGCGATTTGGATTCATGGGGCCGGAGACGTGGCTTTACGGCATGTCGGCGATCCGCTTGCGCCGCGTGGAAGTTGATTGACAGAATCCGCGCTCCCCATTTGCCACTTCGTCGGATAATTACTTGCCGGGAAGGATCGGGTGCACGAGCCCGAACACCGTCACCACCACGAACGAAAGGAATCTGAATCGCCATGTTCATCCGCATCTCCAATCTGGTCCGGGGCTTTTTGAGTCTCTTCATCGGCGGCATCGAAAAGAGAGCGCCCGAAGCGCTGCTCGAAGCCGAAAAGGAAAATCTCCGCAAGAGCATCGCGAACTACAACGAAGGTCTCGCCGCCCATGCGGGTCTCTGCGAACGCCTCATGTCGCAGGTGAAAAATCTCGAAAAAGAAGAACAGATGCTTCGGGCGAAGACCGCGGCCAACCTCCGCGCGGGCAACAACGAGGCCGCCGGGCAGCTCGCGCTTCAGCTCCAGACCACGACCCGCGAGCTGGAGGAAAATCGCCACCAGCTCGAGCAGGCCGAGGTCACTTACAAAAATTTGCTGCGCGCCCGTGAGGTCGCCGTCCGGGAGGCCCAGTCGAAAATCGATTCCCTCAAAAGCGGGCTCAACGATCTGAAGATCAAACGTGCGACCGCCGAACTTGCCGAGATGGCCAGTGGCATGATCACGAAGATCGGCGGTTCCGGCGACACGCTGAATCGCCTCGAAGAAATGGTCGAAGAAGAGCGGTCGAAGGCGGCCGGGCGCGCGCGCCTCGCGAAGGATTCCATCGATACGTCGACCATCGATCTCAAGGAGAGCGAGCAAAAGGCGCTCGCTGACCAGGCGCTCGCGGACTTCGCCGCGAAGGAAGGTCTGTCGCTCGATTCGGGTTCCAGCACGGACGCCCCCGCGGCCCCGCCCATCAAAACGATGGGCGCCGAGTAGGCGTTCGCTCTTTTTCCCGGCATGTCGGTCTCAGCCAGCGCCCCCCTCCCGGACTGGGCGCACGAAATGGTCGCGGCGTATTCGAGCGACGCGGCCAATCAATTCATCCTCTACGGTAACGTCGGTGATCGGATGCTCGTGTCCCGCGACGGCCAGACGGTGCTGGACGACATCTCGGGATTCCTGCGCGCCGCGCTCGTCGGAAATTTCGATGTCGTTTTTTCCTACGACCTCGGCAACGGCCTGCGCGTCGAGAAGGGTGGGGGACACCTCGCCGATTGGCCGGCTTTCAAGGACGCAGGAAGTATTTTGCCACGGGCTCCGAAAGCGGCCGTCGAAATGCTCACCCATTATTTCCGATACCTCTCGAATTTGCAGGGTCTCGGTGCCACCGATGGGCGCACTCTCCAGGTCGCGTGCATCATCAGGGGGGCACACCTCATCACTCCGGCGATGCCCGGCGGGCTCAACTACGATCTGAACGCGATGGCGATGCTCATCCGCGACTGGAGCGTCGAGGCGGTGTTCACGCGCATCCCGCTGGCGACGTTTTTGCTCACCGATGCCATCCACGATCTGCACCCGATCCTGGCCAATAATTCGCGGGCCGCATCGTTCAAAATCACTCTGCCCGAGCCGGAGACGATCACGCGTTACCTTGCCTCGCTTGGCGATCACGAGGTCCTCGCGGACTTTGCGGGTCAGACCGACCACCTTGGCACTCAGCTCGCGGGCCTGTCGCTCGGAGCCATCGACGGTTTGGTCAAACTTACCGCTTACAAAAAGCAGCGGCTCACTCCCGAAAGTTTATCGAAACTCAAAAAGTCGCTCGTCGAAAAGGAATGCGGCGGCCTCATCGATTTTATCGACAGCCCGCGCACGCTCGATGACCTCCACGGACAGGACGCCGTAAAAGCGTGGCTTCGGCAGGACATCGCGCTGTGGCGCAAAGGTGAAACGGCGGCGCTCCCCATGGGTTACCTGCTGTGCGGCCCGGTCGGTACCGGAAAAACCTATCTGGTCGAATGCCTCGCCGGCGAAGCGGGCGTCCCGGTCGTGAAGTTGAACAATTTTCGCGACAAGTGGCAGGGGACGACTGAGGGCAATCTCGAAAAGATCTTCCGCCTGCTGGCGGCCTTGGGAAAATGTTTTGTCTTCATCGACGAGGCGGACCAGGCGCTTGGCAAACGCGACAGCGGGTCAAGCGACGCCGGGCTTTCGGGCCGCATCTATTCGATGTTCGCGCAGGAAATGAGTAATTCGGCCAACCGCGGCAAGTTGCTTTGGATCCTCGCCTCGAGCCGGCCGGACCTGATCGAGGTCGATCTCAAACGACCCGGCCGGGTGGACGTGAAGATTCCGATTTTCCCAACCGCGACACCGGAGGAGGGATTCCACCTGATCCGGGCATTGTGCCGCCGCCGCGGTGTCGAGTTGCCGGAGGACAGGTTTGCCGATCTGCGCGCTCTCATTCCCGATCTGCTGACGCCGGGTGCCGCCGAGGCGCTGTCGGTGCGCGTGTTTCGCGCGCTCAAGACCGGTAATACCACGGACGCGGGTGCCGTGCTCGCGACGGTGCTGGCTGACTATCAACCGCCGGTCGCACGCGAAGTGATGGATTTTCAAATCGGTCTCGCCGCGCGCGAGGCGACCGATCTCGAGTTCGTTCCGGAGAAATTCCGGCACTTTGCGGACGCCCGGGCGTGACGACCGAACCGATTCCGGTCGGTGGCGAAAGATTGTATGCCGGAAATTCGGTGGCACACTCCGGCAATTATGAGAACCATCGTCCTCTCCGCCGTTCTCGCCGGGATCGCCACGATTTCGCTTTTTGCGCAGGAGGTTGATTACCTCGAACCCGCGCGGCCTTACAGCCAGTCGGCCGCCATTCAGCAAACGGCGAAGGGTGCGGTGGACCTCGGGCGTGTCATTCAGATTCCGCTCATCACGTGGGCCGCGGATGGTGTCACCGTGAACGCCAACGGCGGGCTCGACCCGAATCCGAATTCCCCGCTCGCCCGGGCGCTTGGCCGACCGGCGCAGCTTGCGGTGATCGATGATTTCGACCAGCAGGTTAAAGATTACGTGTCGGGTAAATCGCCCTTTTTACGCGGAACGGCGGACATGATTGCGCTGGTCGCGGCAGCGCTGAAAGAAAAGGATCCCGGCCTCGAGCCGATCGTATTTCTCCAACTTTCGACCTCGACCGGCGCGGACGGATTTGTCGGGGTGGGCATCGACAAACTTGCCGACCTGAAGGGGAAATCGATCGTCCTCCAGCTCAACGGACCGCACATCTCACTCGTCGGCAACATGCTCCAGGACGCCGGGCTTCAGCCCGAAGATGTCGCGTTGAAATGGGTGCGAGAAATCACGACGCCGCCCGGCTGGAATGAAAGCGATCCCGCCGTGGATCCCGCAAATGCGCTGCGCCGTGACCAATCGCTCGCCGGCGCCGCCATGATTTTCCCCGACATTCTCGCGACCACGGCGGGCGGCACGGTCGGGACCGGGCAGGAAGGAACGGTCAAAGGCGCCAAACCCATCTTTTCGACGAAAACCGCCGACAACGTGATTTTCGACGTTTACGCCGTAAGAAAGGATTTCCTCAACAATCAACCGGAAATGGTCGAAGCCTTCCGCAAGCTCCATCTCGAAGTGCAGGAGCAATTCCTCGCGGAGCTGGCAAACATCGCGAAGCGGAGCGATGCCGATCGGGCCAAGGTCGAATCCTTCAAACAATCCGCCCGACCGCTGGCGGCGATTTTCCTCCAGGATGCTGGAGCCGTGAATGATTACATCCTGTGGGTGGGCGTCGATTTGCGGCTGGCCGGCCGGGCGGGCAACGCCAAATTTTTCGACAACCGGAATGCCGTTGGATTCACCGCGGCGACGGCGCGCATTCAGTCATTCCTGGCTGCGCTCGGGCTCATCACCGAGCCGACCCAGATTGCTTTCCTGCCGCCACTCACCGACGGCATGGACGTTCCAAAACCAACGGAGGCGCGACCGACCTTCGCCACGGCGCAGGCGGTGCGGGCGGCAGCGGAGAGCGCCGATGCCAGCGAACTTTACAACTACGTTTTCCAATTCCCCGCCGCGCAGAGCGAGATCAAGTGGCAGGATTACCCGGAGGTTTTCGGCAAGATTCACGAAACGGTCACCCGGTACGGCGGTGCGATCGTCCAGCTTCAGGGCCACGCCGATAACTTCTTTGCAAACTTTGTTGCCGCCAAACGCAAGACCGGCGCGACGACGTACGAACGCCGCGTGCGCGGTACCGACCAGTACGAACAAATGCCTTTGCCGAAATACGAAGAGATCGTCAATGACGCCAACACGCTGTCGTATTCCCGCGCGTTTGCGGTGAAGCGTGCTTACGCCGCGTACGTCCGGGAGCAACTCGGGCTTTCGGCGGGCGAGGTCGACATGTCGCGATTCGACGTGCGTGGCATGGGCATTTCCAAGCCCCTGGTTCCGAATCCCGCGACGCCGGACGAACGAGCCCAGAACATGCGCGGCGAGATGGTGATCATCGCCGCCGAGTCAGAAATTCCCGCCGAATTCGGCGAGGACGACTTGCGGTGAGGAGACATCTCATGAAATCGATTCTTTCGCTTTTATTTTTCGCAGCCGTCCTGCTTTCGGCGGCGGCGCAGGATGACGGAATGCGCCTGCTCGAAGAGGAACGCCTCGACCAGAGCGGCACGGTGATCACAATTCTCTTCGATGACTCGGGGTCGATGTACGGACCGAAACTCCAGCAGGCGAAAGAAGCGTTTCGTGCGTGGTTGCCGACCGTGCCGGACGAATATCGCATCGGTCTCGTCGCTTTGAATGCTGGCCAGCTGGTCGAGTGGCGGCGTGGAAACAAGGACGAGGTCGCCGCCGCGGTGGCCAATCTTCAAGCCAGTGGTGGCACGCCGCTTGCCGAGACGGTTTCCCGCACGACGCAACTGCTCCGCGACCGACAGGCTGAACTCCCGTTCGAACGACACGTGATGCTTGTTTTCACCGATGGCCAGGACGATACCTACCCTCCCGAGGAGGTGCGCCGCCGGATCGGCGACGCGGCGGCGAACCGCATCGAAACAGTTGGCATCGGGTTTCACGGTGAAGGTGACTACCTGCGCGAAGCGAGCACGCGATACTTCGACGCGGCCGACAGCGGTGAATTGCTCGCCGGGCTGCAGAAAGTGGACGTCGAGATTGGTGATACGTCGGACGTCCGGATCGAACCCGAAATTGGCGAACTGATGAAAACCATCGGACCGGAAGTCGTCGCGGCTCCCGCGGAAAATGGCGACACTGTCGCGGCGGCGGAGCCGGAATCCGAAGGCCGCATTCCCTGGATGGTGATCATGGCCTTCTTCGGAATCGCGCTGTATGCACTCGTGTCGAGGGTGAACAAAAAGTCCAAACGCTGACGCGGCGATGCGGAAGGTTTTCACCGTTCTGATCGTCCTCGCGACGCTCGCGATGATCGTTTGGGGAGTTTCCAAACCGTGGCGCGAACAAAATCGCTGGTCGGAACTGGTGGAAAGAACGAGCGACCTGCCGCCCGTGCGCCAGACCATTCGCATCCTGGGAGATGACTGGCTCGGTTACCTCGTTTTCCGTTCGCCGGAATTTCAGCGCACCCTTGCGCTTCAAGGAGTGCGGGTGCAGTTCCGCGTGGAACCCGATTTTGCCCGGCGCATCCAGGCCCTTCGTGAAGGTGAGGCGGAGTTCATCGTGCTCACGCTCGACAGTTATCTTGCCAGCGGTGGAGCTGCAGGCTGGCCCGGTGCGGTGATTTTTACGATCGACGAATCGTTCGGCGGCGACGCGGTGATCGGATCCGCGGGACTCGCAAATCTCGATGCATTGAACGACCCCGCCGTGCGCGGAGCGTTCGTCGGCGAATCGCCCTCGGAATTTCTCCTCGAGGCCGAAGCGAGTCACTTCCAGCTCGAGCAACTCAAACCGCGACTCGCATCGATGCGCGTGGATACGATCGAGAAGGCCTATGACGCCCTCGCGAAAGGACGGGTGGATTTTGCGGTTTTGTGGGAGCCGCTTTCGTCGCGCGCCCTTGCCGAGATTCCCGGTGCGCACACGCTCATCGATACGCGCAGCGCGCAGGGCCTGATCGTCGACCTCGCGCTCGCTTCCCGGGCCGTGCTCGCCGACAATCCGGCCCTCGTTACGGACGTGACCCGCGCGTATTTCGCGACCTTGCACGATTTTCTCAATGATCCGGAAAAATTGCGGCAGGCCGCCGCGCGGGATACGGGAAAACCTGCTGACGTTGCCGCGAAAATGCTGGCGGGCATCAAATTTGCAACGCTCGATGACAATCTGACTGGCTGGTTGCGTCCGGGCAATCCGCAGCTCGCGACCAACACCGAGTCGATCCGGAAAATTCTCGCGGACTACGGGCGATCCGTCTCATTGCCCAACAATGATCCGCTTGGCATCCTGTACGGACAGGTCGTTGCGGCCCTGGGTGCAGATCGCACCGGCATCACCAACCTGCCGACGTCCGGCTACCGCGACACGACACATTATCCGCCGCTCGACGACGAACAGTGGACGGAGTTGCGCACAAAAGTGCGCGGTACGCTGCTCGAAGAACCGATCACGTTCCGGCCGGGTTCGACGGTGATTCCCGAAGAATTTCAGACGATTTTGCGCGCGGCGGTGCCGAAGCTCGCGCACTACCCGGCGTATCGTGTCGTCGTTGAAGCGCACGTCACCCCGAGTGAAGACGCGGTTGCCGACGTCGCACTTTCCAAGGAACGCGCCGACGCGGTGAAGGATTTTCTGGTGTGGGAGTGTGCCGTTCCGGAGAACCGCGTCCACACGGTGGGCGCAGGCGGCAGCAATCCACCGCCGGCACTTGCCAGTGAAGGAGCGCGGGCGTGGGAACGCCGCACGCGGCGGGCGCGCATCATGCTCGTGGGGGATTGATCGTGGATCGGGAACGGGAAATCGAGGCGACATCGAAAACGGTCGGCCGCATCGCGGGTGATCCGATCACGTGGGCGCCATTTCTACCGATCGCCGCGGCTTTCGCATTTCTCGGCACTCCGTGGTGGATTTGCACCGCGGTCGGCCTGGGCGTCGCGGGCGGGCTCACGGCATGGTGGCGACGGCAATGGAAACCGCTGCGAGAAGCCGCGTTTCTCGAATCGGTGAAAACTCATTTTGCCACCGAAAATTCCGCGCTCACGGTTCGGCTGGATCGGTCGCTGGCCGAAACTGCGTTGGACAAGAAGCTCGTTCCGCGACTTCGTCAGCTCGTTGCCCATAAAACCGCCATCGAGACGGAAATTCTCGAGGATGGTCTGCTGACCGGTGACGAACGGGAAATTGCACTCATGACTGGACGACTTTGCTCGGGCATCGTCGCTGAGCTGGAGACACTCGCGGAGCTGCCTCCGGGGGCGGATCGGCGCGACGCGCTGATCGCGGAAATTCACCGCGGTCTGAAAACCGTCGAGCGGACGCGGCAGGAAATTCAGACTTTGCTGCGCCCCGTGCCCGACGCGGGTCCGGCCACCAGTCCGGCCTTGCGCGAGCACGCCAACGAATTGCAGGCGCGACTGGACGAAGCAAGCGCCATCCGCCGCCGCCTCAGCGAAGACCTTGAACTCGGCCCGGCGGCAGAGCCTTCCCGCCAGCCCGAAAATCCCCTCACGCAATGACCGATAAAAAATTCGACGCGGCCGGACTGGCGGCATTTTTGGTTCCACTCTGGGAAACCCAGACGACGTTAAAGCAGGCTTACGACCGATTGATGGCGGTGGGCAATCCGCCGGGCGATGTGCCGCTTCTGGTCCGCCTGACCGAGAACCCGGAATTCCACTTCAACGGATTGGGATTTTTCAAAGGCCGGGTGACGCTCGAACAGCACGACTACGCACACATCGTGCTCGGCCGCGGTCTCACGCTCATGGACGAGGCGTTTGTGATCGGATTCACGATGGGATCAAGTAACCGCGTGAGCACTCAGGAGAAGGAGCTTTTTTCCTTCATCGCAACGAAACTTTACCCGAAGCCGTACCGGTTCACCGAAACCGGCGAGCAGGTTTTCAAAGACGCGGTCCACCTCGGTTACATCTCGGATTGCCTCGCCATCGAAACGATCGATTTCCGCCCGTTGCTCAACCTGCCGCTCGCGACCGTCCGGCAGGAAATCGGCCTCGAAGTCGATTTGCTGCAGGCGTATTACCGGATCGAAGCGAAACGGTATCCGGCCATCAAATCGAGTCAGCGCTTGATCCCACCGCCGCAATAACGGGAAAATCTCTCGCTTGCGGGATCATTTTTCCCGCGGCTCGAAAACTCCGTTCCAATCTGGAGCGGGAGGCCCGGCGGAGAGTCGCTCGAGCAGGAAACGCGAAGGTGGATCGATTTTCGCCAAAGGATTTAACAAGGCGGCAGCAGCGGTGAAATCGCGGAGTTGATACGCAGCGAACGCATCCTCGTAGATGGCTGCGGTGCGGCGTTGCTCATCGGTGGCGGTGTCAATGAGTGCGACGAGCTCGAAAATTTCGAGAGGTTCGGCGCGACCAACGACGGCGACACGGTCGAGGCGGCGCCAGAGAAATTCGGCACTCCCGGCGGCATCGCGCAGTGCGGAAGTGGCAATGATGCTCGTTCCGTAGAATTTGTTGATGCCCTCCACGCGGCTGGCGAGATTCACCGAATCACCGATCGCGGTGTAGGTGAATCGCGTGCTCGTTCCAACGTTGCCGAGCAGAGCTTCGCCGCAATGCAATCCGACGCGAACCCGCAACGGCTGATCGGTGCCCGGCAGCGTGTGACCGCGCACGGCCTCGAGTCCGGCCAGTGCGGCCC
>JBGTDR010000216.1:0-3456 GCA_041748215.1 Chthoniobacterales bacterium
CCCCCGACGGCTGACGCGATGGCTGTCGGGGCAAAATTGGTGCCGCGCGGGCCGGAATACCACGCGGGCTGGTAGTCGACGGCCGCGAGCGCCTCGGTGAATTGCGCGGCCCATTCCTGCTCGACGTCGAGAGCGTGAGCGTACGGCAGGAATTCCTCGAAATGCTCAGGCGTGCGTTCTGGAGGATTTTCGAGGTTGAGCCGGTCTTTTTCCGCGACGCTGAGATACAGCCTCAATCCGTCGATCTGGTCCATGATCCGGCGTCCTTCGACCGTGGGTGCCTTGAGCAGGTGGTAAAAAATTCCGTTGATCAAGACGGCCAGAAAAAAGACACCCACCACCCAGATCGACGTGGCGTGAACGAGCATGAACGCGCCGATAATCCAGCCGACGACAAACGGGAGCGCAAAAAGCATCATCGGCAGCGTGGAAAAGAAGCGTCCACCTTTCAGGCTGTTCACGATGCCGGAGAGCAGCGCGAAAACGCCGAGCGACCAGAACGAAAGCCACAGTCCGATAAAGATGGCGGTTCCGATTTCGTTTGCGCCCGCGAGCGCAATGCAGGTCGGCAGCAGCGAAAGCACAAGGCCGCCGATCCACCAACCGCCGTTGCGGACGAAAAATTTTCGGTCAATTTCCGATTGCAACGACCGGCGTAACGTCTCTCGTGCCGCTTGAAAAATCGCGTGCCGGGACGGTTTGAAATCCAGCTCGTTGCGCTTGCCGAGGAGCTCGCGGAAAAATGCGCGCCGGGTGGCTGGCAGCGACTCGATAGACGCGGGGCCCACTTTGAGTTGATACGACATATCGGCCTTCTGGTGGATCAGAGCGACCTTGTGGACGGCGAGATACAGAATCGCGGCGGAAAAACTCGTGTCATCGAAGCGGCCCATTCCCGCGAGGTAACGTACTGCCGCCGGGGAAAATCCTTCGGGTGCGCGGTAAAGCGGAATGATTGTTCCTCGCGCGGGGTCGCGGCCGAGGACCATCCACGCCGCACCGTAATACGCCAGCACGAGCACGAAGCCGAGCGCGCTGGGAATCAACCAGAAGTTATCCCGCAGAATCGCTCTGAGTCCCTGCGGATTTGCCGCCGGATCGATGAGGCCTTTTTGCCACGAGACCGAAATCGTGAATCCCTCGCGCGGGCCGAGCGGGCGGGTCGTCTCGATGCGCGCTTCGGGTCCGGCAATCGGGACACGCCGCCAGTCGCTGCCTTGCGCTCCGGCCGGTCCGGTGTAGGCGGACACGTTCCAAATCTCGGCACCGGCGGGCAGGCGAACGGCGGCCGACGCGGACTCGATCGGAAAATCCCAACCGTTACCCGTGACGTTCCAATAAAGTTCGTCCGCGTTTTCGCCGAGGACGAGCTGGCGGTCGGTGCGATAACGGATCGTGTACGTGTACGGCCCGGGATTGAGAAAATGATTCGGGCTGCCGATGTAAACGCGCACTCCGTTATCAAGCGGTTCGGTTTTCCACGGTTCGCTCGAGCCGTCGCGGGTCACGGCTTCGACCTCGAACGCGACCCGGCGTTTCAGTCTCCACGCGACGGAATACAACGTTGGGAAATCGCGAAAGATGCCGCGCTGGATCGCGCTGCCTTCGGCGACGACGGCGATGGTCTCCGTCACCACAAGGTCACCACCCGGTTCGACGACAATGTCACTGTCGAATCGCGTGATCCGCTCAGCAGCCGCGGCCGTGCCGATGAATGCCGTGAGCAGAAGAGCCCAAATTATTTTCATAATTCGACGCGTGGCGCGCTCCGCTCGGTTGCGGTTTCGATTTCGAAAAAATCACCGGCCCGGAAACCAAATACCCCGGCGATGAGATTGCCCGGGAACGTTTCGGTCGCGTTGCGGAAGTCGCGCACCGCACCGTTGTAAAACCGGCGCGCAAATTGCAGATCGTTCTCGATCGCAACGAGTTGGGCGCTGAGCGTCCGGAAATTTTCGTCCGCCTTCAGTTCGGGGTAAGCCTCGACCACGACAAATAATCCGCGGAGCTGCTGCGTGAGTGCATTCTCCGGAGCCGTGGCTGCAGCCGGTTCGTGAACCGCCTGCGCCGATGCCCGGGTGGCGGCGAGATTTTCAAAAAGCCCGGCTTCGTGAATTCGGTAGCCCCGCACGCTTTCAACCAGCGCGGGCACGAGGTCGTGGCGTTTGCGAAGCTGAACGTCGATGTCGGCCCAGGCCGCCCGCTCCAGATTCCTCGCGCGCACGAGACCATTAAAAAGCACGAGGGCCGCAGTGGCGGCGGCCAGCAGGATCAGCGTCAGGATGACGCCGCCCCATCCCATCAGAGTTTGCCAGGCAGGACGGCTTCGAACACGGTCGCGCCGCCTTCACCCGCACCAACGCGGGCTTCGAGATCGAGTTCGCGGTACGCCTTCTCCAGCGCCTCGGGATCGTTGCGCAGCTCCGGAAAAATGTGGACGAGGCGTTGTTTCACCCAATGTTTGGCCGCGCGGCGGTCGATGGGATGCAACTGCGGTTCGCCCTGCAGCTTGCGTTTGAAAAATTCGATGATTCCAGCGGCCATGGTGATGCGGGGTGATCCCCTGACGTTCAATCAATCACAAAAGCCAGGATGGGAAAGCCGGAAGTCACTCCGGCAATTGCGGTCGCGAATGAATCGGGGTCGGAATTGAAGCGCCGTCCGCGAATCAATTCGGTGCGGCCGGGGCTGGCGTTGGTGATGCGGCCGGTGAATTTTCAATGCCTTCGGGGACTCGAAACAAGCGCCCGGAAAATGGATCATTCACTTCGGTGCCGGGAGGAAAGCCCCGAACATCCACGTAACCGGACTGGGGGGAATGCGGGCTCACGACGAAGCCGGGTTTTGTGGGAATCAGAATTCCCTCGGGGACAGCCGGTTTTTCTTCTGCGGGCGGCGTCGGTGCAGCGGAAGCGTCTTCAGTAGCGGGCCGTGAGCACGAGAGCCCGGATAATGCGGCGAGTATCAGCAGTGCGTATTTCATTTGGAGGGACATTCGCGTTCGGCATAACGCAAATCATCCCGTCTTGCAGGTGGAAAATCATCCGGCCGGGACCATCTCGGGGATGGGCGCGCTCTCGTCGACGGCCGACGCGGCCGCTGGAGTGGGTGTTGGCGTCGGTGCTGCATTACGGTCAAAATTGAATGCCCACGTCGTCTGAACCCGTTTGCCGCCCGCGCGGCCGGTCACGAGTACGGTGACGGTTTTTTCCCGCAAGGGTTGGTGCATCGGGAACGTGATCGTCTGGCTCGCGGCGTCGTAGCTGGCGGGCACGATGCCAAATCCACTCACGCGCATTTCGACGGATTTTGGGTCGAGCGCGCCGAGGGTGGCCAGATTGGCGGTGATCACCGGCCGCGGATCACTGATCGTTTCGCCCTGCATGGGCAGGGTGAGCATCGAGGCGGCAGCGGGCATCGCGGTTGCCACCGCCGCCCCGCCAGCGGAACCGCTCG
>JBGTDR010000217.1:0-11032 GCA_041748215.1 Chthoniobacterales bacterium
AACCCGCCTGGCTACGGGGCCGATTGGCCGAAACGCCGCGCCGCAATCGCTGTTCACATGGCAATAGCAACCAAACGCAAAGAAGAAGAATCGCGGAGTTTCCGAATCAATCCTGAAGTCAACACGCGGCTCGAGGCTTTCATGAAGTCCGAGCCCGGCTTGGTGAAATTCGTGAAGGATCTGCCTCGAGAGCAACTCGAGCGGAAATTTCTGATTCGCAAGATGCAGGACCAGGAACAACGGCAGGGGTATTACCAAAAGGTTCGTGGCTGGCTCGACAAGCCGGAGCAGGCCGACCTTGTGAAAAGCATCAAGGCGACGATCAGCCCCAACATGCAGCCTGAGAAACAGGCCGCGGCGCTCGTCACGCAGGCCAAAAACTACATCCGCAATACCGGAGTCAAAATCAGCTGACACTGCCGCGCGCCGGTTCCACGGATCGGCGCGCCCAATTTTTCAAACACATGAACGGAACTCTTGTCATCGTCCCCGCGCTTCTCGTCGAACCCGACACCGCCATGGGCATCGTCGGCGGAAGGGAAATCTTCGACCGCATGCTGCGCCATCATTGGCTCAGCCCCCGCATCAAACAGCGCAAGCTTGTCCGTTATGCCTCTGCCGATTTGGCCGACGCTGTCGAACGGCTCAAACTCGAAGGACTTCCCGAATGACCGGTCCGATTGCGAAAAGCTTTCTCGATCAGATCGTGCCGGGGCAGCAGGTGAGCGTAGCGGTCTTCGGTGACTTTGATCGTGTCGCCGAGCCAGTCAGCGATTTGTTGAATGCTTACCTCACCGGTCGTCGCGAGCAGCGAAGCGAAAGTCGTTCGCATGCCCTGAATGGTCAGCCACTCCATGCCGAGTTTTTTTGTGTGATCCTCGAACGGCCGTCGCATGTCGTAACGGTAGCGATTTTTGCCCATTTCCGTTTTCTCCGGATGCACGAGATAACGCTCCCCGGGGGGAACTTTTGGCAGATAGTCCGTGAAAAACGCGGTGGCTTCTTCCGACATCGGAATCGTGCGCTCCTTGCCGTTCTTGATCCGGAAGTACGTGAGGGGCGGCACGGGCCGGAGCAGGTTGCGGATCCCCAGCACCCGCTGACTCATATTCAGCCACCCCGGAAGCGCGTGGTCGATTTCGCGCCGCCGCAGACCGAAGTGAAATCCAAGGATCAAAAAGAGTTTCAGTTGTTCGTTCTTTGCCGCGGCGATGAGTTCGTCACGTTGCTCGTAAGTTGCGAATCTCCGGTCGGCCACCGGTTCCGGTTTTTCGACGACGACGTCGACGGCCGGATTGTGCGGAATTTTACGTTCCGCGTGCGCCCAGCGGAACAAGCTCGCGACACAGGCAAAATACGTCAGGGCCGAATGGTCGGAGACCCGCTCGCGTTGCGCATCGTACCATTTTTGCAAATCGAGTGTTGTGACCGCGCTGATCGGCTTCCCAAAATTTGTGACAAAACTCTCGTAAATGTGACAATGCCCACGCTTCGTCGTCGCTTCCCAATCGCGCGACCGCAGTTTCGCTGCAAAGAACTCGTCCACCGTGGTCCGCAGCGATTCGACTTTCGGCACGAACGGATTCACGGCCAGTTTCGACGCGGCCCGAATGGCATCCGGAAGATCGGCGACCGGACGGCCCTCCTCGTCGGCAAGAAGCGTGAAATGCCGCTTGCCCTGTATCATCTTCACATAATAATACTTTCCGACTCTGATGTACACGCCAGCAACACCCGTCGGCCTCCAGGAATACCGCGTCTTGCGGTCTTCCGACGTTGTCGATTTGGCTGTTTTGGTTGCGCGTCCCATGGCTTCGAATTGTCACAAATCGTTGTCACAAATCGCAAGTCTTTGTGCGCGCACCTGCGGGCACAACAGAGTAAATTAAATCACGGGGTCTTAGCTCAGTTGGTAGAGCGCCTCAATGGCATTGAGGAGGTCAGGGGTTCGATTCCCCTAGGCTCCACCACTCCGGATTTCGTCGGAGGGGAGTGGTGAGCGTTTTCGGCGAGTTTCGCGTTCGCTTGTTGGCGCATGGATCACGGGTTTTTTCGGACGGCGCGATGTTGTAGGCCGTGTTGGTGCAGCACGAGTGCAGTGATTTTGCCGGCGGTGTCGCGTTCGAAAACGAGGGCGGCGTCCAAGACGTCGTATTCGAACCGATCCGGCCGCCGCTCGAAAACGGGCAGTGAGGACTGGCCGGTGAGCTGAACGTGCAAGGTCGCTGCGGTGACTTTGACCGTGAACATCACGCCCGGCGCCAATTCGTAGATTCCGGCAAAGGGCGCAAGCTCGTCCGCGGTTCGAAAAATCACCGGCGGTGGCGCGCCGGTTTCGCGGCGGGCGACGACTTCAGCGCCATTTTGAAAAAGCGTGAGGCTGGTGATGTCGCCGTCATTAGAGCGGTGAAATTGAATTTCGGCAGGCACGGCGCGGTAAAAAAAGCGGTCCGGTGTCTCGTGCGGAAAGAGCGGCAGGAAGACCTGTCCAGTGAGCTGGGCCATGAGTCGGTTGCCGTCGCGCACGATGGTGAACCGTCCGCCTTCCACGGCGTAAACACCCACGCAGGCGTCGAGTTGATCGACAGTGACGGTGCGACGGCCTTCGTCGGAGCGCGGTTTTTCCCCGCGGGCGGCGACAATCATGGCCCCGGCTTCGATCGTCGTGTTGTTGATCAGCACGACCTGCACCTCGTTCGTTTCGGGAATTACGCGGAGGACCGAGCGGTATCCTCCGGTGCCGCCGGCGTGCTGAAAAACGGTCCGGCCATCGATTTTCAGAGTTTCGATTCCGAGACCGAACGTGCCGTCGGGTGTTTGTGGGGTCAGCAGCAGCGTGATCGCCTCGCGCAGTGGTGTTGCCTCCGGGTCGCGTAACGCCCAGCCGAAACGCACCAGGTCGGCCGCGGTCGAGCGCAGGGCTCCCGCTCCGGCGAGAGCGTCGAACGTCCATTCGTGCGCGGGGCGGTCCCCGTCGTGCGGCGGAACAAATCGAACCCGCTGGTCCGCGTCGAGCCGGACGGTGGTGTCGGCGAGGCCGAGCGGCTCGGAGATTTTTTCCCGAACGAGGTCGGCCCATGATTTCTGGAAAACCCGCGCGATGATCTCGCCAAGCAGGCCGAATCCGAAGTTGGAATAGGCTGGCGGAAATGGCGGGTTGCCGGTGAGTTTGGTCGTCTTGAGCTCCCTTGCGAGCAGGTCCCAGTCGTAGTGGGCGTAGGGATTGGTGGGATCGGCTCCGCGTTCGAGGTTGGCCGGCAGGCGGGGAAGGCCGCTGGTGTGGGTTGCGAGCTGGCGGAGCGAGATTGCCGCCACCCGCGGGTCGCCGAATTTCTGGTCGGGACCGAGTAGATCGCCGAGCGTCGCGTCGAGCGTCACCCGTTTTTCGACGACGGCCTGAGCCAGCAGGAGTCCGGTAAAAACTTTGGTGATCGATCCGATTTCAAAAATTCGGTCGGCCGGGGGAACGTCTGGTGATTCGGACTCGCCTGCAGCGTAAATCAAGGGAGGTGCGTCGCCGCTCTGCTCGGCGGTGACGATCTGACCGAGCGGGAGCCGCGAGGCAAGAGTGTCGGCGGCAGCACGCAATGAATGGCTGGACGGATCCGCGGCCGCGGCGGTGGCGACTATCATCGAAAGCAAGGTGACGGCTATCCGGTGGCCGGGGCTCCTGCACCGATTCATCGCGGTATCAATCGACGGCGTTTTCCGCGAGAATGCGGCGCAGTTCGGCGATGCCCTCGGCATTTTCGTTCGCCCCGTGGCCGGACGGCACGATTTTTTCCGAGACGGCCCCCTCGAGGTGCGAGCTCCAGTAGGGAACGACTCCGTCGGAGCTGTTCGGGGAATCGCCGCGGCCGCGGTCGCCGATGATCGAGTGGTACGGCACATTTTCCGAGAGCGGAAGATTGAGGATCGAGAGCAGAAGCGGAGATTGCGCGCGGAGGAAGACGATGCTGTTTGCTGGTGCGACGAAGAGGCTCCGCGCCTCCTCACGAATGCCGCGCAGGAGTTCGCTGCGGTCCTGCGTGATGACGTTGTAAGGCAATTGGATGAGGTTCGAGATGAAGCTGGCGACGGGATTGACGGCGAGATCGCTGCCACGGTGTGGAGTCGCGACAAAAACGGCGCGCGCGATGTCCTGGCGGGGTTCAAAATAAATGAGCTCGAGCAATTGCTCCCGCGCGGTGGGGCTGAGTTGCAGGTCGCGCGGGGAGACGTCGGAGAATTGCGACCAGAGCCTCTCGCCGCCCTCGCGAATCATGAGGCTCGAAATGAGCCCGCCCATGCTGTGGCCGACGATGACCATTTTGTGGAGATTGGCGTTGGGGGTGCCGCGCTCGAGTTCGCGGTGAAAGCGGTCGAGCTCCGAGCGCAGGACTGCGGCGGATCGCCAGACCGGCAGCCCGGTCGGGTAAAGGTAGAACCAGAACTGATACCGCTCGCGAATCTTCGGATCGGCCAACAGGCCGTTGAGCGCTTGCGTCCAGGCCTCGGGCCGGGAGACGAGGCCGTGAACAAAGATGACCGGGATTTTTTTGGGATCGTACGGCTGGAATTGATACAGACCCGTCTGGCCGAAATTTTGTTTCGTGAAAAACAAGGCGTTGAGGTCGATGGATCGGTTTTTGCCGTGGGTGAGCAAAATGGCGATCGGCGCGGAAAAATCGGCGGCAAGCTGAATGCGTCGGCCACCGACCAAAGCATGGTCGTTTCGGAGCGTTTGCTGGAAGGAAAGTGTCGACTGGCCGCGGTGAAACGTCAGCACGGCGGTGACCGGAAACACCATGCCGGACTTGGGAATTCCCGGCTGTCCGGCGAGGAAGGGGGATTCGGGCCGAAACCAAGCGACGTACGGCACGCCGAGGCCGGGCTGCACGGTGCGGGCGAGCAGGCGCTGGATGCGCACGCTCGATGCAAGCGTGAGAACATCGGCCTGCCGTGGGTCGAGTACGTTCGGGCCGGCCGTCGCGAGTGTGAGGCTGGAAGGTAGCTCGGAAAAATTCTCCTCGGCGGCGACGGTGACAATCTGGCCGACGGCGGCATTGTAGACCGCTTGATTGTCTGCGTTGAGAGCGAGGCGCGCGGCTTTGAGCAGGCGGGTGAGACGATCCTCGGGCGCAAGGTCGGAATCTTGCGCGGCGGCGAGGGCGGCTACCGCGGGTTCGGTCGGGGGCGCAGCCGCGAGCACACTTTGAGTCTCTCGTTGCTGGACCCGTTCCGTGCGGGGATCCACTTTCACGGCCAGGGTTGAGCAGCCGGAAATCAAAGCGAGGACGGGCGGGAGAAGCAGGATGCGGGCAGGAGTCATGGAAGTGTGGACTCCCGCGTCCTAACCAAAACCCGCCGCCGGAGCAGCAGAAATTCCCGGGAATTACCGGGCGGCCCGCGCCAGCCGGTACGCGGTGAGCTCGCGATAGCCGACGAGGCGCCGCGTTTCTTCGTCCCAGAGCCGGAAGCGCAGACTGGCCATGCTGCCGACGAGCGTCACGGCGGGGACTTCGTTGAAAAGTGTCTCGGCGTCGTGGCAACGCTCGAGATTGTAATTGGGAATGCGCGGACTCAGGTGGTGAATGTGGTGATATCCAATGTTGCCGGAGAACCATTGGAGGATCCGCGGCAACCGGTAGAACGAGCTTCCCTTCAGAGCGGCGTCGGCAAAATTCCATTCGGCCGTGCGCTCCCAATGCACCCCTTCGAATTGGTGCTGCACGTAAAAAAGCCACGTTCCGGCCGAGCCCGCGATGGCCATGACGATCACCTGAAGCAGAACGTATTGCCAGAATCCGAAGAGAAAAATCATGCCCGCGCAGAGCGCGATCAGCGCCACGTTGGTCCACACGACGGATTGGCGATCCCGCCGGTTGCTCGACGCCGTAAAGCGGTGAACCCCGAAAAACACCAGCAGCGGACCGAGGCCGAAAAGGAAAAACGGATTGCGCACGAGTCGATACGCCGCGCGTCGCCACCACGGAGCGTCGAGGTATTCGTTGACCGTCATGGTGGGCACATCGCCCTGGCCTCGCTGGTCGAGATCGCCCGCGGTCGCGTGGTGCTGCGCGTGCTCGTTTTTCCACAGGACGTAGGGCGTGAATGTCAGCAGACCCGTGAGAAATCCCGTGATCGCGTTGGCGCGCTTCGAACCGAAGAACGATCCGTGGCCGCAATCGTGGAAAATGATAAAAACCCGCACGAGAAATCCACCGCCTACGACAGCCAGCCCCCCCGCCAGCCAGAGCGAGATCGGCAGCGCGAAATACATAAGCACCCAGATCGCCAGATAGACACCGACCGAATTGAGAAGCTGCCCAATCGCCGCCGCTACGGATGGCCGCTGATAACGACGCACCAGCGCTTTCCAGTCTACGTCCGCACCGGCCGCTGGAGGGGGCGGATTTGCAGAGCGAGAATGGGGTGCGCTGGTATTCACCGTCGTGTTTCCCGGGAAATCTCAATGGACGACAAGGTCTTTTGAACCCGGGTGGTGAGGTCCCCGCGAGAGTGGTTAAAGATTTTCATGGGTGTCGTTTGATCGCGCGGGCATGGCTCCATGGATGCCTCGATTCGAGTTGATCCGACACGGCGCGAGGCGCACTCCGTCGGACCGGGCGGGATGTCAGGGACCGACGAAATATTGAGCAAGTCCGTGGTAGATCGGGATGCCGATGATGACGTTGAACGGAAAGGTGATCGCCAGTGCCGTGGTCAGGTAAAGCGCCGGACTGGCCTGTGGCAGGGCGATGCGAACCGCGGCCGGAGCCGCAATGTAGGAGGCGCTTGCCGCGAGTGTTCCGAGGATGGTTGCGCCGCCCACCGTCATGCCCGCGGCCCCCGCGAGCAGCACACCCAGGAGGCCGTGAAGCGGTGGCATCACCAGCGCGAAGATCACCAGCCGCCAGCCGACGGCTTTCAGGTCGGCAAGGTGTCGTCCGGTCACCAGCCCGATCTCAAGCAGAAACAGTGTGAGCATGCCCTTGAAAGGCGCGTCGAACAGGGGGGCGACCTGGGCATATCCGGACGGTCCCGAGAGCACACCGATGGCCATTCCGCCCAGCAGGAGCAGCACCCCTTTGCCCGTGAGCAACTCGTGCAGCACGGGGCCAAATCCGCCCGGGGTTGCCAGCGTGTGACGTAACGCCCGGCGCGCGAGAAAGATCGCCACAACGATTGCCGGCACCTCCATGATCGCGAGCAACGCCGGTAGATAGGCCTCCATCACGGTTCCGGACTTTTCGAGAAATGCCATCGCAGCGGCAAACGTCACCGCCGAGACCGAGCCGTAGTGCGCGGCAATCGCGCCGGCATTCACCGGATCGAGCGAACAACACCGCCGAAGGATGCCGTAACTCCACCAGGGAATGGCGACGCTCAGGAACAGGGCGGCCGCGACCGGCCTGGCCACAGCCGCGAGATCCACCCCGTCAAGTTTCACCCCGCCCTTCAAGCCAATCGCGAACAGCAAATAAATGCTCAGTGCCGCGTAAATCTCCGGCGGAATCTTCAGGTCGCTGCGCACCAGCGTCGCCAGAATACCGAGCGCGAACGCGAGCACCATCGGAGAAAGCAGACTGCTGGAAAGGTTTTGTACGAGGTCCATGGGCACCGGATGGGTGATTGCAGACTTGCCGGGCGGGTGGGTCTGCGGGATAAATAGACGAAGTTCAATATACGAATCAGAATTCGTGTATTTGTGTTCGCATTTAATGTCAACGTGAAATCACCTGGAAAATCCGCCGGGGTTCCGGAGGCGGGCTGGACGTTTCTGACGAACCACGCGCACGTGTTGTTGTGCCTGGCCGAGGAGCCCGATCAGCTCCTGCGTGAAGTGGCGGCGACGGTCGGCATCACCGAACGGGCGGTGCAAAAAATCGTAGCCGATTTGGAAGCGGCCGGGCTGCTGACGCGACACCGCGAGGGGCGGCGGAATAGCTACCGGATCGACGCGGAGCAGGCGCTGCGGCACCCGGTGGAAGCGCACTGCACGGTGAAAGGACTCATCCGTTTTGTGCTCGAAGGGAAAAAGCCGGGAGCGGCGAAAAAATCCGCGAAGAAGTGATGCGGCCCGGCGTCAGCGCAGGGAAAAATGGTTGCCGTAGCAGTGGATTTCCATGGGGCGGCGCAGGCGCAGGTTACCCTCGGCGAGCAATCGCTCGTAAACGGCGATGCGATCCACGGCGAGCGCCCAGACCGGATCGGCACGCAGCGTGCGAAGCCGAACCGCGAGGAACGCCTTGAGCCATTTCCGTTCGCCGACCCCGTCGCGGGGCGTGCCGCCGGCGCGGCGATTTGTTGAGCGAAGCAAGCGCACCACGCCACTTTCCCCGTGATTCACGTAGGCGTCGTAAAGCTGGCCGCGCGTCAGCGCAAACCGGGCTCCGACGCGCCGGGCAACGCGAGCGGAGGGCCGCCACGAAAGCCGGTCCACCAGCAAATGCTGCGCGCGCCGAAACGCAGGGTCATCGCCGCAGGAGCGGAACACGTCGGGAAAATCCTCCAGTCCCGCCGTGTCGGGATTTCGCCCGGCGGCATCGTGGGGACCGGCGTCGATGCGATCAAACGCCGGAATGAACCGGACCAGCGGATTGTCCGGTCGCAGGCGTTCGTATTCCTTGAGAAAAAAACTGCCGGAATACGTCCCGCTGGTGAATCCCGCAAAACCGAACGTGTAGCCGCGCAAGTCTCCGATGTTGGCGACAAACGTGTATTGCAAATCGGTCGTGCTGTTCTCGAAAATCGACGTGAGCTGCTGGATCGTCTTTTTCGTCGCGGCCGACAGCGTGCTGGTCCCGGAAAAAACGAGGGCGGCCAATCCGAAAATGATCGCACTACGAAAGGGCATCACGCCGGGCACTCTGGCGGTCCAATCCGTGATGTCAAACCCGGCCGCCGCCACGCGGATCGGACGCGGCGGCGGGGTCGAGATTTGAAAAACGCGCGCTAGTTACGCCGTGGCGTAGGTGGCGCGGTCGTCGACCTCGAGATAGTCGAAGAGTGTGGTCGTTTCTTTGTCGAGGCCGAGGCGCTGACATTCACCGTCGAAAAACTCCTTCAGGTCGGCATTGTGAGTGGGCAGAAATGCCTCCATCTCAGCCGACCATTTGGCGAGCTCCTCCGGTGTTTTCGGGGTGCCGTGACTGTCAAGCCAGGCAACCACCTCCTCGTCGGACGCGCCGTCGGCGAGAAGCTGTTTCACGTCGGCTCCCGCAACGCCCTTGAAGCCGAAGAGCATGTTGTCGAGCGGGCAATCGAAGTGGTAATCGCCACCCTTGCCGTCGAGTTCGGCGCGGCCCTTGTCGAGCGCGCGGGCGAGAATGACGTAATTTCCAAGGCGGGTGCGGGGTCCGCGGGGGGCTTCGTGGGTCAGATCTTTGCTCATGATGTTTGTGATTTCTCAGTTGGTTTTGCGACCGGACGGTCATCGTTCGGCCTCGTGCCGTTAAGTTCGATGAAAATCGATCAATAGCAACTGGCGCGCGCAAAAAATGGCGAAATCGACACGTCAGCGAGTGGGCGACGATTCGGTCTGGCGGTCGACCGCACGTTCCGATTGGACTGGTGGCATGATCAAAAAACTTGCCCACGTGTGTTTGTTCGCGCCGGATCTCGCGGCGTGCGAGGCGTTTTATTGTGGGGCGCTGGGATTGACGAAGCGTTTTGAATTTCTCCGGGAAGGCCGTCGGATCGGCTTTTACCTCGAGATCGCGGAGGATCAATTTGTTGAAGTTTTCGAGCGGGCGGAGAGTGTGTCCGGGCCACAGGGAATCGGACATTTCTGCCTCGAAGTGGATGACCTCGCCGCGTGGGTCGATCGCCTGGCCTCCCGCGGAATCGTGTGCACAGAGCCGAAGCTCGGAGCCGACCAGAGCTGGCAGGCGTGGTGCCGTGACCCCGCAGGCGTCGACATCGAATTCCACCAATACACACCCGCCAGCTCGCAACACACCGGCCGCGATTGCGTGGCGAACTGGTGAACTCCGCACGCGCCCGCTGGACGGTCGATTGATCCCGCGCGATTCTTTCGCTGTGAAACATCCGGCCACCGTTGTGATCGCCATGGGGCTTTTCCTCGGATCGTTGCAATCCGCCTGGATCGACCGGGCCCGCAGCGAGGATCAAGTCGTGTTGGAATGGGCGCCGAACAATTCCGATGCTGAGTCGGTGGATAGTGTGCTGGCCAAATTGACGGCGTCCGGTCGGCTCGAACGTTTGAAGTGGGCGGATCTGGGACCGGCGTGGAAGGACCCGAAATTCCAGGCTACCGTCATGGCGCACCTCGAAACGCGCGCCCCGAACGAGCTGCGGGCGGCGCTCGCGTCAGCTGGGAACATGCACAATCCGCATATCCAGGCGATCCATGCCCCGCTCAGGGAGGCCGTTCTTTCTACAGAATCGGTGAAGGAACTGTCGCAAAAACTTGCCGAGCATCAGCTCCTCATCACGCGGGTTGATCTGGAAAAGCTGGAGCTTCGCGAGGAGTCCGGGACCAAACGGTTTTTTGGTGGTCTCGTATTAACCATCACGTCTTTGCCATCTCGAATGGCCCAGTGATCGCGCTCAAGCCGCGGCGAAGGGCGTGACCGATCCCGGTGCGCGTTGGTAGGACGCGGGCAGGCGGGTGTCGAAGCGGGCGGTCGTGCGGGGCGCGAACGTTTTCAGGAATGCGGCGGCGGCGTGTTGCAGATCGGTCCAGCGAGGGGCGGCGGCGTCCGGTGCGTGGACGATGTGCCGGATGAGGCTGTGCCATTCGAGGATGGCGCGTTCGATGTCGCCTTTGCGAATCCCGCCGGGCTCGGTGCCCGTGGGACGCAGGCTGCCGTCGAGAAACCGATCCACCGCTTCCCAGGTGCCTTCGCCGTAGCCGGGGCACAAGCCCGCGTCGAGGTAGCCCGGAAGATCGATGTGGCCGTAGAGTCCGCGCGACGCAACGGCGAGCCGGTCACTGGCACCGGCGGCAAAATCTGCAAACCGGTGACCACCCCGCACGTTCGCGAGGTGGCGCACGATTTCCTCCACGTCATAGTGGGTGTCTTCG
>JBGTDR010000218.1:0-4284 GCA_041748215.1 Chthoniobacterales bacterium
CGGCAACGGCTACCTCGGCGCGTCGCTTTTCGGCCGCACCGGCACCGAACGCATCCAACTCACCGAAAACAGCCTCGCGACCAACAGCCTGTGGAATGGCGTTGGCCTCACCAGCTTCGCCGACGTTTTTCTCGATTTCGGCCACGACGACATCACCGATTACCGCCGCGAGCTTTCGCTGAACAACGCCGTCTCGACCGTGACTTACCGCCATGGCGGCGTGACCTATCGCCGCGAATATTTTGCGAGTTACCCCGACAAGGTCCTCGTTGTCCGCCTCACCGCCGACCGCCCGGGCAGCATCTCGTTCACCGCGCGCCCGGAGATCCCTTACCTGCGCCCCTTCGGTCCGGAATCGAACCACCGCGGACGCGAGGGCACCGTCACCGCGGAGGGCGATCTGCTCACGTTCGGTGGCCGCATCGAAACCCTCGACATTTTTTACGAGGGTCAGCTCAAGGTCCTGCCCACCGGCGGCAAACTCGAGGCGGACGCCAAGACCGGCCGCATCACCGTCACCGGAGCCGACGCGGCAACGCTGCTTGTCGCTCTCGGCACCAACTACCAACTCGAACCCCGCGTCTTCACCGAAAACAACCGGTCAAAAAAACTCGCCGGCAACCCCCACCCGCACGAAAAGGTTTCCGCCATCATAACCGCCGCCGCCGCGAAATCCTCCGAAGCTTTGCGTGCCGCCCACGAGGCCGATTACCGCCGTCTTTTCGATCGTGCCGAGATCGACCTCGGGGGCAAACCCGCCACCGTTCCGACGGACGAGTTGCTTCGCCGCTACAAGGACGGCCAGCACGATCCTTACCTCGAAGAGCTTTATTTTAACTTCGGCCGCTACCTCCTCATCAGTTCCTCCCGCCCCGGCACCCTGCCGCCCAATCTCCAGGGCATCTGGAGTCAATACGAGGTGTCCCCGTGGACCGGCGGATACTGGCACAACATCAACGTCCAGATGAATTACTGGCCGGTCTTCAACACCAACCTCGCCGAACTCTTCCAGCCGTTCGTCGATTACAATGCAGCCTCGCGCGAAGCCAGCGCCGGCGTGGCGACCGACTACATCAAAAAACACAATCCCGCGGCGCTCGAAGCGGACAACGGCTGGACCATCGGCACCGGCGCGTCGGCCTACAACATCAGCGGCCCCGGCGGCCACTCCGGTCCCGGCACCGGCGCGCTCACCACCAAGATGTTTTGGGATTATTACGAGTTCACCGGCGACAAAACGGTTCTTCGCGACGTCGCTTACCCGACGATTCTCGGCATGGCGCGTTTTCTCTCCAAGGTCGTGGTCGAAAACGACGGCCTGCTGCTCGCCGCTCCGTCCTATTCGCCCGAGCAGCGTTCCCGCGAAACAAACCTCCATTACGAGACGGTCGGCAGCGCCTTCGACCAGCAGATGATCACCGAAAACCACGCCGACGCGTTGAAGGCCGCAAAAATTCTCGGTGACGACGATCCACTCCTCGCCGTCCTGGCCGCGCAACTCCCCCGGCTCGACCCGGTGCAAATCGGCTGGTCGGGGCAGATCAAGGAATACCGCGAGGAAAAATATTACGGCGACCTCGTCGATCCCAAGCACCGCCACATCTCCCACCTGCTGGGACTAGCTCCCGGCACGCTCATCAATTCCTCGACTCCCGCGTGGCTCGACGCCGCCCGCGAAAGCCTCGACCGTCGCGGCGACAAATCCACCGGCTGGGCCATGGCGTTGCGCCTGAATTGCTGGGCGCGCATCAAGGACGGCGAACGCGCCCACCAGCTCTACCAGACGCTGCTGAAGACCTGCACCCTCGACAACCTCTGGGACACCCACCCGCCCTTCCAGATCGACGGCAATTTCGGCGGCACCGCCGGCGTGGCGGAAATGCTCCTCCAGAGCCACGAAGGTTTCATCGACATCCTTCCCGCCCTGCCCGCCGCGTGGCCGGAGGGGTCCTTCCGCGGCCTCGTGGCCCGGGGAAACTTTGAAATTTCCTCCCGTTGGGCCGGAGGTCACGCCGAGGAGATCGTTGTGTTATCGCGGATCGGCGGCCCGGCCCGGATTCATTATCCCGGCATCGAACGCGCCGTCGTGACCAACGACGCCGGTCAACCGGTCACCACCACCTCGACGTATCCCGATTTTGTGGAATTTCCAACCACGGCCGACGCCAGATATCTCATCACCAGGATTCCCGCAGTCCGTTCCCTCGCGGCCCCGACGGACTTGCGAGCCGCGATCCAGCCGGGCGAAAAGGTCGAGCTGCGCTGGCAAAAAAGCCCCGACGCGGTCGCCTACAACGTTTACGGCCACCTCAACGACGAACCCGATTACCGGCTCGTGGCGGGCAACGTCAAAGCTTTGAACTTCACCGTCGTGGCCCCCGGCATCACCAAACGCGAGCACGGTCTTTTCCGCGTGACCGCGGTGGACGCCACCGGCCGGGAAAGCAAGGGCGTCCGCGCTATCGTGGAAACACCGTAGCAATCCCCGAAGACTGCATTTTCCACATCGAATCCGGTCTGTCCGTCCCAAGGGTTACCGTCACCTCAATCCGACGCTTTTTTTCCAACCCCGCATCCCTACGATTGCCTCCGTGCTCCCCGCCAATCGTTTGTTCCGGATCATCCGTTATCTTCCAACTGTCGTTGCCGCAATGAGCCTGTTTTGCGCCAATGCCCTCGCAGCGGAGCCGCCGCCCGCCGGCGGAGAAGCGGACATTGCGGGCCTCAAAAATCGGCTCGCAGAAGATTTCGCGGGATCACCTCCCGACGCGGCAGCGACCGACGAATTGCTGGCGGGTCTTGATGCGCAAGGGAACTGGCCGGATCTCGGCCCACCCGGCTCAGATGGCAAAAAACGCCTCGATCATTTCCGTCGAGTGGAACGACTCGCCACCGCGTACTATCACACGACGGACGCCGCCCGCGGCAAAATTCTGGCCGCAGCCATTCAGCGCGCGCTCACGCATTGGCTCGCGCAGGAAGCTCCCATCGCTCCCAATTGGGCCCGGCAAATCGGGGTGCCCAAATCACTCGCCCGGACCGCTTTGCTTTTCGAAGATCAGCTCAGTCCCCTTCAGCTCGAGCAGGTGTTAAAAATTCTACGCACCTGCGTGCGGCCCGACGGCACTCTCGATTACGCCGGATTCACCGCGACCGGAGCCAACCTGATGGACGAGGTCGAAATTCAGGTCGTCGCCAATTGCCTCACCGGCGACGCAGCGGCCATCACGCGCTACGTCCAGATGGCGGAGGTCGAGATCAAACCGGGCCGCCCCGAGAGCATCCAGGTCGACTGGAGTTTTCACCAGCACGGGCCGCAGCTTTATTCGGGCGGCTACGGAGCCGGATTGATCCGTGACGCCACCGCACTCGCCGTCGCCTTGCGGGGCACACCGTTTGCCTTTTCTCCCGAGTCGGTGGACACCCTCACGCAATTCCTCCTTCAAGGTTTTGCCTTCCAATCGCGCGGTCGGAATCTCGATTATTTGACGACCGGACGCCAGATTGCGCGACCGAACCTGGGCAACCCTTCCAATGGCGTGCGCGCGGCACTTCGATCCGCAGCCGCAATCGATTCGCTCCATCGTAGCGAATTGGAATCTTTCGCCGACCGGCTCGGAGGCAAGGCGGATCCCGGCTCAACTCCCGCGGGAAATCGTCTTTATTGGATGTCCGATTACATGACGCACCAACGGCCCGGCTTTTACGCTTCGGCCCGTATGTCATCGCGGCGGATCCAGGGTTACGAAACCGGGAACGACGAAAATGAACGCGGTTATCACCTTGGCGATGGCGCAATGGCGCTGATGGTCACCGGCGACGAATACCAAGACATCTTTCCGCTCTGGGACTGGCGGCACGTTCCCGGCGTCAGCAATGTCGTGAATCCCAGCGTGCCGTTTCCCCGACATATGTGGGGACGTGGAGCCCAGGGTTTCAGTGATTTTGCCGGAGGGGTCTCCGATGGATTAGTGGGGGTTGCCGCGATGGAACTCCGGCGCGGTGGCCTGCAAGCCCGCAAGGCATGGTTTTTCCTGCCCGACTCCGTCGTCTGTCTCGGCAACGACATCCTGCCCGACGACACGGCGCTGCCCGTCGTCACCACGATCGATCAACGCTGGGCGGACGGGCCGGTTATCGTCAACTCGAGCCCGGATCCGCTGGCGAAAGGCGAAACGCACGCGTTCACCAGCCCGGAATGGATTCATCACGCGGGCGTGACGTTTCTTTTTCCAGACGGTGGCGACGTCAAGGTGCGCACCGAAACCCGCGCCGCACCGTGGG
>JBGTDR010000219.1:0-35903 GCA_041748215.1 Chthoniobacterales bacterium
GCGCGGCGGAAGCGGCCGCGAGCGGGGCGGACGAAGCCCTCGCGTACGATTCGATGGCGGCTGACGGCCGGGTTGGCGAGTGGCCCAACGTGCTGGCCACGCTGATGCGCTGGCAGTCCGGTGCATTTTTTGTGGCGATGGTGGCGGGCGGCGCCTTGTACGACGCGGCATTTGTCGGAAACCTGGCGGCCTGGTTTGGCATGGACTGGGTGCCGGCGCAGGCGGCGACGGTCCGGTGGCCGGTTTACGCCACGCTGGCCACGGCGGTGTTGTGTCTCGGAGTGGCGCTGGCTTTGCGAGAGCCGCTTTCCGCAACCCGCACGGAGACGGCGTCGGTCGGCCGCGCTCTGCGAAATATCTGGCTTGGTGCGCGGTGCGTCGTAACGGACCGCCGCATCCTGTTCGTGATTATGGCGGGACTCGTCTGCGACAGCGCGGTCCGGCTTTTCCTGACCTTCGCGAGCAATTTTTATCGCCTGATCGAATTGCCTCCGGTGGCCAATGGTGTGATCGGATCGGGTTTTGCTTTGCTGGGATTTGTTGCGGCTCCACTCGCCCGGCGGCTCGTCGAACGCGGTTCGGCTGGAACAAATTTCCTCATCGCCGGAGGCATCGCGTTTCTCGGGCTGGTCGGCGCGGCCTTGGCGATCCCGGTTTACGGCGTGGTTGCCATTCTGCCGCTTGGTTTGGCCATGCCGTTCGTGGGATTTTTCCTCTCCCACTACCTCAATTCCTGGTCAGGCTCGGAGTTGCGGGCCACGGTCCTGAGTTTCCGCGGCGTGGCGCTGAACCTCGGTTACGGCTTCGCCGGACTGCTCTTCGCGGGCCTCACCGCGCGTCTGCGGACGGCGTCACCGGGCGCGAGCGAAAACGAAATTTTTGGTGCTTCCCTGGTTGGGCTGCCGATTGCGTTCGGCGTTTGCGCGGCGGCCGTGGCGCTTTTCGCGGTGAGTCAGCGAAGGGCGCTGTCGGCGTCGTAGGACAGACCGATGCTTTGGCGCCAGCGGTCCAGCGTCGCCATGTTTCCCAGCGTGTCTTCGAGTGTCGTGCATTCGCATTCCAACTGTCCGTTCCGAATCGCCCGTGTGACGGCATCAATCTCGGAGACAAATCGATTGGTTTCCCAAGGCAGCGGAATCACTTCGGCCGGCTGGCGGTGAGGTTGGAATCGGAGTTCGGACGGCTGATCCTTCCAGGGTCCGGACCAGAAGCGCGACACCTCTATTGTGCCGAGCGAACCGGAGAGCACGACGCGCTCAGGCTGGCTGATATGTATGCCGCACGAGAGACGCGCGATGATGTCACGGTCGAATCGCATGAGAGCCGCAGCCCAAAGGTCCACCCCGGTTTCCGGTGACAGCGCACCCATACCCTGGACTTCGAGTGGATCTGCGAACGGTAGGCCCAGCGCGGCCCCGGCCAGCAGACGCACCGTGGATAACGGGTAACAGCCAATGTCGAGGATGCCGCCGCCGCCAAGTTCCCGGTTGAAAAGGCGCGACTCGGCATGGAAATCCACGGCAAAACTCCGGCTGGCTTCGATCATTCGCAGGTCGCCAATCGCGCCGCCGCGCAGCATTTCCACGATTCGGGCGGTCTGGGGCTGGCACCGGTAGATGTAGGCCTCCATGAGGAAAACCCCCGCGGCCCGCACCGCGGCGACGACTTCACGGGCTTCGGAGAGATTCATCGTCAGCGGTTTTTCGCAGAGGATGTGTTTGCCCGCCTTTGCCGCGCGAATTGCCCACTCGGCGTGCATGGGGTGCGGGGTCGAAATGTAAACGATTTCGACCTCGGGATTGGCGAGCAGGTCCTCGTAGCTGTCGTGGACGTGTGGTGCAGGAAATTTGACGGCAAAATCCGCGGCTTCCTTTGCACTCCGGCTGCCGATGGCGGTCAGCACTCCATCGGGATATTGCGAAAGACCTTCGGCGAAATCATGGGCGATGCGGCCGGTGCCGATCGTGCCCCAGCGGAGTGGAGGAGGAGTCATGGATCTGCGAAATTTTTGCGACGCTACCAGACGTGTCAAAGACGGGTCAGCGGAATCAGGTTTTGCCGCGATTTCGCGCGGACTGTATGAGCAGGGATTTCCGATGATTCGCATCCTTCACGTGATCGACAGTCTTGATCTCGGCGGCGCGCAGACCGCGCTGCTGAATCTCGTGAAATTTGCGGACCGCTCGCGGTTTCGGCACGAGGTCGCCGCGATGCACGGGCGGGGTGTTTTTGCGGATGCCTTTGCGGCGCTCGGTGTGCCGGTTCATTCGCTGGCCGCGCACCGGTTCCCGCCAGCTTACGTCGTAAACCTTCCGCGATTGCTGCGGCGGGAGCGATACGACGTGGTGCATTGCCACCTCTTTGCGTCGAACTGGATCGCCAAACCACTGGCCGCCCTTGCCGGCGTGCGCTGCCGGTACAATTCCGATCAGTGCAACGACGCCTTCCGGTCGGATTCGCCCACGGTGCTCCTGATCGACTCACTCACGAATCACCTCTCCACGCGGGTGCTGGCCGTCTCGCGATCCGTCGCGGAGTTGCTCACGGACATCGAGGGCCTGCCGTCCGAGCGCGTGACGCTCCTGCCAAACAGCGTGGATCTCACGGTGTTTGCACCACCCACGGACGAATCGCGACGGTCGGCGCGCGAACGGTTCGGATTGCCTCCGGACGCAACGGTCATCGGTGGCGTCGGACGTTTGGTTCATCAAAAAAATTTCGACCTGCTGCTGACGGCGGCGCGTCCGATCCTCCGCGCTCGTCCCGGCAGCGTGCTGGCTTTTTTTGGTTCCGGACCGGACGAGACGGCGTTGCGGAAGAACGCAGCGGATCTCGGCGATGCCGTCCGGTTTGCGGGCACGGTGAGCGACCGGGCGAGTCTGTATCATGCGCTCGATGTCGTGGTACTGCCGTCCCGTTACGAGGGTCTGCCGATGACGGTCCTGGAAGCCATGGCGTCCGGCGTGCCCGTGGTGGCGTCATCCGTCGACGGGGTGCGGGAAATCGCGACAAGTGGTAAAGACGCAGTGCTGGCTCCGTCGGGGGACGCCACTGCTTTCACGAGGGCGATCGAACGTGTGCTCGACGACGGACCGTTTCGGCAGGGCCTGATCCAGCGGGCACGATCACTGGTGCACAAACGCTTCGACGCGCAATCCCTCGCCGCCGATCTCGAGGCGTGGTATTTGCACGATCTTGCACAGGTCGCGACGACCACGGCGAAAAATTTGACGAATGGTTGAGGCGGAAAAATTTCGTTTGCTGGTGGCGTCGCTCCTTTGCGGATTGCTGGCGGGATGCGCGACGGAAACCTTCACCGCCGAGACCGCACCCGAATACATGGTCGTCCGCGACCGGGCGCCGTTTTACCGCTACGGTCCCGCGCAACCGGGCCCACCCGACGCGCGGCTCGATCTCGATAATCGGGTGCGTCTGCTGAGGCGGGAATTTGGTTTTAGCCTCGTTCAGATCGGCACTCTCCAAACCGGATACGTCGCCAACGAAATGATCGCACCGGCCCCGCCGCGGAGGGCCTACGCGATCGCCGTCGAACGCGCACCGGAGGAACCCGCCCGCGCATCCAATCGTCCCTACACCGGACCAATCGTCGATGACGCCCCGCTTCCCGATCTTGACGAGGCCCCGCTCGATGGTCCGCAGAATTCCGTCGAAGATCTTCCGCTGATTACCGATGACGTGATGCCCACGGAGTTGACTGCGCCGGTGCCGGCGGAATGATCGGCCATAGTGCGTGACGGCAGCGCGCGCGTCCGCTACCCCGGTCGGGCATGATCAAACTGGACCTTCCGGACCGTGACTTTGCGGGCCTGATTTTCGATTGTGACGGCACGCTGGCCGACTCGATGCCGCTGCATTACCGGGCGTGGTCTCTGGCGATGGAGCGGTTGGGAGGTCAATTCCCCGAAGATCTTTTTTACCTGTGGGGCGGGACGCCAACCGGGGTGATCGTCGAACAACTCAACGAAAAATTCGGGCTCACTCTGGACGTGGAAGAAACGGTGCGAATCAAGGAGGACGCGTATCTGGCGCTGATTCCGGAGGTCGAGCCGATCGCCGAGGTTATGGAAATTGCGCGGCAATCCCGCGGCCGCTCGCGAATCGCGGTGGCATCCGGTGGGCATCGCCAGCTCGTCGAAGGCACACTCGGGGCGCTGGGAATTATCGATTGGTTCGACGCCGTCGTGTGTGCGGAGGATTATGTGCGCGGCAAACCAGCTCCCGATCCGTTTCTGGAAGCCGCCCGCCGCATCGACGTCGCTCCGGCGGATTGCCTCGTCTTTGAAGACACGCAGCTCGGCATCGAAGCCGCCACTGCCGCCGGCATGGCCTCAGTGCTCGTACCGGCGTTTTCCCGCGGACGGCTCTGACCCTTTTTCCAGAATCTAGGAAACCAGAACGGGACCGCCGCTGGCCGGCGCGAGACCGCGCAGTCGATTGATCACGGCGGGGATTGTCGCGATGGCCGTATCGACTTCTTCGTCGGTGTTGAACCGGCCGAACGAAAATCGAAGGCTCGCGCGGGCACGGTCGTTCGAAAATCCCATGGCTTTCAGGACATGGGAGGGATTCACCGAGCCGCTGGTGCACGCCGAACCGGCGGAGCAGCAGATTCCCCTGGCGTCGAGCAACACGAGAGCGCCCTCGGCCTCGATTCCGTCAAAACTCAGATTTGTGGTGTTGGGCAGGCGATTGATCGGGTCGCCATTGATTTCGGTGCCCGGCAGAAGCTCGAGCATGGCCGCTTCGAAGCGGTCCCGCATGGCCCTTACGCGGATTTGTTCTTCGTCGAGGTGACGTTTCGCAATTTCGCAAGCCGCTCCGAGTCCGACGATCGACGCCACGTTTTGTGTGCCGGCGCGCCGGGTATTTTCCTGGCTTCCGCGCAGCAGCGGCGTAAAACGCGTGCGTTTGTTCACGACGAGCAGGCCCACGCCTTTCGGGCAATGGAGTTTGTGGCCCGAGACCGAAAGAAAATGTGCTCCGCTGCCGGCAGCGTTGACGGGCAGTTTTCCGACGGCCTGGACCGCATCACTGTGGAAAAGCACACGTTTGGTCCGGCAAATCTCGGCGATGCGATCGGTCGGAAACAACACGCCGGTTTCGTTGTTGGCGGCCAGAAGAGTGACGATGGCAGTTTCCGGACGAATCGAACTCTGCAAGCGCTCGAGATCAAGCTGGCCGTTGGTCTCCACTGGCAGCCACGTGATTTCGTGCCCGCGACGGGCGAGGTGTTCGCACAGCTTCATCGTCGCGCTGTGCTCGACGGCGGACGTGATCACGTGAGTCCGGTCCGGATCGACCGCGAGGGCGGATTGGATGGCCGTGTTGATCGACTCAGTGCCGCAGCTTGTGAAAACGATTTCCTCCGCCTCGCACCCGAGCAGGCTTGCGCATTGTGTGCGTGCGGTTTCGATGGCGTCCCAGGCACGGCGTCCCATGCCGTAAGCGGACGAGGGATTTCCGTAATGATCCCGCAACCAGGGCACCATGGCGTCGAATACCCCGGGATCGACCTGGGTCGTCGCGTTGTTGTCGAGGTAAAGAACGGGATGGGCGGACATGGCAATTTTGGCAGCCCTGCAAGTTAGACGAGCCCGCCACGGGCTGACAACCCTTACGTCGATACCCACCGAGTCATAGAAATTCGCCGGGTTGGTCCGCGGACAGCGTCCCTATGCACCGCGGGACCGTCGGATCAACACGAGATTCCGGATGTAAATGAACCATCCGGTCGCCTGGCCGAGGATGCCGACGATGTCGCGCCGCCAGATGAAATACACCAGCAACATCGTCGCTCCAATCAGGCTCATCCACCAGAAGGCCACGGGCACCACCGACCTCCGCTCGCGTTCGCTGGAAATCCACTGGATGAGCATGCGGCCGGTGAAAAGCAATTGGCCGATCAGGCCGAGCGAAACCCACAAAATTCCCACCGGGCTCGTAATGTTGAACAGCGTTTCCAACCAGCCGCGGCCGGCTTTCGCGTTGTAAACAAAATCCGCAAATTCTTCCGGCGTCAGCAGGCGATCCGTGCCCTCACCCAGCCGTTTTACCACAAATCCCGTCGATCCGTCTGCGAGTCGCACGACTTTCACGTTGTCCTTCGCTCCGGGTAAATCGACTTTGATGCGCGCCACCGGGGTTTCCACGGCATCCGCGGGCACCGGAATGCCGAGAGAATCGAGGTCGCTCTGCGATGCCTGACCGTGGGCCGCGGCGGTAAAAAGGAAGACGAGCAGGCAGAAAAAAATGCGGCGACCCGGCATAAGGCGGGCGCTTATCGCACTCCGGCCGGCTTTTCGCAAGGTTCCGGGGCAGGCTGCTTCGTCGGCGGAGCCGGTTGCACCGGGAGTGGGTCGAGCGGACGATTGCCCCGATCGTCGCCGCCTTCGCGTTCGTGCGGATCGAACAAATGGTCCATCGCGATGAAATACGCCTTCGAATGCCGGGCAAACAAAAGGTTGAACGCCAGGACGGGGCTGAGTACGGCGGCGAGTACCCACGATATCGGCCAGTCGAAGTTCAACCGCACGATCAGGTAAATGATGATCCCAAGCAGACTGCCGGCTCCGTAATTGACCGCCCAGACCGCCATCAAAAAATACCCGGGCTCGCGGTCATACGCGTATCCGCAGCGCGGACATCCGTCGAGCGGGGTGAACCAATCGGAAAGCCGACGGATGGATCGCACGGGAGGAAAAATCGGGGAGCGCCCGCAGACCGGACAACGCAAACGAGTCGCACGTCCAAAATACGCCGCTGCCTTTTCCAACCGTCCCGGCTCGTTCACCCTCCCGCACTATCCGCGACGACCTCCCGGGCGTCAATGGCTGCGATTTCGCTTGTCTCGTTTCCAGCAAGACTTGTAACTGATCAAAATTGAACAGGTCGCCTGCCGCCGTCGGCACGATTTGGCGAAAATTCATCAGTCGGCAATTCCATCCCATCCCTGAAATCTTTGACCGCGACCGTCGCCCAGCCCCTCCGTGAGAATGGAATGACCGCTCCGCCCGCCAACGTCCCGCGGCACGTCGCCGTCATTATGGACGGCAATGGCCGGTGGGCTCAGTCCCGTGGTCTGCCACGCATCAAGGGCCACGAACAGGGCAGCCAGGCGGTCGGCGAGTGCGTCGAAGGCTGCCGCGATGCCGGGGTGCGCTACCTCACGCTTTACGCGTTCTCTGCGGAAAATTGGAAACGCCCGCGCGCGGAAGTCGACGCGCTCATGCTTCTGCTCGATCGGTTTCTTCAGGAAAAGACTTCCGAGATGGTCGAAAAAGGCGTGCGTCTTCAGGCCATCGGCCGGCTCGACGATTTGCCCGCGTCGTGCCGCAAACGTCTTGATCGTGCGGTCAGTTCCACCGAGGCGAACGACCGCCTCGTTCTCACCTTGGCCCTCAGCTACAGCGGGCGGTTGGAAATTGTCGATGCCATCACGCGCATCGTCCGGGCGGCGAAAGCCGGCGAGATCACCGAAGACGAAATTTCTCCCGAGCTCGTTGACGCCTACCTTTACACGGCGGGCGTCCCTGATCCGGATTTACTGATCCGGACCTCGGGCGAACTTCGCCTGTCAAATTTCCTGCTCTGGCAGCTCAGTTACACCGAAATTCACGTCACTCCGAAGTACTGGCCCGATTTCACAAAGGCGGATTTACTCGCAGCCCTCGCTGATTACAGTGGCCGCAGCCGCCGCTACGGAGGCGTTTAGCCGTACCCCATGCCGAAAGACAAAAACACCATTCTCATCGTGGATCGGGAGACCGATTTCCTCGCCTGGGCCAAGAACCAGCTGGAAACTCCGACGACCCGCGTCCTCACCGAGACCGCGTCCGACACCGCGTTCAAGACATTCAGCATCGAGAGCCCGGATCTCATTCTCGCCGAAATGCACCTGCATCCTTCGAGCGGTCTGGAATTGCTCGCGCGCATTCGCAAAGCGTCGCCGAACGCGATGGTCATTATCACGAGCGCCTTCGGAACAACGCAGTCGGTGATCGAGTCGATGAAGCTGGGTGCCTTCGATTTTGTTCGCAAGGAGCAGCTTCCGTTCAATCTCAAGATGATCGTCGATTCCGCCCTGAAAGAGCGGGCCGACCTCAGCGCGGCAACGCCATTCAAACCGCTGCTCACCGTCGAGGAGCACAAGGACGACATCGTCGGCAAGTCCGAGGCGATGCAGCAGGTTTTCAAAATGATCGGCCGGGTCGCGACCAGCGATGCGCCCGTAATGATCACCGGCGAGAGTGGCTCGGGCAAAGAACTCGTCGCTCGCGCCATTCACCATTACAGCGCGCGGAGCAGCGGGAGTTTCCTCGCGATCAATTGCGCCGCAATTCCGGAAAATCTTCTCGAGAGCGAACTTTTCGGCCACGAGCGCGGGGCCTTCACCGGTGCACACAACCAGCGCATCGGTCGTTTCGAGCAATGCGACGGTGGATCACTCTTTCTCGACGAAGTCGGCGAAATGCCGCTGCCCGTCCAGAGCAAGCTGCTGCGCGTGTTGCAGGAAGGGGAATTTTCGCGCGTCGGTGGCAATCAGACGATTCGCACCGACGTTCGGATCGTTTGCGCGACCAATAAAAAGCTCGAGGACGAGGTCGTGGCCCGAACGTTCCGCGAAGATCTTTTTTACCGACTGAACGTTGTCCGAATTCATCTGCCGCCGCTTCGCGCCCGCGTGGACGACATCCAGCTGCTCGCCGAATATTTTCTCCAGAAGATCGCCAATCAGCGCCATCGTCCGTTGCTTAAACTTTCCGAGGAGAGTGTTCGCCTGCTCGAAGCTTATCCATGGCCCGGCAACGTGCGTGAGCTCGAAAATACGATCCAACGTGCCACGGTGATGGCAACCTCCGACGTGCTTCTGCCGAAGGATATTCCACTCGGACAAGCCGTCGTCACGACCGACCGTCCGCCCGTGGAACGACCGGCAGCGGCCCCGTCCAGCGAATCCGGCGGATTCTCCGGACCGCTGCATCACAGCGCCCCGCTCACCATCGACAGCGCGATCAACGCGTTGTTCTCCGCGGCCGCGGCCGACGACGCCATCCAGCTCCTGCCTTGGCTCGAGCGGGAATTTACCCTCAAGGCCATGTCCCGCACCGGCAACAACCAGGTCCAGGCCGCCAAACTTCTCGGCATCACCCGCGCCACCCTGCGCAAACGACTCGAACGAAACGGCGCGCTCGGCAACGGAGCCGACGAAGACGACGACGAGTAGCCCGCCTCCGCGGGCCTCGCACCGAGTGGATATTTATCCCGAACTTTACGCCCGCCTGCGGCGCAAACAGCTCCATCCGCTGCACGCTGCCGCCGAGGCTGCCAAACGCACACTCGGCATTCGCCTTTGCCAGCCGGCGGCCCGTGTGCTTCGCGTCGAGGAATGGAATGCGGCGGCGCTCGGTTCCAGCGATCCCCGGCCGATCGCGATTTTTGCGCACCACACCGCGGATGAATTTGTCCCGGCCGGCAGGCTGCGATACCTCGACGCGTTGCGTGAATTTTGTTCGGCGATTATTTTTGTCAGCACCACCGAGCCGCTGAACGTACGAGGCCTCGACGTGCTGAAAGGCCACGCCGACCTCGCCATCGTGCGCACCAATATCGGATACGATTTCGGCTCGTGGAAAGTGGGTCTGACTCACGCGGGGGAAGCCGTCGCCAAAGGGGTCGTGTTTGCCAATGACAGCGTTTTCGGACCGTGCACCGATCTCGCAGTCATCGCCGCGGAAATGACGGCCCGACCTGTCGATGTCTGGGGAATGACTGATAGCCACGAGATCGAGCCACACCTGCAAAGTTATTTTTTCGCAGTTTCCGGCGAAACGGCCGTCGCGCCATGGTTTCGCGATTTCTGGTCCCGAGTCGTGCACATTCCCTGCGCCGAGAAATACCTGATCGTCCGGCTCTACGAGGTCGGATTTTCCGCGGCCGCGCGCGAAGCGGGCTGCCGGATCGGCGCGCGTTGGGAGACCGCACCGCTTGCTGCGCGCTACCCGGAGCGCACCCGCGGCGAGCTGCTCACGGCGATCAATCCCACCACCGCCTTCTGGCGCGAACTCGTCACGAACGAATCGTTCCCGTTCCTCAAAAAAGGCATGTTGCGCCCCGAAAATCGCGCCGCCTTCGACGCGGCCGATATCGAAGAATTTATCGCGGAGCATTTCGCCGCTGAATCCTCGCCGTCCCGATGATCGCATATCTGCTCGAGGGAGACACCTGGCGCGCCGGAGCGGAACTGCCGATCACTGACCGGGCCTTTCGCTACGGCATGTCGGTTTTTGAAACGATCGCGGTCATTGATCGTCGGCCATTGTTTCTCGACGAACACCTCGATCGGTTGGCTGCCGGCGCAGCGGCCGCCGAATTGTTTCCGCCCGACAGTTGGCGAGGTTTCGTCGCGGCGTTGTTCAGCGAAAATCCGATCACGACGGGAGTGGTCCGAATTTACCTGACCGGCGGTGACTTCGACGGCGGTCCGTCCCGTCTCGTCGCGCTGGCCGAAACCATGGAGATTCCCGCCGCCGCCGGGATCGCTACGCTGACAGCGACCGTGGTCGAGATGGTTCCCGGGGATTTGCCGGTCGTGAAAACCGGAAACTATTGGCCGCATCTGCGCGTTCAACGCAGCGCGGCCGGACGCGGGTTCGATGACGCGATTCGCGCGACCTCCGCTGGCCGTTTGATCGGTGGGAGCATGGCAAATCTTTTTCTCGTTCGTAACGGCGGGCTGGCAACTCCAAGACCCGCGCCGGGCGTGAGGGACGGGGTGGTCCGGGGCTGGATTCTCGCGCGATTCGGCGCGAGTGAAATGACCCTCACGGTCGATGATCTCCTCGCAGCCGATGAATGTTTTTTCACCAACAGCCGGATCGGGATCCAGAGCGTATCGTCCGTCGATACCCGGCCTTGCGGACCGCCCAACGTGGCCGGCCGCATCTGGTGTGCGTATCGCGAATCCGTTCTCCATGCGCCGTAAGTCTTCATCGTTCGACGTGCTCGCCCGCCTCGCGGACGTGCCGGCCATTCGCGGGAAACTCGCTGCGTGCCGCCCTGGCCAGTCGGTGGTTTTTGCCGGTGTGGCGGAAGCGGCACATTCCGCGCTCGCGGTCCTGATCGCGAGCGAATCGCGCGGCAACGTCTGGCTCGTGTGCTCTGACGTGCGCCGCCAGGAGGAAATCGCCGCGGACGCGACGGCTTGGGGCGCGCGCGTCGCACTTTTTCCCGAGATCGAAACGATTGCCGGTGGAGACGTCATCGCTGATCCCGAGACACTTTCGGAGCGATTGGAAATCCTCACCCGGCTCGCTGCCGGCGTGACGGGTGAACTCGTCGCCGTCACCGAAGCCGAATTGGACAGCCCGGTTGCCGCCGCCGCCAACTTCAAAAAAGACCTGCTCACGCTGCGCACCGGGGAGCGCCGTGACATCGCTGCCCTCGAGCGCCAGCTCACCGAAGCCGGCTACGAAGGCGCGCCCAAGATTTTTGCGCGCGGTCAATTTGCGCGGCGTGGCGGCATTCTCGACATCTTTTCGTGGCAGCACCCGTTACCGGTGCGCATCGAATTTTTTGACGACGAGATCGAGTCGATCCGCGAGTTCCACCTCGACTCGCAGACGTCGGTGATGTCCCACGCCACCTGCGACATCCTCGTTGGCGATCCCGAAAAAAATACGACGACGCTCCGCGACTACATCGGAGCCAACGACCTTGTGGTGGGGATCGATCCGGCCAACGAGGAGACCCCGATCACGATCCAGACGGAACCGGCGGCTGACGGCGATACTCTGGACATTCATCCGCCCGGTATCGACGTCTTCGAGGCCGGTGATTTTGTGATCGATGAAGCCAAGCGACGGCGGTTTTTCCGTCAGCTCGAAGAATGGGCGACGACGGGATGGGACGTGGTGCTGTTCTGCAACAACGAAGGCGAGTGGGAGCGGTTCGGTGAACTGGCTCGCGATAATGGTCTGGACGCGGCGGCGCTGCATTTCCGCGTGGGCAGTCTGGCCAGCGGCTTCGTCTGTCCGGGAGCACGCCTTGCCGCGCTCGCCGACGCCGAATTGTTTGGCCGGTCGGCCAGCCAGAAAGCCCGTCGACAACTCGTGAGACGCGAACGGGCGATGGCGTCCCGATCCACGATGGACTTCACCGAGTTCGAACCCGGAGATCTGGTCGTTCACCTCGACCACGGCATCGGACGGTTCCTTGGCATGGAGCGGCTGACTGATGGCGATTCCGCCGCCAATGACGACGGGTCATCCGCCAGCAGCGAAGTGCTTGCGATCGAATTTGCGGACGACTCCCGGCTTTACGTGCCGCTCGATCAAGGTTGGCAGGTTTCGCGTTACGTTGGCCTCGGTCGCAAAAATCCCGCACTTTCCGAACTCGGCGACGGCAAGTGGCAGCGGGCCATGAAGAAGGCCGAGCGGTCGATATTCGACTACGCGACCACGATGTTGCGACTGCAGGCCGAGCGCGACACCACATCGGGTTATGCGTTCGGCCCCGACACGCACTGGCAGAAGGAATTTGAAGACTCGTTTGTGTTTCAGCCGACGGTCGATCAAATCCGTGCTATCGCGGAGACGAAGTCCGACATGGAATCCCTGCGTCCGATGGATCGCCTGATCTGTGGCGACGTTGGATTTGGCAAAACCGAGGTCGCGATCCGCGCGGCGTTCAAAGCGGTGATGGGAGGCAAACAGGTGGCCGTGCTCGCGCCGACGACCGTGCTCGCCCAGCAGCATTATCAGACGCTCCGGGAACGCATGAGCGAATACCCGATCAAGGTCGAGGCGCTCAACCGCTTCCGCACCCGCGGTGAACAAAACGAGGTGGTGAAGGGCCTGGCCAGCGGCGAGGTCGATATCGCCGTCGGCACCCACCGCATCCTGTCGGCGGACGTTGTTTTCAAAAATCTCGGCCTCGTTGTCGTCGATGAGGAGCAGCGCTTTGGTGTGAAACACAAGGACATCCTCAAGGACCGATTCCGTTTGATCGATGTGCTGACACTTTCGGCAACTCCGATTCCACGCACGCTCTACCTCGCGCTCATGGGGGCGCGCGACATGTCTCTCATCGAGACGCCACCGCCAAACCGCCAGCCGGTCGAAACCATCATTTGTGCCTACGACGAACGCGTGATGCGCGAGGCGATCACGCGCGAACTCAAGCGCGGTGGCCAGGTTTACTTGCTTCACAATCGAGTCCGCACCATCGAAAAACTCGCCGAACGCATTCGCCACCTCTGCCCGCAGGCCCGCGTTGGCATCGGTCACGGTCAGATGGACGAGCACGAGCTCGAAGCCATCATGAAGACATTCATCGCTGGGAATCTCGACGTCCTTGTCTCGACGACCATCATCGAAAGCGGTCTCGATATTCCGAATGCGAATACGATCATCATCGATCGCGCGGACCGCTTCGGACTCGCTGACCTTTACCAGCTTCGCGGCCGCGTCGGGCGATCCCACCACAAAGCCTACGCCTACCTTATGCTGCCGCGCGACCTCATGACGGGTGGGGACGCGCGCAAGCGGGTGCTCGCCATCAAACAATATTCCGAACTCGGCGCCGGGTTCAAAATTGCGATGCGCGACCTGGAAATTCGGGGCGCGGGTAATATTCTCGGCACGGCGCAGAGCGGCCATATCCTCGCGGTGGGGTTCGATCTTTACTGCAAGATGCTCAAACGCTCGGTCTCGACGCTTACCGGAGAAAAAACCGTGACTGGTGCTTCCGCGTCCGTGCGGTTGGATTTTGTCAGCACCAACGAAGCCGAGTTTATCGCGGACATCACCGGACGCATCCCGGCCTTCCTGCCCGGTGCTTACGTTGCGGATCCCCGCGCCCGGATTGAAGCGTATCGCAAGGCGGCCGACGCGCCCGACGAGGCCGCGTTGGAAAAACTCCGCGAAGAATGGCGCGACCGATATGGTCCGCTGCCTCCCGCCGCGGAAAACCTTCTCGTTCTCCGCAGCGTCCGCCTCGCGGCCGCCCGGAAGCGGTTGCGTTCGGTTGAGACCCGCGAAGGCAAACTGATGCTTCAGAAAAAGAGCGACTTCATCCTCTTCGGCGGAAAGTTCCCCCGCTTGACTTCAAAGGACCCGGAAATAATGTTGCGCGAGGTTTTGACCTTTCTGGAAAAACGCCTGCATCTCTGATGAACCGCCTTTTCGTTTTCGCTATCGCCCTGCTGTCTGTTGCTCCGATTCGGGTTTACTCCCAAGCCGAGGTCGTCGATGGAATCGCGGCCGTCGTCAACGGAAGTGTGATCACGTATTCCCAGGTCCGCGAGATGATCGGTGCTCGCGAGCGTGCGCTTCTCGAAAGCTACCGCGGCGAAGATCTCGCCAACCGCGTCAAAGAGATTCGCCTCGGCGCGTTGAAAAGTCTGATCGACCGCGAATTGATCCTTCAGGAATTCAAGGACAAGGGCCTGAACATCCCGGAATACCTGATCGACGAGCAGGTCAAACGCATCATCCGCGAAGATTTCGGCGACGACCGCGCTGCGTTTGTGCGCACGTTGAAAAGCCAGGGTTACACGGTCACCCGGTTCAAACAGGTCGAACGCGACAAGATGATCGTGATGGCCATGCGCCAGACGTTTGTGCGGGGCGACTTCGTGATTTCGCCGACGCAAATCCAGAGCTTCTACGACAAAAACAAAACCGAGTACACGACGCCGGAGCAGGTGAAATTGCGCATGATCGTGTTGCGCGAAGACAGCGATACCGGCCTGGCGGGCGGTAAGGAGGAGATGGCGCGGGAAATTCGCACCAAGCTGGTCGGCGGCGCGGAATTCGGGCGCATCGCCCAGATGTATTCGGAAGATCCCAGCACGCAGGAGGCCGAAGGGGATTGGGGATGGATCGACCGCAATACGTTGAGCAAAGATCTCACGGAGCGGGCATTCGCTCTGCGCGCCGGCGAGATCAGCGACGTGATCAAGCTTGGAAATTCCTACTACATCATGATGGTCGAGGCTCGGAAGAACGCTGCGACCAAGCCGATCGGCGAGGTGCGCGACGAGATCGAGCAGAACCTCATCCAGCAGGAAAAGGGCAAGGAACTTCAGCGCTGGCTCGATACCTTGCGCCAGAACGCCTACATCAAGATTTATTCGTAGTTTTCCGAAGAGATCCGGCGATTCTCTGGTCATTCCGACGCTTTTTCTGAAGCCACCGCCACGTTTTTCTCATGCGGAGCATTGGCATCACCCTCGGCGATCCAGCCGGGATTGGCCCTGAAATCATTCACGCCGCACTCGCCAGCGGGCGTTTGCCCGGCACGTTCGCTTACGAAATCATTGGGTCCACGGAAGGCATCATCCCCGGCCAGCCCAATACCGCGTCCGCCCGGGCTGCTCTCGTTGCGCTCGAGGAAGCTGCCGGCCGCGCGCTGGCCGGCAAATTGGCCGCAGTCGTGACCGGACCGATCGCCAAAAAACCTTTGCACGACATTGGCTTCCCGTTCCCGGGTCAGACGGAATTTTTTGCCGCCCGCACCCGCACCCCGAACCACGCAATGTGCCTCACCGGCGGGCGTCTCACCGTTGCGCTGGTCACGATTCACGTTCCGGTCCGTGAAATCGCCAGCTCTCTGGAGGGCGCGGAAATCATTCGGGTGGGCCGACTGCTCGCGGGATTCCTTCGTGAACGCGGTCTGGCGCGTCCACGGATCGCGGTGGCGGGTCTGAACCCGCATGCGGGTGAGGGAGGGGACATCGGGCGCGAGGAAATCGAGCTGATCGGCCCGGCGATTTCCGAGCTGCAGCGCGGTGACGGAGTGGCGGAATTCACCGGCCCGCACGCGCCCGACACCGTGTTTAATGCAGCCGTGGCGGGCGAGCACGATGCCGTGCTCTGCATGTACCACGACCAGGGATTGATTCCGCTCAAGCTGCATGCGTTTGACGAGGGGGTGAACGTCACGCTTGGTTTGCCGTTCCCTCGCACCAGTCCGGATCACGGCACGGCGTTCGGTATTGCCGGCAAAGGTCTGGCGCGCCCGGACAGCATGATCGCCGCGATTCGCCTCGCGGCGGAATTGGCGGGGTAATCCCTCAAGGAGCGGCGGCTTCCAGCCGCCGACCGTAAACGATGGCAGCTGGAAGCCGCCACTCCTTGCAAGAACAAGGTCGAATCTCGGGGACCCGGAAAAAAAAGAAGGCGGCCCCGCTTTCGCAGGACCGCCTTGCATGGCTCCCTTTTACCCCTAGCGAGTTCTGGGACTAGACGGCCTGTTCGCCCGTCTCGTCGGTCCGAATCCGGATCGCTTCCTCGACCGGCGAAACGAAGACTTTACCGTCTCCGATTTTGCCCGTTTTGGCTGCTTTCACGATGGCCGCCGTCGCGCTCTCGAGGAGCGCATCGGAGAGGACCACCTCGATCTTGATCTTCGGAAGGAAATCGACCGTGTATTCGCTGCCGCGGTAGATTTCCGTGTGGCCCTTCTGCCGGCCGAAGCCTTTGACCTCGCTCACCGTCATTCCCTCGATTCCGAGGTCGGCGAGCGCGTCTTTGACTTCTTCCAGTTTGAACGGCTTGATGATTGCTTCGATTTTTTTCATGTGATGGAGTTTCTGCTGATTCCCTTGTGGCTCTTAGACTTCTGAGACCGGGGTGAAGTCCGGGTAGGCTTCCTGCCCGTGTTCGCCCACGTCGAGACCGCCAATTTCTTCTTCCTCGCTCACGCGGAGTCCGAAGATCGCCTTGATGATCACGAACGTGACCAGCGAGAACACGAATGCGAAGACCGACACCGCGGCGGTGCCGATGATCTGGGTGACCAGGCTGAATTCGCCCACACCGAAGATGCCGACCGCAATGGTGCCCCAGTTACCGCAGATGCCGTGGACCGAGATGGCTCCAACCGGATCGTCGATCTTGAGTTTGTCGAAGAACAGGACCGCCAGCACAACGAGGATGCCCGCGATGGCACCGACGATGACGGCATTCCATGGCATGATCGAGTCAGCACCCGCCGTGATTCCGACGAGGCCCGCCAGCATACCGTTGAGGGCCATCGAAAGATCCGGCTTTTTCAGCACGATCCACGAGGTGAATGCGGCGAAAAGTCCGCCAGCAAAACCAGCGAGGGCCGTGGTGGTGAAGACGAGCGAAACGAGAACCGGGTCCGCGCTGAGCACCGAGCCGCCGTTGAAGCCGAACCAGCCGAGGAAGAGCAGAAAAACGCCGATCGCTGCGAGCGGCATGCTGTGACCGAGGATGGGTTTGACTTTGCCGCCGGAGAGGTATTTTCCAAGGCGAGGTCCGAGAACGATGACGGCTGCAAGAGCGGCGTAGCCACCGAAGGCGTGGACGAGCGAGGAACCCGCGAAATCGTAGAAGCCCATTGCGTCGAGCCAGCCGCCGCCCCATTTCCAGGAGCCCGAGATCGGATAGGCAAACATGACCAGAATGGTCGCTGCGATCATGAATGGTCCGAGCTTGATGCGCTCAGCCACCGCGCCGGAAACGATCGTTGCTGCCGTGGCAGCGAACATCGCCTGGAAGATGAAATCAGCCCAGTAGGTGTAGTCCGCGTATTGGTTGGTGAGGTTGCCGACCATGTCGCCTTCGGCAAAGCTGTTGGCAATCGGCGAACCGACCGCAAACCAGCCGTTGAAGTCGCCGGGATACATCGCGTTGAATCCCCATGCAGCGTAGGTCAATGCACCCATGCAGACGATAAACACGTTCTTGAACAGGATGTTCACCGTGTTTTTCGAGCGGCAAAGGCCGGTCTCAACGCAGGAGAAACCAAGGTGCATGATGAACACCAGGGCGGCGGCGATCAAAATCCACAGGTTATCCACCATGAATTTTGGATACTCGAGCGGAAGAGCCTGAAACTCCTCCATCGTGGTGAAGGCCGGAGCCTCCTCCTCTTCGACTTCTTCGACCGCTTCAACGGCCGTCGTTTCTGCAGCTGGGGCATCCTGCGCGTAAAGCGCAGTCGGCAACGCGCCCGAGAGCGCAAAAAGCGCGACGGCTGCCAGGGATGCCAGGGAATGGGTACGAGTTAACATTGTTCGAACTTCCTGATTGTTTTTTGGGTTGTTGTGGTGTGGTGCACACGCTCGAGGCATGACCCGTCACGTGCGGGTCCGCATTCAGCAGCTCCCGTGCAAATCTTGCCAAAAGCTGCGAAAAATCTTTCCGGGCCGACGAAATTCTCCCGAAAAATGCGATGCGTAAACGTTTGGTGTGGAGATTTTTACAAAATTGGCGAATCGTGCCATGCTTGCGCAGGATTTTTTCATTTCGCGGTGTGGCGCGAGTGCACCGTCTAAATGGTGGGTGGTGAATCGTTAGGCACTCGCGGTTCACGACGCGAAACCAACCCGTCTATTTGCCTCAGTCCCAAATGGCTAAAACGGGACACGCGCGCGGAGTCAAACGTGCGATCTTCGTCGTGCGCGTTGTTTCCGGTCGACCCTGGCTTGGGCGGGCTCGTATCGTCTTCCACCCATGAGTCAGACGTTTCGAGTCTTCCGCTACGTGCGCCGCTACCCTGCCCTTGCTGTGGGCACGCTTGGCTGCGCGGTCGCGGGGACCTTGATGCTGACCGTTTTTCCCGACGTGACGCGACGCATCATCGACGACGCGATCCGTGGAAATCGCCCGGATCTGGTGATGCCGCTGGCGTTGGCTGCTCTGGCGGCTTTTGTCCTGCAGGCCGCGCTCAACATGGTGCGCATCATTTTGAACAACTCGTTCGAACAAAAGGTGATCTACGACCTGCGGAGCGACCTCTACGAACACATCCAGCGTCTGCCCCTGCCGTGGTTCGACAATCGGGCCACCGGCGACATCATGACCCGGCTGGTCGAGGACGTGACCGCTGTCGAGCGTGTTTTGATCGATGGCATCGAACAAGGCACCGTGTCGGTGCTGCAGATCTTCATCGTTGGGGGAGTGATGGTTTTTTACAATCCGCTGATGGCGCTGGTCGTGGCCGCCCCGATTCCACTGCTCGCGGCAGGAGCTCTGGCTTACACGCTCACCGCGCGTTCCCGCTACCGGGTTCAGCGTGTTGCCGCCTCGGCGTTGAACTCCATCCTGCACGACAACCTCGCGGGCATCCGGCAAATCAAGACCTACACCAGCGAAGAGCGCGAACACGCGCGCTTCAATCGCGCCAGCAGTCAGCTCGCCGAGGCGACCCTTGTCGTGATGCGAGCCTGGGCAATCTACAACCCGGCAATGACGTTGCTGACCTCCTGCGGTCTCGTTGCCGTGATCGGCTTTGGCGGCAGTCTGGTGCTCGCGGGCCGTCTCGACCTGGGCACGCTCTTCGCGTTCACCATCTTTGCGCCGTTGCTTTACGATCCGGTCGGCCGCCTCCATCAGCTCAACCAGCTCTTCCAGGCAGGCCGCGCCGCGTCCCAGCGTGTTTTTGAAATTCTCGACGCGGATCCCGAACCGGGATTGGAGGTTGCGGAAACCGAACCGTTCGCGGCGGCCGGTGACGTGCGATTTGAAAACGTCAGTTTCGACTACACGGGATCCGCCCCGATTCTCCACGGAATCGACCTCCACGCGCGGCCGGGCGAGATGATCGCGCTTGTCGGTCCGACCGGTGCGGGCAAATCCACTCTCGTCAATCTGCTGGTCCGGTTTTACGAAGTCACTGGGGGCCGCATCCTGCTCGACGAGCGCTCGATCGACACCATCCCAAAGCGCGCCCTCCGTGGAGCCATCGCGATGGTGACGCAGGAAAGTTTCCTGTTCAACGGGACGACCGCTGAGAATCTCCGCGTCGGCAAGGCTGATGCCACTGAAGAGGAAATGTGGGAAACACTCGCGGCCGCCAACGCCGCGGACTTCGTGCGCCGAATGCCCGAAGGATTGCACAGCCCAGTAGGGGAGCGCGGCATCAAACTCAGCGTCGGCGAAAAACAGCGCATTTCCATTGCCCGTGCCCTGCTGAAAAATCCTCCGATTCTCATCCTCGACGAAGCCACTGCCAGCGTGGACACGGCCACGGAACGCCTGATCCAGGACGCGCTCGACCGTCTCATGGCTCACCGCACCAGCTTCGTGATTGCGCACCGGCTTTCCACCGTGCAGCACGCGGATCAGATCCTCGTGCTTGAACGCGGCTGCATCGTGGAACGCGGCCGGCATCAGGAACTGCTCACTGTCGACGGCCTCTACGCCCAGCTCTGCCGCATGAACTTTGTCACCGCCGAAGTCTCGTGAGCGGTTCGAAACCGCGGCGTGTCACGGAATTTTCACCAAAGACGTGTCTCGTGCGCGGGAATTGCTTGCGGTAACAAGGACATCGACCGTCATGTTTTCCGCCAACCTTGCCCCGTTGTCTGCAGTCCGCTTTCTGGCGATCGTCGTCGCCATTGCGATTTTGGTAACCGGGTGTTCGGAGCAGAAGGTTGAAACGCCGGACGTGATCGTGCTTCAGTCGGGCCGGATGCGGGGCAACGTTTACCCGCGTTCACTGCAGAGCATCGCTCCCCTCCAGCACTATCCGTATCTCGCTGGTTACGTGAAACAGGTGCGGGCTGAGGCGGCGCGCACCGGTGCCAGGGTTTTGCTCGTCGATCTCGGCGACAGCCTTGGCGGTTCCTTTGCCAGCCACGCCACCGGCTACGGCAACATGGTGAGTTTTTTCAACGATGCTGGCTACGACGCCATCGTGCTCGGCAATCTCGACAATAACATCCCGCCCGCGGCGCTCGCCCGGCTCGAAGCCACCGTGCTCAACCCGTTCATGGACTCCGAGGGCCAGCCCGCTACCGAAAATACCCAATTTGGATCCCGTCTCGACGTTGACGGCCTGCCCGTCGAGCTGCTCGCAAATTTTTACGGCGCCACTCCCAAGTCGGAATATCCCGAACGGTTTCCGACGTGGTTCGGCTCGACGCCGACCGACGTTTCACCGCTGCGTGATTACGCTCCGGTCGTCGAATCCCTCGGCCCGCGCCCGCCCGGCGCGCTCACGCTGCTGACGTGGATGAAGTTCGAATCGCCGCGAAATCCGCCCACCGCATTTCTCGCGACGCTCGAACGGCTTGGAGTCAACGCCATCCTCGCGCATCGCATCTATTCAAGCAGCGAACGGGATGTCTGGTCCGAGGCGACGTTCTACGACTGGCAGCCGCCGGTTTCGGAAAACATCCTGCGCAACAACGGGGGATTCACCCTCGCCCGGCTCGATCTCAAGCGGGATGGCGACCAATGGCGCGTCCTCAAACAGGAACTGCTCCCCATGACGGCAAACACCGCTCCGGCGGACGAAAAGGTTGCCGCGCAGATCGCGCTTTTCGAGGATCAGATTACCGCGGCCGACAAGCCGCTGGGAAGCTTCGCGCAGCCGGTGACCGAGGAACAAATTCTCACGACGTATCTGCGAGCGCTCGCCGAAATTTCCGGCACCCAGATCGCCGCTTATTCGCGCGAGTCGATCCGCTCGTCGTGGCCCGAAGGCACGCTCACCGCCAGCCGGGTATTCAACAGCCTGCCGTGGACGACGTCGATTGTGCAGCTCACGCTCACGCCGGAACAGGTAGAGCAACTTGCCGAAATCGGCGGCGTCGTTTTTCTCCAGCGCACCGATCTCGTCGCCGGCGCGCCCGCCACCGTCACGACTTCGCGCTTTTTTGGATCGCTCCTCGCGGCGCGTCTCGGTCTGCCCGCTGATTCCATCCGCGAATCCGCCCGCGGATCGGAGTTCGATTATTTCGTCGAATATCTCTCGAATGCCCCACAACCCCTGTCCTTCGCCGTTCCCGAAGGATGGACTTTCGTCGACCCGCGCGGCTAGGGCACGCCATGGGATTGCGCCACATTATTCCCGCCGTCGCCGTGCTCGTGGTCCTCGGAATTTCCGTCGCCGCTTATCTTGGCAGCAAAAATAGCGATGCGTCGTCGGCGGCGAGCGCGCGCAACCTCCAGCAGTGGGGCATCGCCCTCAACCTGTACCTCATCGACAACGACAACCAGCTTCCGGAGGTCGGCGAAACACCGATCGAAGCGGATCAGTCCAAAGCGTGGTACAACGCACTGCCCGTCTATTTGAGCCAGACGCCGCTGGCAGATTTGCCGCCAGGCAATCGCCCGAAGCCCGGCGTTCCGTCGATCTGGATCAATCCCGCCACACCCGAGCCGCGGACCTGGGATCCCGCTGTCTTTTATTTCAATTACGCGATGAACTCGGCGCTCCAGCCGGACCCCGCCCTGCGCAGCTTCAAAATTTACGAGATCGATTACCCGGGAAATGTCGTCTTCATGACCGAAGTGGACAGCTACGAGCCCGGGGTGACACCGGCGGAAGTGGCCTTTCTCCACGGAACCCGCGCACCGTCGGCCAACGTTCTTTTTTGCGATGGGCACGTCGCTCCCGTGCCGCGCACGGTGCTGGTCGAAGACGATGCGTCCCGTTACGCCCGGTCCGCCGAGAACGGCGTGTCGTGGTTCGAGAAATAGCCGGGCGGCACGTCGTCAGTCCCGCCCGCCAAGGACGACCACGTCGACCTGCCGACGGTGCGGCGCGCGCCGGTGCTCAAAAACAAAAATGCCCTGCCACGTTCCCAGCGTCATCCGGCCGCGATGGATGGGAATGGTTTCACTCGTCCGGGTCAGCGCCATGCGCAGGTGGCTCGTGGTATCGTCGGATCCTTCCAGCGTGTGTTTCATGCCCGGCGCACCTTCCGGCACGAGTCGCTCGAAAAACGTGTGCAAATCGGCCCGCGCGGTGGCGTCCGCATTTTCAAAAATGACCAGGCTCGCGCTCGTGTGGCGGAGAAACACGGTGACGATTCCCGTGGTGATACCGCTCCTCGCGACGATCACCTCGACCTGATCCGTGATTTCGTAGGTTCCCTTGCCCCGCGTCGCGACGTCGAGCGTCTGGAAGACGGGAGTCATCTCCCGCGAACGAGCAGCAAGGCCCAACCCGCGATCAAGGCCGTTCCGCCAATTGGCGTGATCGCACCCAGCCACTTCGCATTGGTCACCGCGAGGAGAAACAAACTGCCGGAAAAAATCAGCATGCCGCCCACCCAGAGGCCGGTGACCCAACGCGACGCCCGGTGCGCCGCGGCCAGGGCCAGCAACGCGACCGTGTGAACCATCAGGTAAAAGGCGGCCGTTTCCCAGACGGCCTGCGTCTCATTGCGTTCCAGTGTTTCCGCCAGTCCGTGTGCGCCAAACGCGCCCAAAGCGACGCCGATCAGCCCGAATGCGGCCGCGATGCGCAGCACCGGCCACCGGGTGCTGTGTGTTCCGGTAGGACTCGATGAGGAACTAGGCATTCAATAATTCGCCAACCATTTCGCGCTCCTGCGTGAGCTCCTCAACCGATGCGTCGATCTTTGCCCGGCTGAAGTCCGAGAGGGGAACGTCCTTCACGATGGTGAGCTTATGTCCGTCCGAGCGCACCGGGAAGGAGCAAATCAGGCCGGGCTGGATGCCGTAGCTGCCATCCGAGCGGACGGCCACGCTGTGCCAGTCGCCTTCCGGGGTCGGCGTGATGATCGATTGCACCGTTTCGATGGCCGCGTGCGCCGCCGATGCCGCTGAGGACAATCCACGGGCGGCAATGATTGCCGCGCCGCGCTGTTGCACGGTTTTGATGAAATCGCCTTCGAGGTATTCCTGATCGCTGATCACGTCGGTGACCGGTTTGCCGCCGATGCGCGCATTCGCGAAATCCGGAAAAAGCGTAGCCGAGTGGTTGCCCCAGATCGCCATGCGATCGACTTCGCTCCAGTGCGAACCCGCCTTCAAGGCGAGCTGCGTTTTGGCCCGGTTTTCGTCGAGCCGCGTCATCGCGTACCAGCGGTCCGCGGGCACGCTTTTGGCGTTGTTCATCGCGATCAGGCAATTGGTGTTGCACGGGTTGCCCACCACGAGGACGCGCACATCCGGCGCGGCACTCGCGGCAATGGCCTGGCCTTGTCCGACGAAAATTTTCCCGTTGATGCCGAGCAGATCCTTGCGCTCCATACCGGCTTTCCGCGGCACGCTGCCGACCAGCAGCGCCCAATTCACGCCCTCGAATCCGGCGTTCAAATCCGCCGTGCCCGACACGCTGCGCAATAACGGAAACGCGCAATCGTGCAATTCCATGATCACGCCATCGAGCGCCTTCAGAGCCGGCTCAATTTCGATGAGACTCAATTCGACGGGTTGATCCGGGCCAAACACGCCGCCCGACGCGATGCGCGGCAGCAGGGAATATCCGATCTGGCCAGCCGCACCCGTGACCGCAACTTTAATGGGAGATTTCATACCCGGAAACCGTGGCCGGATTTCCCCGATTAGAAAAGCCCGGACCGCCCGTCCGTGTGATTTGTCTTCGCTCGCGCGGTGCGACGCGCGGTGCGCGAGTTGAAGTTGGAGAGTTGAAGTTGAAGAGGCGGTGTGGCGGTGCCGCCAGGAAGTCAGGGCCGCGCTCAGAAAGCGGGGCTTCGCAGCGCGAGAGTCCGAGCCACCGGACAGAAAACGCATTTGCGGTCTGCGTTCGGGAATTATGTCCGGACATGAGAAAACCCGTTTTGCCCCAATGGCCAAACGGGTTTTCTCGGTGCGGGGGGGAAATCCGCTAAAGGAGGATTACAGGATATCCTTGAGCGCTTTTCCTGCCGAAAATTTGACGGTTTTGGACGCCTTGATTTTGATTTTCTCGCCGGTCTTCGGGTTGACGCCGGTCCGCGCCTTGCGTGAGGCGACCTTGAACGTTCCGAACCCAATGAGCTGAACAGTCTTCGTTTTTTTGACGCCGATCTTGATGGAGTCGATCACTGCATTCACCGCGCGCTCGGCTTCGGCCTTGCTGGTTTCCTTGCCGAGTGACTTTTGGACGGCTTCGACGAGTTCGACTTTGTTCATGGGATCGTGTTTGGGCTGGGAGGGTTATTCCCAAATTAGGGAAGGTGTGTCGGCATTGTCAACTCTTCCCTCCTCATAATTTTTTTCGACGTTCCGGCGCGGAGGCTGGCCAAATCAGCCTTGGAGCGGAGTGAGTGGATCTTTAGATTGACCGGAGATGAATTTCGAAGCGCAGATCGAGATGTTCCTTGGCCGGAAGCCGCGCATTCACGCGACGGCATTTGTCGCTCCGCACACGTTCATTCACGGTGACGTCGAAATTGGTGAAGCGGCGAGCGTCTGGCCGTGCTGTTCGTTGCGCGGTGACATCGCGCCCATCCGGTTGGGCGCATTTTCGAATATCCAGGACGGATCGGTCGTGCACGTCGCCGATGATCTGCCCGCGGTCATCGGCGAGTGGGTGACGGTTGGACACCAGGCGACGATTCACGCGTGCACGATTGAAAATGAAGTGTTGATCGGCATGGGCGCGATCATTCTCGACGGCGCGCGGATTGGCGCGCGTTCGATCGTGGGAGCCAATGCGACGGTCACCGGCAATACGCAGATTCCTCCAGGGTCGTTGGTGCTGGGTTCTCCCGCGACGGTGAAGCGGACGTTGAACGAGGAGGAACAAGCCGGCGTGCGACGCTGGGCGGAACGTTATGTCACGCTTTCGCGCCGATATTTGCAGGACTTTCCCGCGACGTGATACCGCCGCCTGCCCGGCGGAAGTTGTCGGGGTGGGACGATGCTGCTACGAGTGAGTCATGAGCAGTCCCGTCGTCGAAGTGCGTGTGCGAGCCCTGGTGCCGACCGGCAGTGGCTGCGCCGTCTTTATCGGCACGGACGAAAAAATCTTCGTGATCTACGTGGACCCGAGCGTGGGCAGTGCGATCAGCATGTTCATCAACAGTCAGGAAAAGGAACGCCCGCTTACCCACGACTTGATCGCGCTGCTCCTCACCGCGCTGGGCGCGAAGGTGGAGCGTGTGGTCATCAACGATCTCAAAAACGGGACGTATTTTGGCCGGTTGATCGTCACAATCGAAAATGAAATTCAGCAACGCAAGATCATCGAACTCGACGCCCGTCCGAGTGATTGCATCGCGATGGCGGCTCAGCAACACGCGCCGATTTACGTGAGCCGGGACGTCTGGGACGAGGTGGAAGACATGTCGGAGGTGCTCGACAAAATTCAGAACGAATCCACGTCCGAAGACGACCCGGGCGAGTCCGATTGATCGGGAGCGCCGGGGTCGGCGATCGCCTGTCCACTTGAAACGCCAGGAAGGTGCTTTGAACGCCCATCCGGGAAACTTGCACTGATCGATAAATTGACGACGCTCAAACAATCGCCGTCGCCGCGTTGCTCGATGGATATGCGTTTCCCGGAAACGCACCGAGATCCCGGTGACAACATTGACCTCGTAAAGTGATCGAGCCGACCCAATCCCCGCCCGGTGCCAACGACGAACCGATGCGTCCCGGGTGGCCTGAAATCATCGTCGGACTTTTGGTGCTGATCGTAGTGGGCTTTTTCGGCGGCGCGCTGATCGCTCAATTGCCAATCGGCCAGATCGCCATCGGGCTGATCTTATCGGCTCTGTCCGGCATCTCTGGTGTGGCCGCTTTTGTGTGCGCCTACTCGTTGCGCATTCGATCGTGGGCGTCTTTCGGAGTTCGGAAAACGTCTCTGAGATGGCTGATGATCGGAGTGGGCGTGGGAGTGATCGCCTTCATCCTAAAAAGTCTGGCGATCCTTGCCTACATCTCACTCACCGGGGACACCGGGTCGCCGCAGGAGATTTACGCGACGGGGGCCAGTGGCGGAATAGCGACGGTCCTGGTCGCGACGTTTTTTCTGAGTGTCATCACTCCCATCGGCGAAGAATTGCTCTTCCGCGGTGTCATCACATCCGCCCTGGCGCGTTATGGGCGGTTCATCGCGATCGGTGGCGGTGCGCTTCTGTTCGCGATTTTTCACGGGATCAACGTCGTTTTTCCTGCCGCCTTCGTCGTCGGTATTGCGGCAGGTGAGGTCTTCCTTCGAAGCCGGTCGATCTGGCCCGCGGTGGTGGTTCATGTGGTGGTGAATCTGCCGACGATTCCCCTCATGGTACTCGCGAATGCGGGTCATTGATGCCGCGAAAAATTCCGTCCCCTTTTCCTGCCACCCTCGAAGCAGGGAGGTCTTCGTGGTTCGAAGATCGGCGGAGAAATCATCTTCATTTCAAGAATCATCGGACTGAACGTGATCCGCAGAGCGCGCAGATGAGCGCAGATTTTTTCTGATTAGACGGTCCGGGAGAGACGGGCAGGGCACGCCAAAACTGATGGGGCGTCGAGTCTACATGCGCGGGATGGTGATGCCTTCCTGCTTCATGTATTTGCCGCCGCGGTCGGCGTAGCTCGTTTCGCAGACTTCTGCCGCCTGAAAAAAGACAACCTGCGCGAGGCCTTCATTTGCGTAAATGCGCGCGGGCAGCGGAGTGGTGTTCGAAATTTCCAGCGTCACGTGCCCTTCCCATTCAGGCTCGAAAGGAGTGACGTTCACGATGATACCGCAACGCGCGTAGGTGGATTTGCCAACGCAGATCGTGAGGACATCGCGAGGGATGCGAAAATATTCGACGCTGCGAGCCAGCGCGAAGGAATTTGGTGGCACGATGCAGACATCGGTCTGGATATCCACGAACGACCGCGGGTCGAACGCCTTCGGGTCGACGACCGTATTGAAGACGTTGGTGAAAACCTTGAATTCGTCGGACACCCGCAGGTCGTAGCCGTAACTCGAGAGACCGTAGCTGATGATACGGGAACCATCCGACGCGGCCCGCACCTGACCATTGACGAACGGTTCGATCATCCCATTTTCGGTCGCCATGCGGCGAATCCAACGATCAGAACAGACGGACATAAGGACGGATTAACCAAAGCGGCCCGGAGAGCCAACCGTGATTTGATTTTAATGCCGGACATCATTGTCCCGGACCGTCCGCGAGTCGCCTGACCAAGGTGCGATTCCTGCCTCGGTCTCAAGGGGAGCTCACGCGCAAGCGAAGGAAACGCTGGTCGGAGTCATTGTCTGCAGTGTCGGTGACCGTAACGGTCTCGCCTACACTGCCCGGGTTGGTGGCGATGATGCTCCATCCCGCGAGGCCATTGCTGGCTTCGACGAAATAGGTGACGTCCGCTCGCGCCCGGAAGAAAGTCAGTGAGAGTTGGTCCCCTCCGTCGAACACAAGGGTTGGGCGCGGGTGTTGTCCGGAATCGTTCGGGCTGCCGCCAAGAGCGTATTCCAGCAGGTTGGCGATGCCATCACCATCGGGATCGGCCAGGTTGCCCCAGACACTTGCCTCGAGCACAGGATTGCCCGGAGACTCGGAGAAGTGAATCGTCCGCCATTCGGCAAGATTCGCGGCGGCGTCGCCGACTTGGAAACGAACGTCGGCCCAGAAATTCACGGCAACGCCGGATGGTCCGGGAAAGTTGCCAGACGCCAGCGCGTAGACGGGGCCTTCAATAACGATGGCCGCGGACGAAGCGCTGGCCGGGAGCGTGCCAGAAGCCTGATAGGAGGCACCCGCCACCACCGGATAAGAAACAGTGTAGGTCTCGCCTGGTGTCAACGCGACGGGTACCGCAAGCGGAGCTTCCACCCAGCCACCGGCATCGTTGCCGTTTGCGGCGGCGGTCACCGTGGCAATCACGCTGCCATCCGGCCCCCAAAGCCGAATCGGAAAAGTGTTGGCTCCGTCAGCCGGGCACCACGCTCGCAGGGCGTTGACCTGGGCGGGCCGGGTCGCGGTGAAACGCAGGCCGACTTCGTATCCGGAAACGCCTGCGGGCGGGGCGGTAAAAAGTCCAAAATCGTCGTATGCAACCGTGCCGGTGCTGCCGTTGCTGAGCCAGCCGCCGAGGTTGACGGTGCCGGTGGTGGCTCCGGAGGTGAAGGGAATCACGACGCGCTGCCACGCGGTCGTAGTGAGCGGACTATTGAGCTGGGGCGCGGAGCCGTTGTAGTTCGATACGTACGGGTAAGCGTTCGTGTTTGCCAGGCTGCGCAATCCCCACGTCCGGAAGAGGTAGGCGGTGGACGGTTGAACGGCGATCGTGCGATAGACGCCTGATCCAACCGCCGTCAGCCGGGCGCTGTAAAATCCGCCGGGACGAGGACCGGCACCATCCACGAGCCCCTTGCCACTGGAAATGGTCCAGCCGCCGCTGGTTCCCGTTTCGAATCCGGGATTGTCGAGGAGGTTGAACGGATTGGCCGGGCTCCCGAGGCTGCCAGCTTCTGAAGGCTGGGCATTGCCAAGTAACGTTTCGCCGACAGCGGGTTCCGTGTAATCGACGAGCGCGATGTCGTGGGTGCCGACGGGGATGGTGACCTGAACAGCTCCATTGGTAGTGGAGTGGCTGGTGATCGGTGCTCCGTTGAGCTCCACAGCGCTCAATCCCGGACGGAAAAAGGTGACCATGGCGGGCGTTGGTGCGATGATTTTTCCCGAATCTTCTTCGAGGAAAACGGAGATATCGGACGCACTCTCGAATCCACGATCGTCGACCGTGAGCCGACGCGCACCCTGGGCGAAATAAAACTTCAGCGTTCCGCCGATGCGACGATAGAGGGCGGCGGTGGCGTGCACACTTGCATCGGGCTGGGGCGCTACGGCGGAAGAAGCGTGGGTTTCCAAAGCGTAATCGACCACGCCGCCGCCGGAGTCGATCGTGGCACCGGAATAGCCGCTGGCGCCTCCGCCGATGCGCGTGAACGTGGCTTTGGGATGGGTGTTGTCGTGCGGGTAGAGAACAGTGACGACCTTGGCGCGTTTGTTCGCGTCCATCGGGTAGGTGTTGAAGAGGTATTTGCCGACGAGGTTGTTCGCCAGAGCCCCATCCTGGATCGTGGTCGAGGCGGGTTCGGTGCCGAGAAAGATCGAGAGCGCGACCTGCTGGCCAGTGGTCGTGATTGGCCAGCGGTATTCGGTGCGGGCGTTGACGGTAGTCACGGACGTTGAAAACGGATGCCAGACGGTGTGGCCGGAGAGCGGGCTGCTCAGCGCGGCGTAATTCGAGTTCGCCTGCAAAACGTCGAAGGAAATCCAATAACCGTTTCGGGCGTCTCGCGGCTGCACCATAAGGAAATGGCGGAGGTGATTTCCGTTGGGTAGAGCGTCCATTACGAAATTGTTGTTCCGCGTGCCCCGTGTTGTGCCCGTGGCGTAATCCACGGTTCCCGTGACGAATCCATCCACGCCGCCGCCGTATTTGCCGTCGCCGCCGAAATAAGACGAGCCGCGGTCCACCTCGGAATCGCGGTGGTCATTGACGGTTGATGGGGATTGAAGGCTGCCACCGCTGCGAGTGATGCTGTAGTCGATCAGGGCAACGTTCCCGGAAACGGCGCGGCGATTGATGTAGTCCCAGCTGAATCCCCCGTAACCATTGCCCCAATTGGAATACCCTGAACCACGGAGGAGGTTCTGACCGTAACCGGCGAGGTAAATGCCATTAACCTCCTTGTGCAGGTGAGCGTGGTATTTGCCGCTGTAACGCACGTTGTGCATCACGGCGGCGAGATCCTGAATCGAGTTCGTATTCTGACGGAAATAGGCACCGCCGTCCGGAAAGATGCGACTCGGTGCAGAAGCGCTGGTCGATGCGGAATACGGCTCTGTGAAAATGTAAGCGGTGAGGCGACCGGCTGGATTGTTGCCCTGCTTCAGGCGGCGCTCGTAAGATCCGGCCAACGCGCTGAACCGGCCGGCATGCTGAGCATTGCTCATCCACGAGGCGAACGTCTGGCTGAACCCGTCTCCCAGGCACCAACCGACCCGATTTGGCGTAAAGGCGTAGCCGTTGAGCCACTCCTGAAAGGCGACCAGCCGGGGATTTTTGTACCACTGGGCCTCGGTAAGCTCGCCGGTGTGAACCAGCACATCGCCGAAGCTGCCTTTCTGTTCACGATCCGGGTTCCACCATCGGGCCAGCGCGTAGCTCGGCCCTTCGGAAAACACTCCATCCTCGGTCAACATGTCGAGCGTGGCTGCAAGGTAATCGGCCTTGCTCGAATTGATCACGCTGCGGTTGTTCGTGTAGAGCGCCCAGATTCCGCGAGCCCCGAGGCCAGCAGTGACCCAGTTGATGCGGTTCTGCGTGTAAAAATTTCCCGGAATGCTCAGCCAGCCCTCGATCTGCGTTCGCTGGGCTGGCGTCAAATCATTGTAAATGACGTCGAGCGCGAGGACCGTTTGATAAAACGCGGCGGACGGTGCCGTCATTTCGTCCCAACTGCCAAAATCCGGCGAATCGATCAAGTGGGATGACAGGTTGCCGGTCTGAGCCGGGTTCCAGTACTTCATATGATCCACGATCTTGGCGAGATGCGCGGCTCGAGTCGTGGCGTTGGTCTCCAAAAGATAAGCGAGCGCGGTGGCGCTCATGATGTTGTTCAGGCGGAGGCTGCGGTCCCGGATGCTGCCCGAAGTGGAAAAGGTGAGAGAATTCGCGCTGTTGATCGCCGCGGTGCGCATGTTCGAGAACGGCGAGACGGCCGCCTTTGCCCGCAGAGCAGGGATGTCGGCTTCCCTGACAACGAGGAAGGGATGAGCGACGTCCGAGGAGGCGCTCATGGCAGAGCCGAGCGCACCGAAAAACAGGAGCGCCGGGCCCGAAAAACTCCGGAAACGGGACTTGAGGTGCTTCCGACCGGAGCGAAAGCACGATGGAATGATGGGGGGAACAGTCACAGTAAACGCTTTGTCTTTCGGATGTTACCCCAGAGTCAGAGCGAAACCGTGAGATTTTAGGGTTAATTGTCAAACGGAATTGCCTCCCGGTCAGGCTTTCGCGAGGGGCGCAATGCCGACGTAAAAAATTCGCGGTTTCGGCAGGGTGGTCCGGTGCGTAAACTACAGAACTATGGCTGTTCTCGTGCCCGATAAAAATGGCTCTGCCCTCGTCCTCATCGGGCATGGCTCGACGCTCAATCCGGATTCGAGCGCGCCGACGCACGATCACGCCGACACCCTTCGGGAACGGGGGATTTTCTCGAGTGTGACGTCGTGTTTTTGGAAAGAGGAACCGTCGATGCGCGAGGTGCTCCGCATGGTGGAGGAGCCCGACGTCTACCTCGTACCGAATTTTATCAGCGAAGGTTATTTCACGCAGACCGTGATTCCGCGGGAGTTGGAACTCGATGGTGCGATCACTCATCGGGAAGGGCGGACGTTGAAATACTGCGAGCCGGTCGGCAGCCATGAACGCATGACGGGAGTGATCCGCCACCGGGCGGAGATGACAGCCCCGGGGGTGCCGCCCGCTGAGACCAGTCTCATTATTGTCGGGCACGGTACGAGTTTGAACGACAACTCAGCCGTTGCGGCGAAAGATCAGGTCGCGCGAATCGCGGCGCAAAATTGTTACGGCGAAGTTCTGGCCGCCTACATGGAAGAGCCTCCGCTGATTTCCGATTGGGCAACGATGACGGCATTTCCCAACGTCGTGGTGGTGCCATTTTTCATTGCGGACGGCCTGCACAGTTTTCAGGACATCCCGGTGTTGCTCGGCGTCGAGGAAGAGGGCCAGCCGGCGGCCAGCCAGCGCGAGGTTTTTCGCCGCAATCCGTACGAGTTGCGCGGGAAACAATTGTACTACGCGAGCGCGATTGGCACAGAGCCGATGATGGCGGACGTCATCCTCGATCAAGTCGCGGCGTTCGACAAAAAACACGGCGTCGAATCCGTGGGCGCGCCCGCTCAGAATTGAATCGGCGGAGGCGGTTCGAGCGAGATTGCCGAGGTGTCGAGGGGGAGGTCGAGTGGTTTTACGGCCTCGGCTTTGCGGACCTCGCGGGGTCCCTCGGGGGGCAATGCCGCGCTCTCCTGAGCCGCCTCGCCTTCGGCCAGCGCGGCCTGCGCAACCTGCTGGTCAACCGGGATCGCTTTCGCGATCGGGATGTCCTCTTCGTTCATGCGCAGCGCGGCCGGGCGGACGGAATTGTAAACGTCGTTGAGACCGACGAGCGCCGGCGCGGAGACCGCGACGGGCCGGATCATGGCGAGATCCACGGCGGGCGCGGCGCGAGGCCATTCGGAATCTTCGGCGTTGCGCGCGTAAAGCCGCATGCCCGTGCCGTGGACGTCGCACGGGATGTGGGGTTTTTGTTCTTCCGTTGCGAATTCGATGTACGACGTTTTCTCGCGTTTGGTCGCTCCCGTCGCGGGGTCGGTCACGTCGTGTTCGCAGCGGCCCGTTTTGAGCAGGCCGGAAACGCTGCAAATCGAAACGGGTGCGAGTGACGCGGGGCGGGCGAGTTCTTCGGGCGGGAAGTCGGCGGTCGACGCGTTGATCGTTTCGGTCCACACCGGCAGGGCAAGCCGATTGCCAAAGGCACCGCGGTAAATGCGCGTGGGTTTATCGAATCCGACCCAGACGCCGCAGGTCACCGAACTCGTGTAGCCGACAAAATACGTGTCGGTAAATCCGTAGGCCGTGCCGGTCTTGCCGGCTGCTGGAAATTGACCGAGGCCAAACTGCGAGCGGGCCACGGCTCCCGTCCCCGCGGTCAGCGCTTGCTCCAGACCCGCGTGGACCTGGTAAGCGGTCGAATCTTTGATCACCGGAATTTTTTCGGGGCTCGCTTGGTAAACGACATTGCCTTCGCCATCGATGATTTTTTGAATCACGTGGTGGGATTTGGGCCGCCAGCCCTGGCCGGGGAACATGGTGTAAGCCAGCGTGAGTTCATCGAGCGCCATTTCACTCGACCCGAGAAATGCGTTGGAGAATTCGCGGAGCGGGGTGGTGATTCCGGCTTTTTTCGCCAGTGTTTTCACGGCGTCGAGGCCGGCTTCCCAGCCGACGCGCACGGTGGCGGCATTTTTCGACTTTGCGAGGGCTTCCCGGGCCGGGATGCCGCCTTCGTATTCGTTCTCGGTCTGTTCGACGCCCCACTCTCCGAGAATGCCGGTGGTGCCGCCGATATTGACGTAGCGATTATCGAGTGCGGAGTCCTGAACGATGTCGCCGGGAAAAAATCCCTTTTCGTACGCCGCGGCAAAAACCAGGGGCGCAAACGCGGTACCGGTCGGGCGGTTCGCCTGCAGCGCGCGGTTGAATTCGCTGTGTTTGAATTCGCGACCGCCGACGAGTGTGAGGATGCCACCGGTGGCGTTGTCGAACGCGATCACCGCGCCCTGCACGTATTCCGGAGAAGGGGGCGTGGAGGAGGGGAATCCGCCCGTGCGCAGGGTATCGTCGAAGGGTTTGAAGGCTTTCGCGAAGTCGGAATACGTTTGCTGTTTGTAGTCGGGTCGCTCTTCGATCTGGTTCAAAACGGTGCGCAGGGAAGCCTCGGCGGCACGCTGCATTTTGAGATCCAGCGTCGTGGTGATGCGAAATCCGCCGTTCATCGCCCGGTCGTAACCAAGAGCCGCGATCGCCTGTTGGCGCACGTAATCGACCGCGTAGGAAACTTTGTGCGGATTCATGCGGCGGCGTGTCACGAGGATCGAATCTTCCTCGCTGCGCCGAACCTGCGACGTGATAAATCCCATGTCCTGCATGCGCCCGAGCACAAAATTGCGGGCACCGCGCGCGCCGCTGGGGTTGTTCCACGGCGATAGCCCGTTTGGACTGCGGAGCAGACCGGCGAGCATGGCGCACTGGCCGATGGTCAGATCTTTGGCCGGCACGCCAAAATACCCGCGGGCCGCGGCGTCGACGCCGTAGAGACCTGATCCGAAATAAACGCGGTTCAGGTAAAGTTCCATGATCTTCCGCTTGGGAAATTCTTCTTCGATTCGGTTGGCGATCGCCATTTCGAGAAGTTTGCGGTCGTACGAACGCTCGCGGAGTTCGAAAGAATTCCGCGCGAGCTGCTGAGTCACCGTGCTGGCTCCTTCCTTGATCCGTCCCGAGCGGTAGTTTTTCAGCGCGGCGCGAATGATGCCGAGATAATCCACGCCGTCGTGCTGCCAGAACCGGTTGTCTTCCGCTGCGACGACGGCATTGAACATCATGTCCGGAATATGATCGGCCGGGATGGGATTGCGGTTCTGGATGAAAATTTTGCCGATCAGCTCGCCGTTTCGGTCGAAAATTTGGGTCGCCGATTCCATCTCTTCGACCTCGGTGAGGTTGAATTTCTCCGCGCGATGCACGTAACTGGAGCGAACCAGCTTGACGGTGACAAATCCGGCGAGCGTGCCCACGGCGAGAATCGCCAGGGGCAGCCAGAACCACATTCGGAGGTAAAAGGGTTTCCTTTTCCGCCGGGAATCCGACATCCAGATGTAGCGTCTCTCTCCGATAGACCGGCTATTTCACACGATCTGCAACCAAGCGCAAATGAGAAAAACTTTCCTGCCGGTTCCATTCCGGATTCCCTCCCCGACCAGATTCCCGATCCGATTTTTGTGTTTGGTTGCCGTTTCAGGCAGTCTGGCGGTGCCCGTGGGAGCCCAGCCAACAGCCCCCGCAGCCCCGGTGGCACCGGTGGCGCGACTGGATAAACAACCGCCCGACAGTCCGGAACGTCTTGAGATGTTGAAGGTCCAGGTATTGCTGGATCGTTCCGGATTCCGCCCCGGCAAAATCGATGGACTGGGCGGGGAATTCACGCAGAAGGCGGCCGACCGCTACAATACCGCCCGGGATCAGGATCCCGGATCCCGGCTCGACACCAGCACGATCACGGATCCGCTCACGACTTACACCGTGACCGAGGAGGATCTGAAGTGGATCGGGAAAGTCGCTTCGACGCCCGCGGAGCAGGAAAAACTCAAACGCATGCCGTATTCCGACGCCCGCGAAATGGTCGCTGAGAAGTTCCACTGCGACCTGAGTTATTTCGCCGAGCTCAATCCTGGCGTGACGACACTCGCCGCAGGCACCGAGGTCCGGGTTCCGAACGTCGAGCCATTCCGCATGGAGGACGTCATTGCTTTGAACGATCGCCGCAAGGAAGAGGAAAAACGCCGGAAAGCCGAAGCTGAGGCAGCCAAGGCGGCGGCCGCATCGCCGTCGCCGTAT
>JBGTDR010000220.1:0-3104 GCA_041748215.1 Chthoniobacterales bacterium
GAGCGACGGCACCACCACGCTCGTCGCCGGCCTCGCCCGGCACGCCGCCGACAATCGCCTGGAAGCCTTTCTGTGGCGCCTGGCCCCGGTTCCCGCCCCGGCGCTTTCCGTTGAGGGAAAAACGGTCCGGAAAACCACCGCCCGCCGGGTCACCCTGCGCGGAACAACGACCAACGCCGCGAGGGTCGAAGTCAAACGCGGCCGGGACCCGTTCATTGTCGCCGAGGGAACCGATTCGTGGAGCCACCGGGTCCGCCTGGCACGCGGCCGCAATGTGATCCTCGTCCGCGCCATCAATAACGCCGCCGAAGTCTCGCCGCTCGCGCGCGTGGTGATCCATCAATCCGCCCGGCGCGACTGATCGGGTCCGATCCTGGCCTTCGGAGAGAGCGGGAATTGCGCTTTTCCCAACGCGTGGTGCGGGCGCTACGGCCACAGCGGTCAGGCTCTTCCCCAGATTCGCGCCGCTTGCTGCCTCCGGGTTTCGCCCCTCGAGACTCCTCTGCCCGCTTTCTCAGAAGGATGATTCATTTCGTCACGTTCGGCTGTCGGTTCGAACCAAGCAGGCCTTCGTCACCCAGGTCGAAATGCGCCCCATCCACTACAACGGCACCCCCAGCGTCCTTGCTCTCGTCGACGGCACGATCATCAGCGCCCTCTCCCTCGACATCCACGAAGGAAAAATCCGCTCCATCTTCGGCCACCGCAATCCCGACAAACTCCGCGGATTCTCCCAAGCACTCAACCCGCCTCCCCTCCAACGGTAGCTTACGCCCATTCCGGCAGCGATTTGGTGCCCTCAAGTTCGCGGTGATTGTCCCGCAGTCTCCGTTCCGAGGTATTTATTTCGCGCCGAACCCGTTCGCGGGGGTGGGGCGTCTCGTGCCGAGGTGCATCGCGGGTTTGTCGCGAGAGACTGGTGGTGGCCTGCGGTAGGGTCGGTGCGAGGTGGTTGGCTGGTGCGCGACTTCGCTCAAGGTCGTGGCGGAAACCCGGAACGGACGTCCGATGCGCGAGTGCGGGCGTAACGTTGAGGAACCAACGGTTTCCATGAATAGATCCCGATTGCCCGCATTTCTGATCTTCGCGCTTCCGGTCGCGGTCACGGCCATCTGGCTCGTTCGGACGTCGCGTGCAGCGACGGAGACGCCGCATTATTCCGTTGTCCGGACGGATGGCAAATTCGAGATTCGCGATTACCCGGCACTCACCGTCGCGACGACGCCGATGGAAAGTCGCGACACCGATCGCGGGTTCCGGCGGCTTTTCGGATTCATCAGCGGAAAGAATGAAGATGCGGCCAAAATTGCGATGACCGCGCCGGTCCTCATCGAGACAGCTCCCGAAAAGCGGACGATGAGTTTTATCATGCCGCGGGACTTTGCCAAAAATGGGGTGCCCTTGCCCGCGGGTGAGGAAGTGGTCCTGGGAAACATCCCCGCCGCCCGATTTGCGGCGCTGCGCTTCCGTGGTGGTCGATCCGAAAAAACCGAGCGGGACGCAGTCGGCCGGCTCGAGGCATGGGTTGATGCGCAGAATTTGACCGGCGTCGGCTCACCCATTTTCGCGTTCTACGACCCGCCGTGGACGCCGGTGTTTCTCCGCCGCAACGAGGTCCTGATTCGCGTCGACCCGGCGAATGATTAGCGCCCGGCTCTTGCCCCTGGTGGTAGCGGGTTTCCTGACGGCCTGCTCGTCGCCGCAGATTTCAACTCGAGAAATCAACGCTCCCGAACCCGCCGCTGTGGCCTTGGTGGAATCGGCGCAGCGGGCGCACGGTGCGGCGGCGTTTGCCGAAGTTCGTGACGTGAGTGTGCGGTACGAGGGGAAATGGGCTGGTGTGGGTCCGCGATTCCAGCCGGTGCTGTCCGACACGACGTATCGTCGCGAATCCGAGGAACGCGTGCTGATTGATTCAGACGTGATCGCCCAGGAACACTCCGGGCCGGCGGGAGCAAAGGTCGTTGTGCGGACGCCGGATGCCGTCACCGTTCAACGCAATGGAATTCTCGACGAAGACGCCGAAGCCAGGCGGGCGGCAGCTCTCGTTGCCGACGCTTATCGGCTGTTTTTGCTGGGGCCATTTTATCTCAACCGACCGGGTGTCGTTTTGGTATCCGCAGGCGAGGCCGTCGTCGATGGGGCCGATTGCGATCAGGTGCTGGCGGTGCTGCGCCCGGGATTTGGCGAGGCGTCGGAAGATCGAGTCCTGCTGTATATCGATCGCGAAACACGAATACTGCGGCGGGTGCGTCTGACGTTGAATGGCCTCGCGAGCACGCAGGGAGCCGAGGTGGACGTCACGTTTCGTGATTTTCGCGAGATCGGCGGTGTCGTCTGGTCAACCGATTTCGACGAGCGGATCCGCGTCCCGTTCGACCTGCCGGCGCACCGGTGGCGGTTGACCGGATTGGACGTCAACCGCGGAATCCGGACAGCCGATTTGACGACGGCGGGATTCCGCGGTCGCGCAGTTCCACCCGCCGCCCCTCTGCCAAACTAACCGTGGCAGACCTGTCTGATCAACTTGCTGGCCTGGCGTGGGGCTCCTTCATCGGGGACGCCCTCGCGATGCCGGTGCATTGGTATTACGACCGGGCCGCGTTGGTTCGCGACTACGGCCACGTGAGTAATTACCTCGCTCCGAAAAATCCGCATCCTGGCAGCATCCTCTGGCGCTCGGAATACACCGCGCTGAATTCGCGCGGCGAAATCCTGCACGACCAGGCGCGATTCTGGGGCAAACGCGACGTGCATTATCACCAATTTCTCGCCGCCGGAGAAAACACGCTCAACCTTCAGTTGGCGAAGGTGCTTTTCGATTCACTCACCGCCCGGGGTGGCTACGACGCGGACGATTATCTCCGGCGCTACGTCGAGTTCCTGCTCACGCCGGGCAATCATCGCGACACCTACGTCGAAGAATGCCACCGCAAATTTTTCACCGCCTACGCCCGAGGCACCGCGCCGCGCAAATGCGCCGGAAACGACATTCACATCGGTGGCCTCGCTCACGTCGGCGTGCTCTGCGCATTTTTCGGCGGCGACCTCGAGGCCAGCAGGAAAGCCGTGCGCGAGCATGTCGGGCTGACTCACCGCGCGCC
>JBGTDR010000221.1:0-39738 GCA_041748215.1 Chthoniobacterales bacterium
GCGCCGCGGAAATCGCCGCCAATTCGCTGCCGCCTGCAGCCGCGGCTCACACGTGGCTCGCCCACGCGGATTTTCTTGCGGCACGCCTGCGACTGGCCGACGCACAAAGTTCGGCCAGTCGCGCGCGAGGTCACGCCGAAGCTTCCGATGACATTGCCGTACGGGTGGAGGTGGCTGGTTTCGACGGTCTGCTTTCCGCCATGCGCGGCGATCATTCCTCGGCTCGAAGCCACCTCGCGAATTGCCTGCGACTGGCCGTAGCCAGTGGTCAGCCGGCACTCACGGCGTACGCGTACAAACGCCAGGCAAACGTTTGTGATTACCTCGGCGATTACCCGGGCGAAACCCATGCACACCGGGAAGCGATCCGGCTGTGCCGCGAGACCTCGAATGCTGAAACCGAGAAATCGTGTCTCGCCTGTCTCTCGTATGCCTGTTTCCGAACGGGAGATTGGAAAGAGGCCGTGCGAACCGCGCGAACCGTGACGGCAGGACGGGACGCCGGACCGGAGCTCGCAAGCATCGGAGATATCGTAACCGGTCTGGTTGCCGTCTTTCGTGGTGAATTTCGGACGGGACGACGACGCCTCGAGCACGCGAGTGCATTTGTTCGCGAGCGCGGCATTCTCGGCCTGGAATTTTTTGCGCGCTGGGGGCTAGGATTTGCCAGCGAATGCAGCGGTGACGCCAGTGCAGCGGAGGCGGCGTACGACGCCTTACGCGGCCTGTGGCGGGAAACTGAAGATGCGCACGACGCACTCCCTGGGCTGCTTTTTGCCGGGGCGTTTTACGCCGACACCGGGCGGACCGCCGCTCTGGGAGATTGTGCCGACATCGTGGCGCGGATCGGGGCAAGGCAGGATCACCATGAAAGTTCTGCGGCACAGAAGGCGCTCACCGGCGAGATCGCGATCCGGGAGGGATCCGTAGCTGAAGGGCTAACGCTGCTGACTAACGCACGAGATCTCTACTGTCGCTCCGGTCTACCGCTCGAGGCGCTATGGACCGGCAGGAGGCGGGTCAAGGCTGGAGCCCCGCCGGACCAGAGTGTAACGACCGGCTTGCGCCGCCTCGGAGCGAGCGCCGTGCTTGCTTACTCCATCAATTCCGATGTCGGCACGAGCACCGTTCCACCGGATGGGCCAAACCTCACTCCGCGCATGCGGGACGTGCTCGGGCACCTTGCTGCGGGATTGACCAGCAAGGAAATCGCAGACCGGCTCACTCTCAGCGTACGAACAGTGGAGATGCACACCGCACGCCTGATGGACCGTCTCGACTGCCGCACCCGCCCGGAAGCTATCCGCCGCGCAATGGATCGCGGGTGGCTGCCGTAATCGCGACGGTCCGATACCGTAGTTTCCCCATCTACCGCGCCCGGCCCCGCAGGTTCATTCTTGGTCCTGAAAATTCAACCAAGGAGAATCCCATGTGTCTTGCCTGTGAAACCAATGTCAACCCCGCGAACGTCGATGCCTTCGGCGAACGCTTTCTGCAAATCCTCAACGATGGCGCGCTTGCGCTCATGATCTCGGTCGGCGACCGCACCGGGCTGTTCGAAGCCCTGTGGTCCACGGGCCCATCAACCAGTGCCGACCTCGCCGGTGTCACGGGGCTAAACGAACGATACGTGCGAGAGTGGCTCGGAGCCATGACGGCCGGTCACATCGTCGAATGCGACGAAACCGGCAGTGTCTTCGAGTTGCCCGCGGCCCACGCCCCAATGCTCACGAGCGCACCGGGTGCGGACAACTTCGCGTACGCCACGCAATTCATGGCGCTTTTCGGTACGGTCGAGGACCGCATCGTTGAATGTTTTCGTGTGGGGGGCGGCGTGCCGTATTCCGCGTTCCCGCGCTTCCACGAGTTGATGGCGAAAGAAAGTGCTCTCACCGTCGTCGCGCCACTCTTTGACCACATCCTGCCGCTGGTGCCGGGCCTCGATGCTTCACTGGCGGGCGGCATCGACGTGCTCGACGCCGGCTGCGGGCGAGGCCGCGCACTTCTCGAAATGGCGGCACGATATCCGGCCAGCCGATTCACTGGATTTGACCTCAGTGAAGAGGCAATTGCCACCGCCCGGGAGAAAGCTCGCGAGCGCGGGCTGACAAACGTCACGTTCACCGCACGGGACCTTTCGACTTTTCATCAGGACGCTCCGGAGGAAACTTTTGACCTCGTTACGGCGTTTGATGCCGTACACGACCAGGGTCGGCCTGATCATTTGTTGGCGGGCATCCGACGAATTTTGAGACCTGACGGCGTGTTTTTGATGCAGGACATCGGAGCGTCGAGCAATCCCGCGGAAAATGTCGCCCACCCGATGGGGGCCTTTCTCTACACGATCTCGTGCATGCATTGCATGACGGTGTCGCTCGCACAGGGCGGCCTTGGTGTCGGCGCGATGTGGGGCGAGCAACTCGCGAAGGAATTCCTGCGCAACGCCGGTTTCACCCGTGTCGAACGCCACACGCTGGAACACGACTTCCAGAATTATTATTACGTCGTCCGGCCCTGATCCGGTTCTGCGGCCGCGGCGCGCGCGACGTAAACGGTGCTGGCGGAATCGTGGTCGAGCAGCGGATTGGGAAACGTGACGGTGTGCGCGATCGCATCGGGAAGCACCGACCGCAAATCGTCGAGGAACGCTGCGTCCGGGAGGTGGTCCGCCCACATCGCAAAAACTCCTCCCGGAAGCAGGCGGTCCGCGAGCTGGCGCAGGCCGGTCAGTTCGTAAAAAACGGAGTGAGCCGGGCTCAGCAAATTCCGCGGCGTGTGGTCGATGTCGAGCAGGATGGCGTGAAAGCGCCGGCCCGGCATCCGGGGGTCGAGCGCGTCCGCCCGCACGGCGGCAAAAAAATCCGCGTGGACGAAACGGCAGCGTGGATCCGCGGTGAGCTCCGGACCGAGCGGGACCGCGCCCGATTCGTGCCACCCAATCACCTCCGCCAGGGCGTCGATCACGATCAGCGATATCACCCGCGGATCGCGCAGAGCGGCCCGTGCCGTGTACCCGAGCCCCAATCCGCCGACGACCACATCGAGCTCAGGCGCATCGGTAGCGCCGAGTCCGAGGTCAGCCAGCGCGACTTCGACCGTGTGGAAGAGGCTCGACATCAAAAAATCGTCGCCGAGTTTCACCTCGTAAATCTCGAGATCGTCGAGCGCGGCCACCCGGCGGCGGCGCAGACTGAGCGGCCCGAGTGCGGTCTCGCGATAATCGATTTCGACAAATGCCGGACCCATCCGCGGCATTCAATCCGGTCACGCCGGGCGACACCCGCACAAATCGCCGGAAGCCATCGGAGGCCCGGGCGTTTTGCGGCTTGATACCGCGTGCGTGGCCGGAGTTCCTGATCAGGTGATGCAGGGCATGCTCCAACCGATCCGGGATTTTTTCCGGGATGAGGTCGTGCGGTTCGGCATCAAGTTTGGCCTGGCGGGCGTGCTGGCGGTATATCTCGCGCTCTTCATGCGCCTCGGCGAACCGACGTGGGCTCTCTTCACGGTCTTCGTTTTGATGATCGCGCAATACGTCGGCGCGATGGCCGAGAAGGCGGTGTTGCGTCTTATCGGCACTGTGATTGGCGGAATCATTGGTTACCTGCTCACCGGCAGCCTCGAGCAGGAACCCCTTGTTTTTGTGCTGCTGGTTGGGCTCGTCACGGGCTTCTCGACCGCGATGTTTGGCCAGAATCAATACCCCTACGCGTTTTTGCTGTGCGGCCTCACGGTTGTGGTGGTCGCGGGCAATGGCATGTCGGATCCGCAGCAGTCCTGGATGATCGCGCTCGTCCGAGTGGAGGAAATTTGCGTCGGGATCGTGGCGTCGCTGCTGGTCAACAACCTCGTCTGGCCACGTTACGCCCGGGTGGAATTTTTGGAAAAAACGCACGCCGCGTTCGCCGACCTGCGCGACTGTTTTGTGAGCGGCTCGCGCATGCTGCTGCATGGATCGGATCCTGAGGCGCTGGTGCGAATCGAAGATTTCCTCGCGCGGTTGACCAGCGTGCGAACCCTGCTTCACTTCGGTGCACGCGAGAGCCGATATTTTCGCGGTCGACTTTCGACGTATCAGGAAATGCTTTCGACACTCAGCCGCATTGCGGCAGCGATGCGCACGCTCGGCCAGGAATTGCCCGGAGAGTCGGCGTACCGCCGTCATGTCGGCACCCAGCTCGAGTCCATTCACAGCGCGCTGATCGCCGGACTCGACGCCCTCAGCCAGGCGGATGGCACGCCGGACTCGCGGACGGCCCGCATGGCGGAGATCGACGCTGCGTTTGCCGCGTTCGAAACGCAGGTGGCGGTCGTTCGCGACCTGCCCGAGATCCGCGCAATCCCGCCGGAGGAATCGATGATCTACGGAATCCACACACTCGCGCTCGAGGACATCCGGCAACAAATTCGCCGGGCTGCGGAACTCACCGCCGCCATGCCCGGGACGATCGTGACCCAACCGCCCGAGCCATTTTCGTGGCGGAGCATGATCCCGCCGCCCTTCTGGATTCGAACCGGGATCAAAAGCGGCCTCGCGATCATGATCGGACTTTTCATCGTGAACTGGCTGCAACCTCCGGGTGGGGCGATGGTCGGCCTTGGCGCGTGGGTGTTTACCGCTCTCAACCCGATGGCACCGGGCGGACAGGGCGACCGGCGCGCATTTCATTTTGTGGCTGCGGCCGGAGTCGGCATGGCCGTGCTGATTCTCGTTCTCTTCCTGGTGGCCCCGCTGCTTTCCAGCTTTTCGGTTCTCGTCATCTTCATCTTCACCGCGCTGTTTGTCTGGGGATTCGCCTTTCGGCAGATCGGCGGCATTTCGGTGACGATGCAAATCGCGATGCTCTGCACGGTGAGCATTGTCGGGTTGAATTCGCAGCGGGTCGTGGCACCCCAGGCGATTCTTTCCGTGTATTTTGGCATCATGCTGGGCCTGATCATTGCCGCCTGCGTGCAACGCCTGCTCTGGCCGTCCCTCCCGCAATACGAATTGCGCGACCGTCTCGTGGAATACGCGCGCCACTGCATTGCCATTGTGGATGCAGGTTCGCACGGTCTGCCGCTTGCCGCGCGGCTGCGATTGGCGCTTATACCCGGCGAGGCCGCGGTTTTCATCCGCGCACTGGAACGCCCGCAGCTTTCCGCGACGGAAGCGGAAAAATTGCAGAACTACCTGCTGAGTTTGCGGCGGGTCGCTGCGGATCTGATTGTCTCGGCCGGGCGGCTCGGACCCCTTCTCGAAGGCGAGCAGGCGGACGAAGGGCGCAGACTCATCGCCGAACTTGAGGAATCATTGCGGTCAGGGCTGGCCGCACACATCGACGCGCTCGAGGCCGGACAACGGTTCGCTCCTCTTGATGAATCCCTCGAAACCCTGCTCGACGCGTGGCGCCAGTGGCTGGGCGAATTCCGCGCACGCATGCTCACCGCCCGCTATCCCATCATGGACGCCATCCGCATCATCGGACTCTCGGGCCGTTACGAGCAGGCCGGGCGCGATCTGCTCGCCGCCAATGCCATTGCGGCCCGCGCCCGTATCGACCGGCTGTCCAGCGATTACGTACTCTGACCGCCGATCACAACGGCCACCGGCGGAGCCGAATTCTCGACCACCGCTTCGATCGCGTCACCGGCCTCCCCGGCGTACGGCAGCGTGATAAAGTCCGCCCAGGCATCAGACCTCAGCACTCCGAGTTGTCGGCTTAAACCGAGCGCGGCGGCAGGATGGCGTGTGACCATGCCGAGGATGTCGCCCGGCGGCGTGTCCGGGAAATTCCGTCGAAACGTCTGCATTTCCGCAAACAGGTTGAGCGCGCGATTGCTCGCACAGCTGTCGGTGCCAAGCGAAACCGGAATGTTCAGATCACGATAGATTTCGAAAGGAAACGGCGGCCGGTCGAAATACGCGTGGCAATTGGGACAATGCACGACGTGCCACGAACGGCCATGGGCCGCGAGCAGCTCGCGATCGCCGGGCCCGAGTTGATTCATGTGGGCAAGGATGGCACCGGACGGCAGGGCACCCGCTTCAACGAGATGACCCAGCGGTGTCGTCCGTCCGGTGTCCCGCATGTCGCGGCCAAGCCCCTGCAGAAAATCGAAGAGCGGCCCTGAGCCGTCCGCAAACATTGCCATTTCCTCGTCGGACTCCGCGACGTGAGTCGTGAATGGCATGCCGTATTTTTCGGCGCAGAACCGCGCGAGCCGGTAGAGATCGGCGGAAGTCGTGTAGGGTGCGTGCGGAGACAGCCCAAAGCCGCCACGCCACGACTGGCGATTTTCGAAAAACGAAAGTGCACCCGCGACGACATCCTCGGTGTGAATGCGATTGCGAATGTCGAGCAGTTCGTAAAACCACCACGTCCGCAGAGGCGGCGGCCCCATGCGCACCATCAGCTCGGGCAGGGACTCGATGTTGAGCACCGTCGTGGTGCCCCACCGTTTCAGCTCGGCAAATCCGGTCGCGATGGATGCGAGATAATCGTCGTCGCTGAGCGAACGTTTTAACTCGTTGATCCGGCGCACCCAGGCGGAAAAACTTTTCGCACCGAGAATGCCGCCGCGCATCACCGTAAAATCGAGGTGGCAGTGCGCATTGATCAGGCCCGGCAGTAAAATTGTTTCCCCGTGATCGATGACCTCACCGCGGTGGGAGGCAAAAATTTCCTCCGTCGGCCCAACGGCAACGATACGGCCGCGATCCACGGCAAGGGCACCGTCGGCGAGGGGCGGAGAGTCGAGCGGCAGCACGACGCGGGCGCGGTGGATTTTCATCACCGGTTATTTCGCAGGCAGATTTGTCTTCGCAATGGGGCGGGCCGCCGCGACCAGCAAATTACAAGCCTCCATGCAGAGAAGCGGGACTTCCGCCGTACCGCCGGGCACGTCGGATTCCGTGAGCGGCGATGGCACTGCGTCCGCGAGCGGCCACAGAATGCGACGCAGGCAGCCGGTGGCGGAATTGCACGTCTGCTCGACGAGTTGCGCAGCCTGGTCATCGCGGATGAGCTGCGTCACGCGATACATGCCGGTCTGGCGTCCGAGAGTTTCACGTAACGGCACGGGCCGGATTTCTCCGCGCTCGTGTGCGAGCCAGGTGCCAATCGCCGCCGGATAAAAAAAATCGAGCGCAAGGCGGAGATCGCTGGGTGAGGTCAGCCGCAATTCCCAACCGTGGCGCAAATTTGGTGCGGTCTTGAGCGGGCGGTACGCACCGCAGTCGTCGTATTTCGCAAGCTCGCGAGCGTCCGTCGCTCGCGTGTGCTGGATCAGGTGCTCGCTGGTTGCATCGTCCGCGTGCCGCAGTGAAAAATCAGGTCGTACCGTGATTTGACCGATCCGCCACGGCCCGCGCTGGCAGAGGTCGTTTAGAAAACTGGTGAGGCGGGACGGGCTCGGTGACACGGTCGAGAATGTAACGTCTGTGAACCCCAACGCGAGACTCGCGTGGAAAACGCCTTGGCTTCATTCCCCCGATTGCCTAGATGCTAATCATCGTGGCGGTGGCTCCTCACCGCCATCGACCCAAACCCCTCTCCCGCTCCGGCCATGAGTTGCAATGATCCGACGATCCGGCACCTGAAACGTTATGGCTACAACGTGCTCCGCCTGCCCCGGGCCGACGCCCTCCCGTTGGAAATTCTCAGCCGCCGCGGCTCGGAGCTCACACGCCTCGGACGGCTGGGCGACATTCTTGCGAACGAATCCATCGGCCTGCCCGCGATCCAGCTCGGGGCCCCAGGCATTTCCATTTCCGGAAAACAAACTGCCCGGATGGACATAGGGCTGGGCGTCACGATGCTCGGCACCATCCTCGCCGCAATGGGTGGCGACGTTGGCGTGAAAGCGCAATACCGCCAGGCTCGCTCAATCGCCCTCTCGTACGAAAACGTCGCCGAGGAAAAAGTCGATCTTACGCGACTCGACACGTTTCTTTCGTCGGCGGTTTTCCGCGAAGTCGGCAACACCATCCTCGAATTGCTCGAGGCCGATAAAATCTACGTTTTTTCGTCGGTTCTGCGGGCAAAGGAATTTGGCATCGCCGCGTACGACGAATCCGGCACCGCCATCAAACTCGACGTCCCCGTGGTGCAGGCGATGATTGGCACCCACCTCGAGGTCAGCACCGCGGCGAGCAACGAAAGCAAACTCGTTTACAAGGGCGCGCAGGAATTGACCTTCGCGTTCAAAGCGATCCAGCTGGTTTACGAAGACGGCGCCTTTCGACGATTCCGCCCGGCGTCAGCTGGATCGGTCGTCGCGGCCAGCGTGGCACCGATCGATGACGAAGATGCGCCGCTGGCCACGGACAGCGCGCTGATTCAGGTATCGGGATTTTAGCTGAGGGCGGGACGATGGAACTGCGGCTGAACCGGAAGGAATTCACGCCCCAGAGCACCATCGGTGAACTCGCCGTCGACGGGGCCTTCGCGTGTTACGTGCTCGAAGACACGATCCGCGACGTGAAGGTTTACGGAGAGACCGCGATCCCGGCCGGAAAATATCCGGTCGTCATCACGTGGTCGCCGCGATTCCACCAAAAGATGCCGCTGCTCGAGTGCGTTCCGAATTTCGAGGGCGTGCGCATTCATCCGGGCAATACCGCTGCCGATACCCACGGCTGCCTGCTGGTCGGAAATACCAAGGCGGCAAATTTTATCGGCGAGAGTCGACCGGCCTACCGGTCGTTGCTGGGTCGGCTTCAGGCTGCCGTTGATCGTGGCGAATCCATCGCGATCACGATCGGACCCTCGCGCGCTCCGGCCCGGGAGACGGCCGCTTCAGCGGCCAAACAGCCCGCCTGGTTTCGCGTCACGGCGGACGTCGCGGCATTTTGCAAAAAGGCCGCGGTGACGGATCCTGCCTCGCTGATCGATCACCTGCCCGAGGGGGCCGTTGTCCAGAAACTCGGCGGTGGCCGTCCGAAGGAATGGTGGAAAGTCCGTGCCACCGTAAAAAAGAAGCCGCGCATCGGTTACCTGCTCGCGCGCTATCTCGTGCCCGCACCCGCCGAGCCGCCGGGTTCGACAACTGGCAGTCAGAAACATTTTACTGTCGCTGCCTCCGCTCTGCGCCTGCGCTCCTCGAGCAACACATCATCGGACCGCAACGTCATCGCGAATCTCCCGCGAGGCCACATCGTGACCCGCACCGCTCGCGAATCGTCGGCGATTTGGTGGAAGGTCAAAACGGTCGTGGGCCGCAAGGAAGTGGAGGGCTACGTCTGCTCGGCGTACCTCCAGCCGCTGGACGCCGACGTCGAAATTCGCCGCGCCACCCCGGTCGCTCCCGGACCCGTGCTATCGGCGGAGGATTTTCTCGAATCGGCCGGAGGTGCCATCGTGACCGAGCGGGCGTTTGCGATGATTCTGGAATTCGAAGGCCTCGACCAGCCGGGGAAATGGCCGGGCGAGATGTCGGGTATTTCCCTCGGGATCGGGTATGATCTCGGCTACGTGGGTTTTCCCGAATTTTGCTCCGACTGGGACGACCACCTGCCGCCGGCCCAAATTTCCCGCTTGAAAGCCGCCATTGGCGTGACCGGTCAGCGCGCCAAGGCACTCGCGCCGAAATTTCGCGACATCACGATCAAACGCGAATGGGCTGGTGACGTTTTCCTCAAACGCACGCTGCCAAAATTTCGCCTGATCACCGCCAAGGCGCTGCCCGGCGTGGAGCTGCTGCCTTCGGATGCTCAGGGCGCGCTGGTCTCGCTCATTTACAATCGCGGTCCCGGCATGGCCGATAAACCCGGCAGCGATCGGCGGCGGGAAATGCGCGAGATTCGCGCCGCCGTGGCTTGCGGCGACGTCGCCGCCATCGCCGATGCCCTGGTTCGCATGAAACGCATTTGGGCCGCCGGCAACGTCCGCGGACTGCTTCGCCGCCGTGACGCCGAAGCCGCTCTCGTGCGTTCGTGCATCATTTAAATCCTCCGCCCCATTTGCCATGCCACCGAAAAAGCAAGAACCTCAAGAATTCACCGGGCGCGCCCTCCAGCAGGGCGTGATCGCCGTCCCCCTCCGCCGCGCGATGGAGGCCGCGATGAACGCACGGCGCGACGTCCTGATGGATCTCAACGTCGATTATCCAGCCGGCGGCCGCGACAAGGCGCGGGACTGGGTGCGGGATCAGATTGATGATGTCACGAGCCGCTCCAGCGACGCGGGATTTTCCGAACCAAATCACCAGTACGTGACGGCTCGATTAACCGGTCGCCAGATTCTCAAGCTTGTCGATCTCGATGCCGCGGCCGCCGAAAAAATTGCGTCCTCCCAGCCTGAGGGCACGAAACCGCCTCCCGTCGCGAAATGCCGCGCGATTTTTCGGGTGTGGCCGGATTTTGAAGTCAGCGCGTTGCTCGACCGCTCGTTGGCAACGATCAAAGCGGACGCCGCCTGCCGGTCCTTCGCGTCGAGCGGTTCGGGAATTGTCTGGGCCGTGCTCGACACCGGAGTCGACCAGCGCCACCCGCATTTCGCCACCCACAACACGCTCCAGCTTGACGAGTCATTCGAACACCGGAACTTCACGAGCGACCCAGGCGACGGTCTCGACGATCCTAATGGCCACGGCACCCACGTCGCCGGCGTGATCGCCGGCGAGCTGTCGCAGGAGCAGCAAAAATTTTCGGCCGTTCTCACCCAGCAAAATCAGGATGGCGGTCTGGGGTTCGATTCACTTCATCCGCCTCGCATGGCGGGCGTCGCTCCGAAATGCAAAATTCTCAGCCTCAAGGTGCTCGACCGGCGTGGCAAAGGGAACGTCAGCTCGATCATTGCGGCGCTTTCGATGATCCAGGAGATCAACGGCGGCGGGCGGCGGCTGCGAGTGCAGGGCGTGAATCTCAGTCTCGGGCATTCGTTTGACCCGGAGTGGTTCGCATGTGGCCAGAGTCCGCTCTGCGTCGAGGTCAACCGGCTGGTCAAATCCGGCGTCGTGGTCGTCGTGGCTGCCGGCAACAGCGGGTACGGCGCACTCAGCCTCGCCAGCGGAGCAACTCACATGGCCTGCCTCGACCTCACGATCAACGATCCCGGGAACGCCGACGGCGCGATCACGGTCGGTTCGACGCACCGCCACATGCCCCACACGTACGGCGTCAGCTTTTTTTCGTCGAAAGGCCCCACCGGTGACGGCCGGTGCAAACCCGACCTCGTCGCCCCCGGGGAAAAAATTCTCTCGTGCGCTGCGGGCACGATGGCGGCGGATCAGCAGGCCTTCGACCCTCAGTGCCTCTACGTCGAATCGAGCGGAACGAGCATGGCCGCGCCGCACGTGAGCGGCGCGCTCGCCGCCTTCCTCTCGGTGCGCCAGGAATTCATCGGCCAGCCCGAGGAACTTAAACGCATCTTCTGTGAGTCGGCCACCGACTTGAAACGCGACCGGAATTTCCAGGGTGCCGGCCTGCTCGACCTCATGCGCGCCCTGCAAAAAGTCTGATCGCCTTCCCACCATGGACAACCTCGCCATCGCCCGATTCGACAAAAAAGGGACCCGCCTCGCCGGCCCACTGCCCGCCGTGCCCCGAAACGTCACCGACCTGTTCATCGTCTCGCACGGGTGGAACAACGATGACACCGACGCCGCCAAACTCTACGGAGATTGGGCCAAAGGCATCGCCACCGCATTTTTCCACGACCCGGCACTCACCGGACGGAAACCATTCTTTGTCGGGATTCGCTGGCCCGCCAAAAAGTTCGACGAACGCATCATCGACGACCCCGCGCTTGCGACCGGCGGCGCGGCATCTCTGCAGACCGATGAATCCCGCATCACCGCGGCGATCGTTTTTGAGGAACTCAAGGATTTGCTCGATGCTCCGACCGAGATCGACCTGATCAATCGAGCGCGAATCCTTCTCGACCAGCTCGCCAACGGGCGGACACCCCGCGCGGAATTTGTCGACATTCTGCGGCAGCTCGCCATCTCGGGCGGCGGGCCCGCACCCGACGCCGCCGACGACGCGTCGGACACGTTTTTTGCGGACGATCCCGAGGAACTGCTCGAACGATTGAAGGCACCGGTGCAGCTGCCGCGAGATCCTGCCAGCGGTGACGTGGGAACGACCGCCCTGCCGGCGGGTGGCACCCGAAGCGCCGGCGGCGTCACGACGGTCGCCGGATTTGGTGACACACTGGCTTCGTGGCGGCGCGCTGCCCTGCACCACGCAAATTACCTCACCTATTACGTGATGAAAGAACGCGCCGGAACGGTCGGCCAGAAAGGTGTCGCCGCGCTCGTGGACGAGCTGGCTCCTTCCGCCGAGCGCATTCATCTCGTCGGGCACAGTTTCGGCGGCCGTGTCGTTGCGGCCGCGGCGCTGGGCGCGAAAAAAACGCCGAAATTACGCAGCCTGGCATTGCTCCAAACTGCGTTTTCGCACAACGGATTTTCAGCCACGATGAAGGGATATTTTCGCGACGTGCTCGACGATGCCCGGGTGAATGGTCCCATCATCGTCACACACACGTTCCGGGATCGGGCCGTCGGCGTCGCCTATCCGCTCGCGTCGCGCATCGCGGGCGACATGCGAAAAGCCGTCGGTGACAAGAATGACCCGTTTGGAGCCATCGGCCGGAATGGCGCGCAAAAAACCCCGCGCGTCCGGGACGACATCCCGCTTCTGGCGGTGACGAATCCCTATCCCGCGTTCACTCCGAATACGATTTTCAACCTGAACGCCGACGAATTCATCAAGGACCACGGCGACGTGACACGCGCCGAGGTTATCCACGCCATCGTCAGCGCGGCAAAGTAAATTCCCAATGCTCGAGGGCAGCCCGCGAGATGGCGGGCGAAACCATTAACCGAGCGCCAGACGCACCTCGGCAGCAGCGCGCCAGCCGGTTTCCATCGCGCCGTGAACCGTTCCGCTCGCGCCGTTGGTATTGGTCGCCTCACCCGCAAAGAAAATCTTATTTGCCAGCGGGCGCGCGAGGGCTTCGCGGCTCGCTTCCGTCGTGTGAATCGTCGGGTAGCTGTAGAGTCCACGCACCCAGGGATCCGCGCCCCAGTCGGCGATCAGCCCGCGCTCGAAAGATCGCGATGCAATTTTCGCTCCGAACAATTCGTCGAGCTCCTCCAGTGCGAACCGGACCGGATCCACGCTCATGCTGTCGAGCATTTCGGCCCGGCGCCCGCCGACGAAGGCAGTGAGCACATGCGCCGTCTCGGACTTGCCTTTGCACGCCGCCCAGAACTGCGGCAGGAACCCGTCGGTGTGGATGAAATACGTAAATTCGTCCCAGAACCGGTGTTTGAACTTGAGGACGATCTTCATGCCCGTGTCCATGCCGATGCTGTCCGCACCCGCGATTTTTTCCGTCGGGAGGCCGGGGGAAAAGTGGATCAGCCGGTCAGTCAAGATCGGCAGCGGAACGGTCACGACCACGGCGCTGGCACTGAGCTCCTCGGAATTCTGGAGGCGCACTCGCGGCGTCGCCGACCAATCGATCGCGGCGACCGGCGTATTCAGCCGGATGCGACCGCCGAGTCGCGAAATCATTGGTTCGAAAAGATCGAGGTAACGCCCGCGCAGTGTGTAGTTCGTCTCCCGGGCTTCCCAACCTTTTTGGTACGTGGCAAATCCGCGCATCGCCAATCGGTCGAGAGTGGTCCCGTGCTCCACGCCGAGTCGTGACGAAAGGTAATGCCACGCCCGCCGGGGAAAGTGGGTGCGAATCAAATACTCTTCCGCCGTCCAATTCTCGCTCCGGTAATCGCCGAGGCTATCGATCAAGTCGAACGCGCGTTTCACGTCCGGATCGAGCTGGGCCTGGTCCAGCGAGAGCAATTCGCCATCGATCCGGAGCATGTCGTCCGTCGTGAGATGGTGAACGGTTTCCGCGCCTTGTTCCGCGGCCAGCACGGCCACTTCGTTGTCAGGACCATGGACCTCCTCCGCCCCGAGCTCGATCGACACGTCCGCAAATCCCTCCAGCGAACGCACCCGCCCGCCGACGTGGTCCGATGCCTCGAGAATCTGCGGTTCAAACCCCGCTTCGCGCAACGCATCCGCCGCGCACAATCCCGACACCCCCGCTCCGATAATGATCACCGTATCGCCCATAATTGAAAATTTTCCCCACCTTACGCCGGTCCCGCTGCCGGAGCGAGGCGGTTCCTCCGTGCTCTCCGGATCCTCTGTGATAAATTGGCCGTTCCGATGGCCAATTCGAAAACCGACCTGCAGGTGAAGCTCCGCGACGTGCCGCACAAACCCGGTGTGTACGTCATGCGCGATCGGCTCAACCACGTCATCTACGTCGGCAAGGCCCGCGACCTCCGTAAACGGGTCAGCAATTATTTCATGCCGTCACGGGCGATGACGGCGGATCGCAAGACGCGTGCGCTCATCGAGAGCATCCACGATTTCGAGTGGCACGTTGTCCGCAGCGAGGCCGAAGCCGTCCTCTACGAAGGCCGGCTCATCAAGGAATTCCGCCCGAAATACAACGTCAGCTTCCGCGACGACAAACGCTTTCTCCTCGTGCGCGTGAGCCTGAACGAACCGTATCCGCGGTTTCATCTCACGCGGTTGAAAAAGGATGACGGGGCGCGCTATTTCGGCCCGTTTGCCCACAGTGGCGCGCTGCGCACGACGCTCAACGCGATCCGAAAACGATTTGGCATCCGCTCGTGCCGCCCACCCGTGCCCGGTGAGCGCGATTACCGGCATTGTCTGAACGACATCATCAAAAATTGCTCCGCCCCGTGCATCGGCAAGATCACGCAGGACGATTACCGCCGCCGGATCGAAGAAGCGTGCGAATTCCTCGACGGGGAATCGAAACACATGATCGAGCAGGTCGAGCAGGAAATGCTGGCCGCCGCGGCCAAACTCGATTTCGAAAAGGCAGCCCAGCTCCGCAATCTACTCGACGATCTGCGGACCACGACAAAACCCATGACGCGGTTCACACGCAAGTCGCTGCCAACGACCATCGATCCGACTGCGGACATCGCCGCGCTCAAGGATGCGCTCCAGCTCGAGCGAGCGCCCGCGGTGATGGAGTGTTTCGACATTTCGAACATCAGCTCGACCCACATCGTCGCGTCGATGGTCCGGTTTCGCGACGGGGTGCCGGACCGGGCGAATTACCGGCGCTACCGCATCTCCGGCGTGCGCGAGCAAAACGACTTTGCCAGCATGGCGGAGGTCGTCCGCCGTCGGTATTCCCGCGTCCTCCACGAGACCGCCGCCGCCCTCGGTGACGACGCGGAATTTTCCCAACTCCCGCCGCTCGAAGCCGCCCAGCGCGCCGCGGAAATGCCCATCGCAACCGTTCGGAATCCAAAATTTGTCACGCTGCCCGATCTCGTGATCGTCGATGGCGGTAAGGGCCAGCTCAGCAGCGCATGCAAGGAATTCCAGCGGCTCGGCCTGCACGATCTTCCGATTATCGGCCTCGCCAAAGAGTTCGAAGAAATCTACCGCCCGGGTCGGCCGATGCCGCTCCAGCTTCCGGCTGACAGTGGCGCGCTGCGGCTGCTCCAGCGCATCCGCGACGAAGCCCATCGCTTCGCCAACGGTTACCATAGTTTACTGCTCAAAAAACGGGTCAGCGAGAGTGTGCTCGACACGGTTCCCGGCGTGAGTGAATCCCGCAAAAAGGCGCTGCTCGCAAAATTTGGCAGCGTCGAACGTCTCCGCAAAGCACCGCCCGAGGCCCTCGCCGAAGTGAACGGCATCAGCCCGCGCCTGGCGGAGGAGATTCTCGCCATTCTCGCGATGAATCAGCCGCGCTGACCGGAAACGCCCGCAATTACGCCCCGGGCCGAAACTGAACCGAACGGCGGCGCTTAAACCGCCGCTTCGCCCACTTCGTCGGTGCGAATGCGAATCACTTCATCGACCGGCGAAACGAACAATTTGCCGTCGCCGATCTTTCCGGTTCGCGCCGCGCTGACGATGGCTGGAGCGGCCTTTGCCACGAGAGCGTCAGCCAGCACGATCTCAATTTTGATCTTGGGCAGGAAATCCACCGTGTACTCGCTGCCACGGTAAATTTCGGTTTGTCCCTTCTGACGGCCGAATCCTTTCACCTCCGACACGGTCATGCCCTCGATCCCGAGTTCCGTGAGCGCCTCCTTCACCTCTTCCAGCTTGAACGGCTTGATGATCACTTCGATTTTTTTCACGTAATTTGCCTTTCCCTGACCCGCCTCCCGGGGGTCGATTCCTTCGCGGCAGTTGATTCATCGGCGTGAAACGCTCCGCACTTCGCATCCGCGCCGTGTTGCATGGTAAGCAACATCTTCGATCCAATACGGTAGCATACGCAATGCCACCTCGATGCGATCAGGCTTACAAAATCAGACGTGACGGAAAATTCACGCGGACTAGTCGCGGAATCACTCGTTGGCTGGCACGCGCGATGCTGCCGAATGAAGTTGCCCTTGATGCAACCTGAACATTCCGCCGCCGCAACTGGCTGCGCTTTCCACCATGTCGAATTCTGAATACCTCGCCGCCACCCCTGGCATCCAACTTCTCAAAGCCGGCACGGCCGATCTTGTCGATCTGGAGAGTGCCTACCAGTGCCCGGGCCTGAAGAGCCGCATCCTCGATTTTCCGGTCAGCGGAGAACTTCGCGAGCTCACGCTGGGTCGTTTCGAAATGCGCCCGTCGGTCGATTTCCCGTTCTATTACGAATACCTCGAGGTTAAGACGGTGGTGAGTGGCAGGATAGTCGTGAAGGACGAAGACGGCGTGACCTACGCCGCGGAGCCGGGCGACGTGTTCATTTTCACGCCGCCGACGTTGGTCATGTTTTGCGCCGAGAGCGACGGTACCGCGGTTTACCTCGGCCACCGGGCAAAGGAACCGTCGTTCCTGCCGGGTTTCGAGGGAAAAATCGACACACCGATCCCCGAAAAAGTCCGGGCGTGGTGGAAAAAAGAAGACCTCGTTTCGGCCTGACGACTTTTTGACGCGATGGGTTGGATCCGGAGCAAACCCGTCTATTCACCTTTCAGGGTGGTCGTGGGTGCAGGGCGTCATGTTTTCGCGAGTTCCGGTGACGGCGCTCGGGAAGTCATGCACGCCCTGCAAACGACCAACGTTTCCCCCACGTCGTTTTGCGCTTTGCACCATGCGACGGGCGGGAAATCCGGCGAGGTTCCCGGGGCGGAGTCGTGCAAGAGCGAAGCCTTTCTCCTGGTGAAACTCGCCGCCGTGCTCGCTGATTGCCCGGCGGCCACGACGCTCTACGTGGCCGGCCCGGAATCCTTTCTCTGGCGGTGCCACACCGTTGGACGTGACGCAGGCATGACGCGGGAACAAATCCAGCTCCAGCTCGCTGGCAGCGCGGCGCGGCGGGTGTATTGCGTGCATTGTCGCGCGATCACGGAAAGCGTCACGACCAGCGTGCACCGGTGTTCTGGTTGCGGGCAGGCCCTGCTTGTGCGCGACCATTTTTCACGACTGATGGAATGTTACGCCGGCGTGCGGGTGGATGCCGAAGTGCCCGGAGACGTGCCGGAAGCGGAGGAAATTTTTGCATGAACACGCCAATCGAATGCCGCGTGATGCGAATCGAATCGCTGAGCTCGCGGGTGAAACGATTCACGCTCGTGCCGGTCGCCGGACCGGCTCCGGCATTTTCCGGCGGCAGCCACGTGGGTGTCGTGCTGGAAACTCCCGCGGGAACGATTCGCAATTTTTATTCGCTCGTGAGTTCACCCTACGACCAGACGTGTCTGCAAATTGCCGTTCAGCGCGAGCCGACGTCGCGCGGTGGCTCGGCGTTTCTACATTCAGCCGTGCACGTTGGCGACACGATCGGAATCACGCCCCCCCGCAATTTTTTCCCGCTCGTGCGCACCGCCCGGCGTCAACTTTTGATCGCCGGAGGCATTGGGATCACGCCGTTCGTTTCGCAGGTCGAGACGCTGCTCCGCTGGGGCACACCGTTTTCGCTGCTTTACCTGCATCGCGGACCCGACGCACCGTTTCTCGCCGAACTGCGCGCCCGGATTGGCGGGCGGCTCATGGCCCACGATTCCGCACGAGCGGGGCGAATCGGCATCGAATCGCTGATCGAATCCCAGCCGTTGGGAACGCACCTTGCCGTGTGTGGTCCCGCTGCACTGATCGACACGGTCACGACCTGCACCCGTGCGCTCGGCTGGCCGGCCGGTAACGTGCATTCCGAGAGATTCTCCGCCGGACCCGCCGCAGAGACCCGTCCATTCGTCGCACACCTCGCCCGGACCGGTGTCGAAATTCCGGTTGGCGCTGACAGCACGCTGCTGGACGCATTGGAGTCGGCCGGCGTCGCGGTCCCGTATTCGTGCCGGATCGGCGGTTGTGGCACGTGCGAAATTCCGGTTACCGCCGGGGAGATCGATCACCGCGACCATTGCTGGAGCGCCGACGATCACGCCGATGGAACCCGGCTGCTCGCCTGCGTTTCCCGCGCACTCAACGGCAAACTCGTGCTTGATCTATGACTTCGCCCGCTGCCCTGATCGTCGCACCCCCGCTGATGGGGGATCGTTTTTCCAACAGTCCCACCGCGATCGCGCGTTTTCCGTTTCCATTCACAGGCGACAGCTACGAATACACCGTCAACCTCGTCAAAGCCGGCCACGGATCGCCGGGCGCGTTCGACGAACATTGGTTCGACGTCGACGAACATTACGTCGCCGAGATGGAACTCCGGGCCCTCGTGCTCGCCCAGGATCCGGACCGCTGCCTCGCTCTGCCCGATTCCGAGGAACACCAGTGGGACGTCCTCGAAATGATCATGGAGCGATACAGCGCCGATTATCCGGAGCATTTTTCGCTCACCCGGAACGGTGACGCGTGGACGTGGGAAAATCGCCTGCTCGGAATTGTCCAGGCGTTCACGTTCGGTGACAGCGCCACCCTCCCGCTGCCGCCATTGGAATACATCACGCGCCAGGCTCAGGGCGATTGGGTGACGATGGATCAACGTGAAGGTGATCTCTGGATGAACGCCGGAATGCTGACCTTCCCGGCCGACTGGTCGCTGAAGTTTGACCTCGGCATGTCGTTCGAGGAATGGCACGGACCCGTGCCACTTGCCCACGAAGCCGGAGTCTTTAAACGAGCCAAACAATTTCTCCAGCGCATCCAGCCGGGAGAACCATGGCAGCGGTTCAATTGGACGATGACGATTGGCCGCCGCTGGGACACGTCCAGCGAGACCTACGACGAATGGGGTCCCGAACGCACAACCATCACTCCGGAAAACGTCGGGGAGAAAGTTCACCTTCGCGTCGAGGTCCAGGTGTTGCCCCGCCTGCCGCGCAGCAATGGCCTGCTGTTCTTGATTCGCACCTACCTGATCAGCCTCGACGAGCTCGTCACCAACCCAGCGTGGGCGCGCCGCCTGCGCCGTGTGCTCCAGTCGCTCCCGCCCGAGATCGCTGATTACAAGGGCCTTAGCCGCTACCGCCAGACGGTCATCGACCACCTCGCACCGTACGAAGACGAGAACGTTCAGCCGATATGAGCGAATTTGATCCCATCTCCGGCGGCCTCACCGCCGAGTTCGACCCGATCTGGTTGTTGACCGACGAGCAGCAGATCCTGCGGGCCAAACTGATCGACCTCTGCGCATCGACTCTGCGACCCAATGCGGTCGAGAGTGACGCCGGTCTCGTTTATCCCCGGAAAAATTTCGAAGCCCTTGCGTCCCTTGGTTTGCTTGGATTGTTCGTGCCTAAAAATCTCGGTGGCCTCGGGCAGAGCCACACGTTTGCGGCGATGATCGTCGAAACGATTGCCCGCTACGGCTGCCCAAGCACCGCGATGTGTTACGTGATGCACCTCGGCGCGACGGCCGCGCTGCTTTTCCGCATGCACGAAAGCCCGCTTTATCAGGACCTGCTTTCCCGGCTCGACGACGAAGTCCTCATCGGCACGCTCTCCTACTCAGATCCGGAAACGGGCTCGCATTTTTGGTATCCGATTTCCTCCGGTGCCGAACGCACGCCCGGTGGTTGGAAAGTCCGCAAAAAGGCCTCATGGACCACCTCGGCCGGATTTGCGGACTGGTACGTCGTGCAAACGACCAGCCCGGACTTCGATGGCAACTACGCCGACCTCTCGTGTTTCCTCGTCTTCAGGGAGGAAGTGACCGCCGAACCCCAGAAATGGGACGCGCTCGGCCTGCGAGGCAATCAATCCGGAACGCTCGAAGTCGCCGGAGTGACGATTCCCCATGACCGCATGATTGGACCCAAAGGTGACGGCACGGCGTCCAACGACGAGATCGTCGATCCCTTTTTCCTGCTTTGCTCGTCAGCGTGCTGGAATGGCATCGCGCTTGGTGCCATCGACATCGCCAAGGCCCACACGACTCGCAAAAAGCACGTCGATGTCGGCATGCGCGTGGCCGATTACCCGACGATTCAGGATTACGTCGGCGAAGCGATCATGGACACCAACGCGTGCCGCGCGTTCACGTTCCAGATGGGTCGACTGATGGATCAACTCACCGGCGATTGCGATTGGGCAATTCACGCCGACGTCGCCGCATTGCCCCGCGCCGCCCACCTCCATTGGTACTGGCAAATCAAATTCGAAGCCGCGAAAAACGTCGCGCACGTCTGCGATAAAATGCTGCACGCGTGCGGCGGCACCGGATTCAAAAAAGATCTTGGGATCGAGCGATTGCTGCGGGACGGCAAGGCCGGTTGGGTCATGGGTCCGACCAACGAAGTCCTCCGCCAGTTCGTCGGCAAACTTGCACTGCTCGGCATCGAATCGCTCGATTATTGGAACCAGCACGTCAACGACCGCGTCCTGCACAACGAAATCAAAAAAATGGACGCGGCGTCCAAACGCGCCCTGGCCGAAAAACTTCTCGCGGAAGCCGCGACCGCACCGACCCAGGCCGCGGCGGCCTGAAGTCCCGCGATCCCGCCGTTACTTACTCCCTCCGCGCGAACGCTCCTTCGCCGTGCACATTCAAGTTTTCCACGACGACACGCTCCGCACGGCCGTCCGGTCCGAGTGCAAACATCACACCCGCCCGCCCCGTCGCGTTCTCTCCGGCGGGTTGATACGTGAAGACGTCGCGGTCCCAGTGAGTCAGCGGGAAGCGCCGTTTCTCCGGACCGAGTTCGAGAGCGAGTTTTTCGCCGTCTTCGACAATCGTGATCGGACCGAAGAAGTCGTTGGCGTATGTGCCGGTGTAAGCGACGGGTTTTTGCGCCGGACTCGGCGCGGTGGGCGGTTTTGAATAATCCGCGAGCTGGCCGGCTTCGGCGGCCGCCATTTGCTGGAACGCATTTTTGAAGATCGGCAGCCAGTCGTGCCCGCCATCGGGATCGATCACGTCGTCGAGAAAATTGGTGCCGAGGCCCTCGGGAACACCGATCGGAGCTGCGTTGGTGAGCACCGCAACCCCGAGCTGCTTACCGGGAACAAGACCAACGAACGTCGCAGCGCCCATCGCGAAGGCACCCGAGTGGCCGATGCGCAATCGCCCATCTGTGTCCCAACGCACGTTCCAGCCGAGACCGTAAAAGCCCGGTAAACCGTCAATCGGGCTGAATCCAGTGAGCATTTCGGGACGATGCGTTTCCGCCAACGCGGTCTCCGCCACGACTTGCTGGCCATCAAATTTCCCGCCGTGAATCTGCAGCAGCATCCACTTCGCGAGATCGTTGGCCGTGGAACTCACGCCACCCGCGGGCGTCTGGGCGTCCGGCTCCCGTTGCTCTCCGTGCACCCACTTCCCGTCCACCTGCGCATGACCGACGGCACGGTTTTCGGACGATGCGAAGTCAGCGTAGCGCGAGCTGGTGCGCGTCATTCCAAGCGGACGGTAAAGTTTTTCCTCGGACAATTCCTCCCATGACGTGCCGGCGGCCTTTGCCACGGCAATGGCGGCCTCGGTGATTCCAAAATTCGTGTAGGCGTAGCCAGACCGAAAGCTGGTGTTCGGAGTCTGAAATCGCAACCGGCGCAGAATTTCTTCACGCGAATAGCCAATGTCTTCGAGCAGATCGCCCGCGTGGTCCGGCAGGCCGCTGCGGTGGGAATAAAAATCCCGAACCGTGATCTCGCTGGTCACCCACGGCTGCGACATCGCGAACGCTGGGTCGAGATCACTGATTCTCGAATCCCACGAAACCGTGCCCTCGCCCACCACCGCGGCGATCACCGTCGAACCGACGGGTTTGGACACCGACGCGAGTTGGAAGATTGTGTCCGCGTCAACCGCATCTGATTTGCCCGCCTCCCGCACACCAACGCCCGCCGTCATCACGACCTGGTCGTTGAAAACAACGGCAATCGCGAGGCCGGGAATTCCTCCCTTCTCGATCTCCGCAGCCGCGGCCGTCTTGAGTTTCTCGGCGGCCGCCTGAACTTTTTCCAACGTGAGATCAGCGCTGAACGCGGGGACGGAAACCGTCGCAAGGAGCGCAACGGACAGGAGAAAACGGGTTCGTTTCATGCTGCGGATCTAACATCTAGTGGGACAACGCGGAAGCTTGTGCGTGTCGTCCCCCGGCTGGCCGGAAACCTGCTCACCGGGGACGGAAAATTATGAGCATTTCGATCGCAGGCCACTCGGCCATTGTCACGGGCGGCAGTAAGGGGATCGGCAAGGGCATTGCCCGGGTGCTGGCGTCAGCGGGAGCCCGCGTCCTCATCGCAAGCCGCAACGCAACCGAAGGTGCGACGACCGCCGCGGAAATCGGCGCGGATTTTTTCCCGGCCGACGTTTCGCGATCCGCGGATTGCGAAGCGCTGACCGCCGAGGCAATCCGGCTCTACGGCAAGCTCGACATCCTCTGCGCCAATGCCGGAGCGTTCCCAAGCTGCACCCTCGCGGACATGACCGAAGACACCTGGGACGCGCTCATGGTGCAAAATCTGCGCAGCACCGCGTTCACCGTGAAGGCGGCCGCTGCCGAAATGACGAAAGCCGCCTACGGCCGCATCGTGCTCACATCGTCCATTACCGGACCGATCACCGGCTATCCGGGCTGGTCGCATTACGGCGCGAGCAAAGCCGGCCAGCTCGGATTTATGCGGACCGCCGCCCTCGAGCTCGCGCCGAACGGCATCACGGTCAACGCCGTTTTGCCCGGCAACATTTCCACGGAAGGCATCGCGGCGCTGGGGCCGGAATACGCCGCCAGCATGGCCAAAGCGATCCCCGCCAAATGCCTCGGAGACGTGGACGACATCGGTTATGCCGTGCTTTTTCTTGCCTCGCCGCAGGCGAAATTCATTACGGCCCAGACGCTTGTGATCGACGGAGGCCAGGTCACCCCCGAGACCGAATCCGCCATTCTCTGAGCACTCACGCATCCCGCCCCGATCCGTGAATTGAATCGCAGGTAGCGGGCTGACACTGGCTCGGCATATGCTGCGTGGCGGTGTCATGCACGCACCCGTCGCCGCCATCATTCATCCGCTTTCTCCGCTGAGCGCCGCGGAGATCCGCGAGGCCGTCGAAATTTTGCGCTCCACCGGGCACGTCACGCCCGCCATGCGATTTGTAATGGTCACGCTGCACGAGCCGGAAAAATCCGCCCTCCGGGACGGTGTCAACATTGCCCGGGAGGCATTTTTGATGGTGCTCGATAATGCGACCGGTCAGACGTTCGAGGCGGTGGTCGATCTTTCCGCCGAATCGGTCACGAGCTGGACCCACCGCCCCGGCGTGCAGCCGCCCGTGATGCTCGACGAATTTTTTGAATGTGAGCAGGCGCTGCGCGAAGATCCCGACTACCGGGCCGCGCTCGCGAAACGCGGCATCACCGATTTCAGCCTGCTCATGATCGATCCGTGGTCCGCCGGCTCGTACCACAACGACGACCCCGCGCACGCCGGTCGGCGGCTCGTTCGCGCCCTGACCTGGGTGCGCCGGGAAGCAGGAGCGAACGGATACGCCTATCCCGTCGAAGGCCTGCTCGCACTCTTCGATCTCAACGCGATGAAACTCGTCAGCCTTGAGGACAATGGTGTGGTGCCCTTTCCGCCCGAGGCCGGCGATTACACACCGCGATTTCTCGATCGGCTGAGGCCCAGCCTGAAACCCCTGGAAATCCAGCAGGCCGACGGCCCGGGATTTGCGGTTGATGACAATCTCGTCGAATGGCACGGCTGGTCGTTCCGCGTCGGCTTCACACCCCGGGAAGGGCTGGTGCTGCATCAGGTGACGCACCGCGACGACAGCACGGACGGTCCCGAGCGCCCCATCCTTTACCGGGCATCGATGGTGGACATGATCGTGCCTTACGGCGACCCGCACCCGAACCACGCGCGGAAAAATGCTTTCGATTGCGGCGAATACGGCATTGGCATGCTGGCGAACTCACTTGCTCTCGGCTGCGATTGCCTTGGCGTGATCCGGTATTTTGACGCTCACCTCGTCACCAGCCGCGGCGAGCCGTTCACGATCAAAAATGCCGTTTGTCTGCACGAGGAGGATTACGGATTCCTTTGGAAACACGTCGATTGGCGCAATAACGAAACCGAGCTGCGCCGCTCGCGACGCCTGGTCATTTCCTTCGTCTCCACCGTCGGCAACTACGAATACGGATTCTTCTGGTACTTCCTGCTCGATGGCACGATTCAGTACGAGATCAAACTCACCGGAATCATGAATACCGGCGCGCTGCCGCCCGGCGAACGCCGCCGCCACGGATCGCTCGTGGCCCCGGGTCTTTACGCACCGATCCACCAGCACATCTTTTCCCTGCGCCTCGACATGCAGATCGACGGTGACGCGAATACGGTGCAGGAGGTCAATACCATTGGTCTCCCGATGAGCGATCCCGACGGCGACAACCCGTACGGCAACGCATTTTTCGCTGAATCCACGACACTTTCCACCGAGTGCGCCCGCGACCTGCACCTCGAGTCGGCCCGCTATTGGAAGGTCATCAATCCCAACGTCACCAATGCCCTCGGCGAGCCGACCGCGTACAAAATCATGCTCGCCGAAAATGCACTTCCATTCGTCGCTCCGCAGTCGAGCGTACGACGGCGCGCGGGATACATGGACCACCATTTTTGGGTCACGCCGTACGACGCGGCCGAACGTTACGCCGTCGGTGATTATCCGAACCAACGATCGCCCGAAGTCGCCGACGGCCTGCCCGCGTGGATCCAGCGCCAGCGGCCGGTGGAAAATACCGACGTGGTCTGCTGGGTGACGCTGAACGCGCACCACATTCCGCGTCCCGAGGACTGGCCGGTCATGCCATGCGCGTATATCGGTATGCATCTCAAACCCGCCGGCTTCTTCGATCGCAATCCCGCCATTCACCTGCCGCCCGCGACATCGAAACACAGCGTCGAAGTGGGCACGGGCTCGTGTTGCGCGGATTAGGCCAATCCGCCGCCCGCGGCGCCTCCTGATCGTCGCCTCCGATGGCACGAATCTATTTTTCCCCTTGCAAACATCGGGGCGGCCCTGTGGTTCAATTCCCGGGTGACATCGTATCCACGGGGAGCGTTCAACGCGCATTGGTTCAGCCTCTTCAACGCGGTGGCGTTTCAGATCATGATGGGGGCGCCGATCATTCTGTACGCAAAGTCGATCGGAGCGTCATCGACCGTGCTGGGCATCATCGCCGCGTTCACTCCCTTGATGACGGTGCTGCAACTGCCCGCCGCGCGTTTCCTTGACCGGTGCAGTTACCGGCAATTCGTCCTGGCCGGATGGGGGCTGCGAACGGTTTTCATATTTGTGGTGGCCGTTGTGCCACTGCTCGTCTTTCTCGACGACCCCTCGAAGATGGCGGTGCTGCTGGCGACGTTGTTTTTATTCAATCTGCTTCGTGGCATTTCGTCCGCCGGCTGGATGCCGTGGATCGCAGCGATCATCGAAGACCGGCACCGGGCGCGATTCCTCGCGGTGGACCAGCTTTTTATGTACGTCGGCAGCCTGGTGGCGCTCGTCGTGTCGGCGGTGGTAATGGCCGGGCACGTTGACTCGTGGGAATATTCGCTCGTCTTTCTCGTGAGCGCGCTGGGCGGCACGGCGAGTCTGTATTTTATCAAACGCATTCCCGACGCCCCGGCGGGCGAAGCGCTTTCGCGGTCGTCGCAGAGTGTCCCGTGGGGAGCCATCCTGCGGTTTCCGCCATTTCTCCGGCTGCTCGTGTTTAATCTGCTCTTCGTCGTAATGGTCGGCAGTCTGAGCGTTTTCACCGTGGAATATCTGCGGGAATTTCCGCAATACGATGCCGGGCTCGTCCTGATTCTCTCGGGCGTTTCATTTATCGGACCCCTGCTGTCGCTCCTGATCACGGGCAGGATCATCGACGCGGTCGGGAGCAAACCGATCCTCCGCGTGTCGCTGGCGATCTTCTTTCTGGTGATCACCGGCTGGCTACTGATCGCCGCGAATGCCCTACCGTGCACAATCTGGCTCGTGGGCGGGCTGAATTTCCTGAGCGGCCTCGCGGGTGCCAATTTCAATCTGGCCAATCTCCGGATCGTGATGGCGACGATGCCCGAGATGGGGCGGAATCATTTTTTCGCGATGTTCACGGTCATCACGAGTCTCGGACTCGGCGGCGCACCGGTCGTGTGGGGCATCACGCTGGACGCAATTGGGACATATGAATACGTGGCCGGGTGGTTCACCTGGCGGCGGCACAGTTTTTATTTTGCGGCGCTGCTGATGTTTAATGTCGTGACGCTGATCGCGGTGAACCTGCTCACAGAATCGACCGGACCCGCGCGGGATTCGACCGTGTGGTATGCCCGGCTGCGGCGGCTCGCGAAGGGCTGGATGCGGTAAAAAGCCGCCCCGCATGATTGCAATCAGTTTTTGTCAGGACCGGCGCAGCGTGATGTCGAACGTCTGCCGGATCTTGGCGATGTGGGCCTCGGCGAGCACCCCGCGCCACTGGCTCCCGGGATAAACGATGCTTCGCCGCCCGATGATCGATCCGGGGCTAAGCACGGCGTTGCAGCCGATCTCGGCGTGGTCACCAATGACGGCACCAAATTTTCGCAAACCCGTTTCCACCGGGCCTGCGGCAGTCGCCACAGTCACTCCGGACCGGTCGAGTTTGACGTTGGAAAGAATCACACCGGCTCCGAGGTGCGCCTTGTGACCAAGTATCGAATCGCCGACGTAGTTGTAATGCGGAATCTGCGCTTCGTCGAAAACGAGGGCATTCTTGAATTCACACGAATTCCCAGCGATCACGCCATTGCCGAGAATCACGTTTTCCCGGATGTAACATCCGTTGCGAATTTCGCAGTTCTCGCCGATCCAGGCTGGGCCTTTGATCATGGCACCGTGCTCGATCACGGTGCCTTTGCCGACGTAAACCGCGCCACTGATAAACGGTTTTCCGACCAGCGTCCCGTGGATGGCGGGTTTCATGCGGAATTGCAGATACGTCGCGATTTCCGGCAGCGCCTGCCAGACGTTTTCGACGTGGTCGAAAATGATCCCGTGTTCCGTACGGGTCAGATCAAGAAACTGGTCGGGTGCAAACATGGGATTTTGCACCACGGATAACACGGACGACACAGATGGGGAGATCAGGAAATGAGCTCGGATGAAGCACACATTCCCGGGTCACCCAGGCCTTCCGCGGCATCCGCGGTTCAAGTCTTTGAGAGTTTCTGGCCTTCCTTGGTGTCTTTGACGGTCCAGCCGAGAGCGGCGATCTGGTCGCGGATTCGGTCGCTGGCGGCCCAATCCTTGTTTCGGCGCGCGATCTCGCGTTCGGCCAGCAACTTTTCCACCTCGGCAGGGACGGCAGTCGTCCCGGCTTCAAAGCGCAGGACGGAATTGACCCCATCGCGCCAGGTGGCGAGCGCGCGGGCGTCGGCGGGCGTGAGTGCTCCGGCGTCGAGGAGTTTGTGGGATTCGCGGATGACGTCGAACACGGCCGCGAGGGCGGCGGAAATGTTCAAGTCATCGTCCAGAGCGTCGCCGAAGGCCGCGAGCGGGAATCGGGACGCGAGATCCCCGGGCGCGGGTGCCACCGCGGGTGCGCTGGCGGTTTCATCGATCCGGCGGGACCACTCGTCGAACCGCTGGAGGCTGGCGCGGGCCGAGGCGAGGCCCTCGATCGTAAAATTCAACGGCTCGCGATATCGCACGGCGAGCAGGGCGGCGCGGACTTCCCGCCCGGTCCAGCCTTTATCGAGCAGGTCGCGCAGGGTGTAAAAATTGCCCTCGCTTTTGGACATCTTGCGGCCTTCCACAAGGAGGTGTTTGCAGTGCAGCCAGAGCCGCACAAACGGCAGACCGGTCACGCATTCGCTCTGCGCGATTTCCGCCTCGTGGTGCGGGAAAATATTGTCCTCGCCGCCGCAATGGATGTCGATTTGCGGGCCGAGGATGCCGGTCGCCATCGCGCTGCATTCGATGTGCCAGCCGGGCCGGCCGCGACCCCACGGGCTGTCCCAGCCCACGTCGCCATCCTCCTCGTCCCACGCTTTCCAGAGCGCGAAGTCGCCAATGTGTTCCTTTTCGTATTCGTCGCTGGTAACGCGGCCGCTCGGGCGGAGTTCGTCGAGGTTGAGGTGCGCCAGGCGTCCGTACGCCGGGAAACTTGCGATGCGAAAATACACGCTGCCGTCGTCGGCGCGATACGCATGACCCCGCTCGATGAGCGTGCCGATCATGGAAATCATCCGCTCGATGTGAGCGCCCGCGGTGGCCTCGGGGAAATGCTGCGCCTCCTTGATGCGAAGGGTTTTCAGATCGTCGAAGAACGCGGCTTTGAATGGAGCGGTGAACGCCGCCAGCGGAATTCCCGCCTGACGGCAGCCGCGGATCGTCTTGTCGTCCACGTCGGTGAGATTCATGACGCGGTCCACGTGCCAGCCACGATATTCGAGGTGGCGCTGGAGCAGATCTTCGAACAGGTACGCACGAAAATTTCCGATGTGGGCGTAGTTGTAGACGGTCGGACCGCAGGTGTAGACCTTGACGCGTTTCGATGCGGGATCGAGCGGTGCGAACGGCTCGACCTGACGACTGAGTGTGTTGAAAAAAGAAAGCGCCATGCCGGGCATTAAAATCAGGGTATCAGGACGGCTCCCGATTCAGAATCCCATGCGCTCGTAGATCGACGTGAGCGGCAGCATGCACCCGATCTCAGGGAAGGGAATGGCGTCGGCGATGTCGCCGTAAAATTCCATCGCCCATCCCTCGGCGGTGCGGCGATGCACGGTCACGTGGGGAGAGAATTGATTGACCACGACGTAGACCGCCAGCGACGGCAGGCGCAGGTAGTTTCCGAGTTTTTCGCTCAGGTCGATGCGCTCGGTGGAGGGGGAGAGGACCTCGACGATGACCATCGGCTCCTCGAGATAAACCGCGTGAGGGTCGCGGGACGGCGCGCAGTCGACAGTGACATCCGGGTAATAAAAAAATTCACCCTCCGCCGGGCGGAGCCGGACTTTCATGTCGGACGTGAACACCTCGCAGGGTTTTCCTCGAAGCTGGTTGCCAAACTCCCGGAAAATGTTTCCGGCGATGCGGGCGTGAGCCGTAGATCCCCCGGACATCGCGTGGACCGTGCCCGCCAGATATTCGTGCCGGACATCGCTCAGGCGCTCGCCGGCGAGGTATTCCTCGGGCGTGACGTAGATGTCTTCTTTGCGGATCGCGACCATGGCGGGAAATTACGGACGGGTTCAGCGCCGGTCAACGCTGGCCACGGCCATTGCCGCAATGCCTTCCCCGCGACCGATGAAGCCAAGGCCTTCGTTGGTGGTGGCTTTGATGCCGACGCAATTCGCCGGCAGTCCCAAAGTGGTCGCGAGCGCGGCTTTCATGGCTGCAAGGTGGGGAGCAATCTTCGGACGCTCGGCAACAAGGGTGGCATCGACATTCAGCAACGTCGCGTAACGCTGGTCGGCGAGGACACAAACCCGGCGAAGAATCTCCAGGCTGCTGATGCCACGAATCGATTCATCGGTGTTCGGAAAAAAGTGCCCGATGTCGGATTCGCCGATGGCTCCGAGGATGGCGTCGGCAATGGCGTGGCAAAGCACGTCGGCGTCGGAGTGTCCATCAAGTCCGCACTCGTGCGGAATCTCGACGCCGCCGAGAATCAGCCGCCGCCCGACAGCAAAAGGATGAACGTCGTAGCCGATGCCAGTGGTGGTCATCAGAGCACTTCAACCACGGAGCCCGCGGAGGGCACGGAGAAAGACAAAAAATTTCGCCTCCCCCGCGCTCCCGGCAACCCCAGTGGTAAGTTCCCGAAATCGATGTTTCTCCGGGCTGTGCTCGCTGTGCCTTCTCACGGTACGCGGCGATGTCCGCGATTTCTGCGCACCTCCTTCGTAGCGCGCGGGAAGGAGGGCGGCTTGTTTTTCGCGGCCGGAGAATTAGAAGAAGGTCGTGAAAACGGTGGGAACGCGGGATCCAAAGCGACGCTCGCCGGAGGAGGCTTTGCGGGTCGCAGAACGGATGATCGTTGAAGCCGAGCGGCTGGCAGGAGACCACTCCGAAGATCATTCGTGCTGAAAATGCCGACGTGGCAGGCGTACGAGGACTGGAAAAAATGCCAGGTCGATCCGAGATACCGGTGACAAGTTCGTCGGAACCCGCACGGTTGCTCGAGGTTTGTCGGCTCCTCAATGAAGCTGGAGCTCACTACCTCGTCTGTGGAGTCGCGGTTATTCAATAAGTGAGCGTGGGTGATGCCGACGGGGAGGATCTCCGAGAAACGAGCGGCCGTCCGTTCTCGGCTCCGAGACGGCGGAGGTCGGCTTTGTAGTCGCGCTGGGGAGACGTCGGGTTCGTAACCGGCCCGGAGTCGGGCAGGGCGGCGAGATGATTTCCCGCCGCAGGTCGATGGGGCGGCCGAAGATTTCCGGCAACATGACGGCAGTGTTGTGGTGATGTCGCCGGCGGAGCAGGGCGGAAGAGGTCGACGCTAAACTGGAATTCGGCGACGAATTCGGTCTCGGTGGGGGGGCCGGCGCGCTCGATCACGAGCTGGAACGCACGGCGGTCCTTCTCTTCGTAGCGATGGAGTTCGCGATGAGGATATCGATCGGATGCGGCTGGATGAGAGTCGCACTCCCGCGCGGCACGCTCGCGGCACGCGTCCGCCAGCGGGAGCTGGTGCGGAAGTTACTCTCCCAGCAGCGCTGGATGTAGAATTCGCCGTCTTCTTTGCGCAGGTGGGCGAGAGCGAGCGCCCGCTCGATTTCTTCCCGCGCTTCGTCGCAGAAAAGATCCACGTCGGCGCTGGCGAATTCTGACTCAATGGAGAGTCGAAGCGGGGAGAATCCAAAGAGCGTGATCGTGAGGGGCGGCTCCGGCGGCAGTTTCTTGAGCGCGTCGAGAGCAGTCCCCGCAGGAGTATCCCAGCGAATCTCAGGCAGCCACGCGGCGGGGACGATAGACAAACTCATACCGTAACGGAAACGACCTGGTGCGGCAAGGAGAGGGCTCGGGCGAAGCGAGTCATAGAAAGCCTACGGGGTGGATTTCGAGTCAGACCAACTGACCAAACAGCGCAGATCAATCCAGATCCTTCCGATCTCGAAACCCTAAGTTAGACTGCGAAATCAATACGACCGCTGGTGGCGACGATCGCGAATTTTTCGGGCAGCGTGGCGTGAGGTGTGAGGTCCACGGTGCCTCCGGCCGCCTCGACGAGGAGCAACCCGGCAGCGATGTCCCACAGGCTGATCTGGCCTTCGATGTAAGCGTCGAGCCGACCGCAAGCGACGTAGGCAATGTCGAGTGATGCCGAGCCCATCATGCGGCATTTTTTTGCCGAACGAACGAGGCGTTCGAAGAGGGGGAGGCTGGCGTTGACCGAATCGAGCGTTTTGGAAACGCCGACGGAAACGATGGCGTCGGAGAGCACGGCGCGATCGCTCACGCGGATCGGCAGACCGTTGAGGGTGGCGGGGCCGCCGCGTTCGCACGCCCAAAGCTCGTTGCGCATTGGGTCATAAATCACACCGACGATGATCTCGGTGTTACGGCGGAGCGCGATGGACACCGCGAAGTGCGCAACGCCGTAGAAAAAATTCACGGTGCCGTCGATGGGGTCGATGATCCATTGATACTCGCTGTCCTGGTCTCCACGGACACCTTCCTCACCGTAGATGGCGTGATCGGGGTAGCGGGCGAGGAGGAGGGATTCGATCAGGGTCTGTGAGCGTTTATCGAGTTCGAGTTTGATGTCGTGAGCCTCGTTGGCATCGACAACAAGCTGCTGGCCAAAATTTGCCCTCAGGAGCCCGCCGGCAGCGTGAGCGGCCTCGATGGCGGCGTGGAGGTAAGTGGACATAGGCCGGAACATTGAACCACTCGGGGTGCGGAGGGCACGGAGAATTCTGCACGACGCCTCCCTGTGTGTCGGGAGCACGGGCGATTTCGGAAGGGATCATCGAGTGAGCCAAATTCCGCGCCACTTGAAATGCCGCCGCTGATTGCGTAACAACGCAGGTTCGATGTATCGACCGATCTTTCTTCTCATCTTTGCGGCGCTGTTTGCCGGCTGTGCCAGCCGGGCCATCGAACAGGTGCCAGGAGCACCGCCGCGCCTCATTCGCATCGATTGGTTTGGTCACCAGTGCTTCCGGATCGAGGCTCCCATCGGGATCACGATTCTGACCAACCCGTTTTCACCCGGCTCGGTCAGCTACGAGCAGCCGAAAAATCTTCAGCCTGAAATCGTGCTGGTGACCACCGAAACCGCGAAGACCAACCACGTGGACATGGTGGAAAACACCCCGCAGATCCTCCGTGGCAGCGTCGGCGTGGGCAGCAACACTTCGTCCGGCATCCGTTTTCTCGGCGTTCCCATCTTCCGCACCCCGGGGCAGGAGGATCCCTCCGACATGAACGTCGTTTACCGGTGGACGCTGGACGGCCTGCGATTTTGTTTCCTCGGCGACGTGCGCGATCCGCTCAGCCGCGAAGACGCTGCCAGGATCGGTCAGGTGGACGTGCTCTTTATTCCGGTCGACAACTCCGAACTCACCGGAACGGAACGGACCGAACTGCTCGCGCAATTTCGCCCGCGGGTGATCATTCCGATGGGCAGTCCGGCGAACATCAACAGCTTCGCGCGGGGATTCACCGCGGTTTACCGAACCGGTGGTAATGCGGCCCTCGTCTCCCGCAAGGATCTGCCAGCACAACCAACGGTCCTCGTTTTCCGCCCGCCGCAATAGGCCGCCCCAACGCCTGTTCCGCCGCCACCATGAATATTCTCATCATCGGCTCCGGCGGCCGGGAACACGCCCTTGGCTGGAAATTGCGCCAGTCTCCCCGGGTTTCGCGGCTCTATTTCGCTCCGGGTAACGCGGGCACCGCCCGTCTCGGAGAAAACGTCAGCCTTGCTCTCACTGACCACCCTGGCCTCGTCGCTTTTGCTCAATCCCATGCCATCGGGCTCACGGTGGTCGGGCCGGACGATGCGCTGGCCGCGGGCCTGGTCGATGCGTTCGAAGCGACGGGACTGCGCGCGTTTGGACCCCGCGCCGCCGCTGCCCGGCTGGAGTCGTCCAAAAGTTTTGCGAAAGATTTCATGCGCCGGCACGGCATTCCGACCGCCGCGTCTGCGGAGTTTGATGACAGCTCCGCCGCCCGCCGCTATTGCGAAACGGCGGAGTATCCGCTCGTGATCAAGGCCGATGGCCTGGCTCTCGGCAAGGGAGTTGTGATCGTCGCGACGCGCGAGGAAGCGGACGCCGCCATTCACCAGGCAATGGACGCAGGCGCATTTGGCGAAGCGGGCCGCCGCGTGGTGATCGAGGAATTTCTCACCGGCACCGAGTGTTCGCTGCACGCCCTCATCGACCGATCGTCCGCGTTGCTGCTGCCCGATTGCCGCGACCACAAACAGGCATTCGACGGCGGGGTCGGTCCGAATACGGGTGGAATGGGCACAATTTCTCCGTCCGGATCCCTCGATAACGCGCTGCTCAAGCGCATTCGGGAGGAAATTCTCGAACGATTTCTTGCGGGCTTGCGTGCCGACGGCATCGACTTCCGCGGAATGCTTTTCCCCGGGCTCATGCTGACTTCCGACGGGCCGAAGGTGCTGGAATTTAATTGCCGGTGGGGTGATCCCGAGACTCAGGTCCTCATGCGCCGCCTCCGGACCGACCTGCTCGATTTGATCGAAGCGACACTCGATGGCACTCTCGCCGCGCAGAACCCTACCTGGGACGAGCAGGCTGCCGTTTGTGTCATCCTCGCGTCGGGCGGATATCCCGGACCGTACGAAAAAGGAAAACCGATCACGGGGATTGCCGAAGCCGAGACCAATTCGGGCGTGGTTGTTTTCCACGCGGGAACCGCTCTCCAGGGAGACGCGGTCGTGACCAACGGTGGCCGCGTGATCGGAGTGACGGCTCTCGGTGAAGATCTTGCCGCCGCTCGCCAGCACGCCTACACCGCTGCCGAACAGATTCATTTTGATAATCTGCATCGCCGCAACGACATTGGCGGCCCGTCTCGATGAATCGAATTTTTCTCACGCTCGCCCTGATCGCTGCGGTTGTTATGCCCGGCGTCGCGCAGGACGTGCAGCCAGCCCAGCCGGTGCCGGTTGCTCCCGCTCAACCCGCCACTCCGGTCCCGACAGCCGCCCCGGCAGCCGAGATTCCCGCAACCACTCCGACCGCCGCTCCTCAGGCCACACCAACCCCGCCAACGCCTCCGCCCACAGCTGCCGAAATCATCGACAGTCTGAGCGAAGCCCAGCTCGACCAGGCAATCCAGAGCATCCAGGCCAATTTTCTTGATGCCCAGCGCATCGATCAAAAAGAACTCCGCCGCGCCACGCTCAAGGGCCTGATTCAGCGCCTCGCGCCCGGGACCAGCCTCACGACCGAGGCCGCCGCCCGCCACACCGGCGAAATCCAGCCATTTCTCGCCGAGATCCTCGATTCGCGCATTGGCTACGTCCGGCTCGGCGCCCTTGATCCCCAGTCACTCGCGCAAATGGACGCGGCGATCACGAGTTTCAACGAAAAGAAACTCAGCGCCGCCATCCTCGACCTGCGCGCCGCACCGCCTTCCACGGATTTCGAACTCGCTGCGGATTTTGCGCGCCGATTCTGTCCCAAAGGCAAACTGCTTTTCTCCGTTCAAAAACCCAGCGCCAAACAGGAACGCATCCTTACCTCGAATCAGGACCCCGCCTTTTCAAAAATCCTGGTCGTTCTCACCGACGAAAACACCTCCGGCGCCGCCGAAGCTCTGGCGGGAACGTTGCGCGCCAACGCGGGTGCGATGATCGTTGGAGCCACCACGTCCGGCGAGGCCGTGGAATTTTCCGACGTCTCGCTTGGCGGGGACAAAATTCTGCGCGTGGCGGTCGCGCAGGTCACGCTGCCGGAGACCGGTCCGATTTTTCCGAATGGAGTCAAACCCGACATCGCCGCCGCGCTCCCCGCGAAACAGCAGGCTGAAATCTTCCGTCGCAGCCGGGATAAAGGCGTCAGCCAGTTTGTTTTCGAAACCGAGCGCCCGCACCTGAACGAAGCCGCGCTCATCGCCAATACCAATCCCGAGATCGACGCCAGCCTCGCTTCCCGACGCACGCAGGATCTTTGGGATTCCGTCCTTCAGCGCGCAGTCGATCTCGTGACGGCAATCAGCTTTTACAGCGGTCGCGAACCGTGAGCTTCGGCTCGCGAAGCCACATAGCTTACTCGTTTCGCCTCCACCCCGGCGGGAGACGTTGGCCGCGGCAGTGGTTCACACCGGCTCGTACGGCTACGGCAGCGATGTTTTGCGGGATGTCGCTGCCTGCGACTGAACTCACCGCCAATCTCGTTCCCGATCGGACCGAATTAATCACGCTGACGAGCCCGGCCGACGACGCGGCCTTCGCGAATCCGTCCGGCTATTTCCCGGCTTCCCCGCCCGCCCATCGCGTCGTCGAGACGGTGACGATCGAAAACACGGGATCGACTCCCATCGCATCGCCCACGCTGCGGGTCAACGGACGGCCTTTTCTCACGGTCGGCGATCCGTTCGACATCCTTGGACTGAACGACGATGCCAGCATGCTCGATCTCTACGCGGCATGGACTGCGCGTCGGGTTCACGGCACCACCGATCTCGATGGAACGAACCGCCGACCGCTCGACGTGCTTCGATTTCTTGGCGTCACCTTCTGCGGGGATGACACGCGAGCCCTCGCCACCCTTGCACGCGCCCGCGGGATCGACGCACGGCACGTGCCGGTCGCTGGCCACGTTGTGGCGGAATTTCGCCCGGCAAACGGTCCGTGGTCACTGTTCGACGGAGACCAGAATGCCTTCTACCTCCAGCTCGACAACCAAACCGTCGCGTCTGCGGCTGACATCCTCAGCGACCCGTTTCTCGCGCTGCGAACGCGGGTTTACGGTCGGCAAGCCACCTGGAATCCCGCTGCCGCCTGGCAGAACGCGTCGCGTTTTGATTTCGCTGATGCTGAAGCCGGCAAATCGGTCAAAACCACCCGCCGCTCCCGATCACCGGCATGGACGTTGTTTCCCGGCGAAAAGTTGGTGTTCCGCCCGGCGCTATCTCCCGATTTTGTGCTCGGTGCCACCCCCGATCTTCAGCGCGACCGCACCCTTCGCGGGGCCACTGTCATCGTGGAATTTCACGCCGACCTTGCGGCCCGGCACCGCGCGCGCGTCGGGCTCACGCTTCCGTATCCCGCGTTGCGAAGGTCCTCTCCCGCAGGCGAAACATTGATCGCCAAGCCAGGCCAGGAACCCGAAAAACGAATCCCGCTCCCTGCCAGCTCGGGCACGGCCGTGATCGTCTGCCAGGCGAGCACGCACGCGGTGCCACCTCTCCACCGGGGTTCCAACGTGCTGCGGTTTGAAGCTTCCAGCCGCTCCGGCTCGCTGACCGTGATTTACGGCGTCAATTCGAGTGCGGCCGAACTGGTGCCGCCACCTGCACCGCGGATTCGCGCGGCGGAGACGTTCGATCACACTCCGCCGAGGTTCGCGATCGATGCTCCGGACGCGGACAACATCTGGTGGCAAATTTCGACGAATTCCGCGTTCACTTTCGTGCCACCGAATCTCGACAGCGTCCGCAAATTTTCACCCGATGTCGCCATCACCGCCGCCGAAGATCTCTCGTTTCTCTCACCGGACACACCGCATTTCTTTCGCGCGAAGATCCGTGTGCACGGTGTGTGGAGCGCGTGGTCGGAACCCGTGAAATTCTCCGTTCGCAAGCCCGCTCAACCCCGGTTGGTCTCCCTCGAGAGGCTTCCGGATTTGCGAGTTCGCCTCACTTGGGAACCGCACGACGCCGAAATGCTTTTCTTCGGCTCGGACCGCTTTGATTTCCTCCCGGAATCGTTCGCAGAAGAGGAACCGATCGCGATGGAGAATGGTCGCGTCACGGCAAGCCGTCGGAACCGCAACCTGCTCGTTCGAGTTCCGGCCGGTGCAGATTCGATCGTCGTGGAAGATCGCCCCTTTTTCCGGCTCATTGCCCGGCATCGCGACACGTTTTCGGTTCCGTCCGGCCTGATCCACGCGCCCGCAATTCCAGACGGATCCGTCCCGCGCGTGCTGCAGACCCGGCATCTCAAGGACGCCGGCGACCTCACTGGCCGCGACCGCGCCGCGGAAATTCTTTTCAGTCGATCATCCGAAACCACCCGGGAAAATCCGTGAGGATCAGCTTGGGGTTTCTTTCCCGGCTGCGGGTTTTCCCTACCGCCACAGAAATCGCGTTCGTCCGCCGATGCCCGTAAATACATGCCACGCGATCGTGTCGGCCCAGGCCGCGACCTCCGCGGCGAAAATCGTCTCCGCGCCGTCCGCGCCAATCAGCGTCGCCACATCGCCGACGGTGGTTTCCGGCACGCCGCTCACGTCCACGACGATTTGATCCATCGTAATGCGACCAAGCACCGGGCACCGCCGCCCACCGATCAACACGCAGGCCCCCCGACCCGACGCCTGGCGCGGGTAACCATCCGCGTAACCCACGGCCAGCGTTGCCACTTTCATGGCGTGTGGTGTGATGAATGTGCGGCCGTAACTGATGCTTCGCCCGGCCGGAACGTCGCGGACCAGCAGCACACGGGACCGGAATGTGAGCACCGGCACGAGCACGGGCTGGTGCCGCGCAACCGGCGCACTCCCGTAAAGCATGAGCCCGGTGCGCACGACGTCATGCGCTGACCCGGCGTAATCACACAATCCCGCGCTGTTCAGTGCGTGAATCTTTGCTCGCGGGGCGAGCTTCCGGATGTGCGGCGCCATCGCGTCGAAAAGCGCGAGCTGGTCGCGCGTAAAAAGCTCGTCCTCGTCCGGCGACGGCAGGTGCGTCGAAACGCTGTGCAACTCGATTCCGGGCAAAACGGTGACGGCCGCGAGCGAATCGAGCGCCGTTTCGTGCCATTCGCCGATCCGGCCCATACCCGTATCAATTTTGAAATGGAGCCGTGCCTTCCGCGGCCCGGCAAGGCGCGAATACGCCTCCGCCTCCGCTCGATTCGACACCGTCACGATCAGGCCCGCTTGCGTTGCGGCCAAACGTTCCTCCGGCAGACACGGACTCAGCAGCAGGATGTCGCGCTCCGGCTCCACCGTGCGCACCACGGACGCTTCATCGACGGTTGCGACCGCAAAAATCGACACACCGTCCCGGATCGTCGGAACGACCTCGCGCACGCCGTGGCCGTACGCGTTCGCTTTCACCACCGCCATGATGCCGGTCTTCGATCCGATCCGGCTCCGCACGTTTCGCAAATTTGCCCGCAACGCCGCGCGGTCCAGCTCGGCCCACACGCGCAGGCCCCGACATTCATCCACTCCCGCTCCGTGCATATCGACTCAGATTCTCAGATCGGCGGATCACCCGCCAGCATGCGCTGCAGCGACTCCGCCTGATCGCCGCGCACCGTGTAAAACCAATCCTGCTCACCCTTGTGCAAATCGATCAGCTGCGTGAGCTGCAGGGCCGTGAGAAGGCGAAAAAGCCGGTTTGCGTCCGGCTCGACCAGCGAAAGCGCGCTCACCTGCGCTTTTCCCCGATCCCGAATCTCATGCAACAACGCCCACGCTCTTTCGATTTCCTCCCGATTCAACCACCTCATCGCGCTCAAATTTCCCCAGACCGCGAGCGTCACCCGCACCGGCAGCAGCACAAAATCACCGAATAGATGCCACCCGATGATGTGCCGATCCGTCACGGGTTCGAAGCGGCGGGCCCACGCGTCCAGTAGTCCCCAAGCGAGCAGCGCGATCGCCAGTGCAAGGGCGCTGGCGGGGATCCATCGCGGCATGCCGACATCCCCGAGCGCCGCCGTTGTCAGCCCGAGCAGAATCAGCACGAAGAAAAAATACGCCAGATTCCAAAGCAGCACCGCAGCCGCCAGCGAAACACCCGCCATTCCGGCGGCCTGGACGTTGTGCCAGAAAAACCGCCGTCGGAAAGCACGCGGCGCGGGATTCATGCGACCGCGGCCCGGTAGCCGTCGGGGTCGATTTCGACGGACCCAAATCCCACAGCCCGCAAATCCACCGCGATGCGATCCCGGTCGGCGTGCGCCAATTCCTCCGGCGCAATCTGGACCCGCGCCGATGGGGGCGCACCATCCACGTACCGAACACGAAATACGCGGAACCCGAGCGCCCGCACCGCGGCTTCACCCCGCTCGACGAAGCTCAGCGCTTCCAGTGTGACCGGCGTCCCGTGCGGAATCCGCGAACTCAGGCACGGCTGGGCCGGAGCATCCGCCGTCGGCAAACCAAGTTCGCGCGACAGCTCGCGCACGTCCGCTTTTGTGAGCCCCGCCTGCTTG
>JBGTDR010000222.1:0-7634 GCA_041748215.1 Chthoniobacterales bacterium
GGCCGCATCGCCGTCGCCGTATGCGGATGCCAGCGCGGTTGCGGAGGCCACGCCGTCACCGGAACCGACGCCCGAGCCGGCCCCCGAACGGCGGATTGTGATCCTGCGCGATGCACGGTTGATCGAAGTCTTTGAGGGGGATCGCCTGATCGCGTCGTATCCGTGCACTCCGGGATCGGATCGCGTTCCGGTGCCGGTGGGCACCTGGAAAATCACGTCGAACATTCTCATGCCGTATTTTCGTTACGACAAATCCGTGCTGAAGGACGGAACCCGCAGCGACAACGCGTTTAACATTCCGCCCGGTCCGAACAGCTACGTCGGCATCGTGTGGATGGGGATCAATCGTCCGAGCGTGGGTATTCACGGCACGCAGCATCCGGATCAGATTGGCCGCAACCAGAGCAGTGGGTGCATTCGCCTCGCCAACTGGGACGCGTTCGCGCTCACACAGCAGATCGAAAAAGGGACCGCTGTCGAGGTGAGGTAACGAATCAGCGTCCGCGCTTTTTCCGCGCGGCGAGTTCGGTTTCGGCAATCGCAACATCGGCGGGGGAGTCGACACCCACGCTGCGTTGGCGGACCGTGATCACACGAATTCGCGCGCCGTGCTCGAGGGCACGAAGCTGCTCGAGGTTTTCCGCTTTCTCGAGCGGCGTTGGTTTCCACTCAACATATTCGAGCAAAAATTTGCGCCGGTAAGCGTAGATGCCGAGGTGATGCAGCGGAACGAGATGGCCGCTGCCATCGCGGTCGAAGGGAATCAGGCTGCGGGAGAAATAAAGCGCGTCGCCGTTCCGTGCAACGACCACCTTGACGTTGTTGGGATCGGCGGCAGCGGCGATCTCGTCGAACGGGGCGGCGGCGGTCGCCATGGCGAGTTTCCGGTCGTTGCGCATTGCGGCGACGAGTTGATCGATCAAATGCGGATCGATGGCGGGTTCGTCGCCCTGGACATTAACGATGATTGGATAGCCGGCGAGTCGGGCGGCGACTTCGGCGAGGCGGTCGCTGCCCGTTGGGTGTTTTGGCGAGGTGAGCGCGACTTCCGCACCGAACGCAAACGCTGCCTCCGCGATGCGCATGTCGTCCGTAGCGACGATGACGCGCGCAAGCGAAGTGGCCTCCTGGCAGCGGTCCCAAACGTGTCGGATGAGAGGTTCGCCGGCGACGAGGGCGAGAGGTTTACCCGGAAATCGGGTCGAACCCCAGCGGGCCGGAATGATGGCGGCGGCTTTCAAGCGCAGAGGAATCTTTTACTGACAGTCCGGAGCGTCGACTTAGCGGTGGGTCGACTGCATTTCCGCTTTGGTTTCCGCGAGGATCCAGTGGACGGCTTCGGTGACGTTCTCCGCGATGTGATCGGCACCGGCGGCCGTGTGTTCATGTCCGTAGCCGGTGAGCACCAGGATCGAGCGCATTTCGGCCCGGTGACCGCATTGCAGATCGATATCGCGATCCCCGATAAAAAACGACCGGGCGAGGTCGATGCCGTGATCGTGAGCGGCATCTTCGACCATGCCGGGTGCAGGTTTGCGGCGGTGCGTGGCTTGTTCGCGCGTGTCGGGGCAAAAATAAACCGCGTCGATGCCGCCATCAAGCTGGCGCAGGAGTTCAGCTTGCACGGCTTCGAATTGCTCCATCGTGATGCGTCCGCTGCCGATCCCGCTCTGGTTAGTCGCCATCACGCGCAACCAGCCGTCGGCCGCGAGTTCGGCCAATGCTTCCGCCGCTCCGGGCACAGCGCGGACTTTGGCGGGGTCGTTGCAATAATGGACTTCCTCCATGAGGGTGCCGTCGCGGTCGAAAAAAACCGCCCGTCGCGTGCCGGGTGCCTTCATCCCGTTCACCAAAAGGTCATGTCGAGGTCGGAGCGGAACAGGCCCGCCCGCGGCTCGAAAAAGTAACGCAGATAAATTGTCGCTGAGCCCGCATTGTAGTCCGCCGTGATCGCGTAGCCGAGCTTGGAGCCAACCATAAACTCCGGTGTGAGCATGATACCGCCCTCGACGTTCACGAGGAAAATACCGGTTGAGGAACTCGTGCTTGGGTAATCGCGTCCATCCGGATCGAGCGGGAAATATGCCGCAGTCGCCTGCTGGTTCTGCTGGGCGCCGGCACCGATGTTGCCACGAGCGAGCCAGTTCAGGCCTTCCGACGTGAGGAACTGCGCTTCGATCAAACCCTGGACGATGTATTCCGGGCTGAAATATCCGCCGTGTCCGTAGGTGAAGAAGTTCTGGTTGTTGTTGTAACGTTCGTACGAAACGGCTGGCCCAAGCGTGATGTATTCAAATCCCTCGTAGTCGAAGAGACGGGAAATCGATCCGGTGAAGGCGAGGTGATCGTTCTGCCGCGTGTTGGTTCCAGTGATGACGCCGTATTTCGCTTTTCCGAAGAACGTGTAGTTCTCCATAAAACCCTGGAAGACCGAAACCGTGCCGCCCGTCTCCTGCACCCGGCCCCATTGCCGGTCGCGATACGGGTCCTGGAGGCCGACGTAACTCAGAATCGATTCGCGGATGCTTTCCGAGAAAAATTCGCCCTGAACGTAGCCGGTCGCATGGCGGTATTCCGCGCCGACGCGGCCGGTGAGGCGGGCTGAAAGCTCGGCGTTGAGCGGAGTGGAGCCAATTTCGACGTAAGGGGAAAACCAATCCTGATACTGGAGGCGCGCGCGCACTTCGTAGAGGTCGTTGAAGCCGACCGTTGGGTCATAGGAATACGGCTCGTCGATCTGAACGCCATCCCCGCCTGCGGCGAGCGATTCTTCGTTGGCTTCGATGCGGGCCTCGAAGTCGGGCGGCGTGCCAACGTTGGAATTCGGCGCGAGGTCACCCGAACGCAGGATGAGCCGGGCGAGCTGGGCCGTCAGCTCGACACGGTCCGCCGGATAAAGTTTCAGCTGCGCAGCCGGCGTGCGGTTTGTCTGGAGCTTCGATTCGCCGGACTGCCCGGACTTTTGCTCGTATTCGAAGCCAAGCATTGCGGAGGGCGCGTTAAAATTCTCCAAAGCCGGGTATGCCTTTTCGTTCGACTCGTAAGCGGCAAGATACAGACCGGATTTGTAATAATTCTCCGTGTCGTACGTCATGTAGATCTCGTTGAGCGGGCCTGGCACCTCCGCCGCGACGAGTTCCAGCCGCTCCCAATCTTTCGTACGTGACAGCGCCGCGTAGAGGCCCTCGGCACTGGCCTTGTCCGGATTGGAACGGTAGAGCTTTTCGAAAATGTTCGCCGCCGACTGGGTGTCTTTCAGGTAATAATAACTCCAGCCGCGGATGATCTGCTCGTTGCGGCTGAGCGAACGGTATTCGGCAACTTTGTCCAGCGTCTCGATCACGCTTTTATACTGCCGGGCCTCGTAATCCTGCACCGCACGGCGGCTCTGAATGTCCCCCATGAGCGTCCGCATCTTCGGATACGCGTTGGCGCGGTAACCCGCGATCGCTTCCGCTTGCGAGAGGTCACCCTGCGTGAATTTTGTCAAAGCCAGTCCGTAATACGCCTCGCCCGAGTTCGGATTCCACGAAATCGCCTGCTCGAACCACATGGCTGCCGATGGATAATCTTTCCGCTCAAAGTTTGCCCAGCCGACCTGGGTCGCCAGACTCGAATCCCGGTTCGTGCGGGCTCGCATCATGAGCTGATTCAGCCGCTCACCCGTCATCGCCTCCTGCACGTCGGTCGTGCGGCGGGTGGTGGACGTGGGTTGAAACGTGCGGGTCGGCGTGGCGGTCGGCCGCGGCGTCGCGTCGGGCAAAATGGATGGGACCGTCTCGTATTCCTGGATTTCGATGATGTCCACCGTCTCCGGCGTGGCCTGGATGGCGGGGGCGGCAATGTCGGAGGGTTGGAAGACGGGTTCCGGGATCGGCTCGGGAGTCGGGGTCGGCACCGGGGTTGCGCCCGGGACGATGGGCACGAATAACGAATCCGCCGAGGGTGTGCCGTCCGTCGCACCGGACGCTGCGAGGGGCGGTCCGTCGATCGGCAACGCTCCCACCGGGTCGAACGAAGAACCGCGTTGTTGAGCGATGCCAAAATCACCGCTCGCGATCAGGAGCGCGGAGGCGGCGGACAGGAGTCGAAGTGGGCTCGGCCGGCGGTGTAACAAGTTGGTCAGAAATCGGTTTAGTGCCATCCCAGTGTCAATGCTTTTCTGGGCGAAGGCGCTCGTGGATTGCCAGCTTCGTGAGCAATTTCAGACTGGCGGAATAGTACGGTTCCTCTGCGGTCACGGCGGGCAAATCCTTGACGGTCAGGGTCTCACCGTTCACGCAGGCCTGGGTGAGGCGGATTACGGCCACCATCCCGGGCAGCGCGGGGTCCGGTCCGAGCGTGCCGTCGACGAGATCGACGGTGGCGGGTGGGGCTTCTCCCTGTGGCAATGATGACCAAAAATCGGCAAATGGCTTGAGCAGCGGTGATTCGGGATCGGCCCACGCGATATGAAGCGGCACGCGGATGGCGTTGTATCCAAAAACCGGCTCGCCGATCTCGGCAATGGTGATGGTTTCCGGCGCGGCTCCGTTTTGAGGCGAAGTCGTGTCGGTTGGGACGACCTCAGCGATTGTCTCAGGACCTGGCGCGGGTTCGGGGGTCGGCGGGACTGCGGATTCGGGTGGTGCCTCGACGTTGGACGCCGAATCCGGTGGGGTCGCAGGGCTGGGAGAGGCCGCGGGGGTCGCCTGGGTTTCGGTCGTTTCGGAAAGATTCGGACTCACGAGGACCCAGTCGGGAGGCAACTGCCATTTGCCGAAGCGTGCGGCCGATACGAGCGAAAGTCCACCCGGGGTCATCTCGCCCCAGCGGGCGGTGGGAAAGGTCGTGGCAAGTTCGGTGAAAGCCGGGAAAACGGCGTAGGAAGGATTGAGAATGACCCCATCGGGTTTGAGAAATCCATCAACACCGGGCAGAAGCTGCAACCCGAGGCGGGTCTCGATGAAACACCTGGTCTGCAGGGCGAGGACAAGCTGCGCGGCGGCTTTCTGGTATTCGAGGTCCTGCCACTGCCGGTGGGCGCGGAGCAGAGCCCATGCGATGAGGACCTCGCCGTCGCTGGCGTTATTTGGATCGTCGATGGCCCCGCCGCCGTCCTCCGTCGGTCGCCAGCGCCAACTGAGCAATCCGTCGGGCCGCAGCAGGGTGGCGCGCGTCCAGCCCCACATCCGGTCGAATGTTTCGCGGTCCTGGTAAGCCGCCGCCAGCAGCATGCCGTATCCCTGGCCCTCGGTGTGAGAAACGTCCCCGTTACCGGTGTCGATCACCCGCCCGTCCGCGCCTACGAAGCGGTCCTTGAAGAGCTGCCAGTCAGCGGTCGGCATGGCGTAAGGATCACGTGGCCAGAAATAATACAGCACCAGCGCCAGCAGGATCGCCACGAGAAGCACGGTCGGCATCATTTTCATTGGCGAATGGGCGGTGGTTCCCCGGTTCGAATCGGCGGGATCGGCCCCGCCTCTTCCAACGTGGAGATTATTCCTTCTCGGTGGTGCGTTCGCGACGTTTGAGGGTCATGCGCAGGAGAAATGCGAGCAGGCCGATGGCACCGAATACGATGACCGGAAAGAGCCACGGATTTGTGGTGACGCTATCCTTGGCGCGGGCGGTGACGGATTCCACGCCGTAGAGGAAATTCGGGCCGAGCTGCGCGGTGTCGAGCGTGCGGGCGGTGGTGCCCCAAACGGCGACATTGCCGGCGAGATTGTCCCAAAACATGCGGTCCTGAAGATTGTAGAGGCCACGATAGAGAATCGCAGAATCCGCCGCGGTGAAAACGGTGGCGGCCTTGGCGCGATGGAATGGTGATTCGAACGATACGGCCACCGTGTCATCGAGCAGGGTGGTCTGAGCGTCGAATGCGACCGTTGCCGGATCAGCGGGCTCGGAGCGTTCCGCGGGCTGGCCCCGCAATTTTTCCAGCAGCTCTTCGATCGGGCCGACGGCGGTGGCTTCGGGTTTCGGGCTCACGCTCACAAGATACCGCAAATTCCCCTGAGCCTTGGGATTGACGGGCGCGCCGACGAGCACTTCGTCGGGCAATGTGTCCACGGAACCCACGACGAGCAGGTTGCGGTCGGTTTTGCCCACTCGCGAGGTGACCTGCGCGCGGTAGAGCACCGAGCGATTGATCTGCGCCATCTTGCCGAGGAGCATCCAGGCCGCGCACACGGTGTTGCTGTCCGGATCGGTGATCAGCACCGAAAGCATGGATCCATTGGCCGTGGCGGTGAACGGAAATGCCGTTTGCGAAAACACACCGAGGCTCGGCAGCCGGGTTTTTTCCGACAAGCGGGGAACGACGAGATCGGAATCGTTGTAGAGCGTGAAATGCAGGTTTTCGATCTGCCGCATGTCGCATTCTTGATTGAAGAGCGGGACCATTTTCGGCGCGATGTCCACGACGTTGCGGCCGGGCTGGAAGGCTTTCACCGGCAGATAAACCCGATGGTCGTAATGCGAGCCGCCGCGCACATCGTCGAGCCGGATGGCATACTGGAAGATCTTGTTGACGAAAACGTTCAGCACCGAGTCGCCGCGGAATGCCGCGCCGTAAACGAAGTGCAATCGCAACTCGATGTTGCTGCCGTCGTCGGACGAAAGGTTGCCCGGCATGTAGAGGTCGAGGGGAAACGACCCGGTATTCCACCCCTTCACGCCTTCGCTTTTTTCCATGCCGAGCTGGCGGAAGCTGTAAATACCCTGCGCACGCAGCGGCGCATTGCGGACGTGAAATTCCTCGTCCGGGAAGCTGGTCGGACGCAGCTGCGCGTACTGGGAGTCAGGCAGCGGGAAATTGATGAGCGAGAATGCGTAGGCGGCCTGGCCAACTTCGTCCTCGTTGGTACCGCTGATCACGAGAAGGAACCGGGTGGGATCGCCGGGCAGTTGTTTGACGGCGATGAAGCTGCCGTTGATCGCGCCAATTTCGGTGGACGTGAGGTACGGCGTGAGTTCGTTCATCGTGCCGATCACGACGTTGTCGACACCCGCGAGCAGGGCGCTCCCGGTCGTGAGCACGAGCGGGCGGTATTCCAGAGTGAGCGCAGCGCCTTGGGAAACGACGGAGCCCCACGATAACTGGCTGTCGCTGAGAGCTTCCGGACTGGAAGCCGCCGGGATGGCGATGTGCAGCCGGTACGGATCCCAGAGTTTTTGATCGATCAGGTCACGCAGCAGCGAAAGTTTCGGATACACGTTGCGCCATGTGACGACAGCTTCGAGGTAACTTTCATCCGGCAGGATCTGCGTCCAGAGTTCCTCGGCAGCGGGGTCTTCGCACTCGAGCGTGTAATGCTGGGCCACGACAAACTGAAGCTGGTTCGATCCAGCTTCGAGGAAACGCAGCGGCAGCTCGATGTCAGCCGTGTGGTTCGGCTGATCGCGGTTGAGGTAAAATTGCGCGATCACGCGGTCGTTGAGAACGACGCGCAGCGTCGAGCGTTCACTCAGGAGGGCGATGGAATTTGTGAACGAAAGGCGGAGCTTCGCGCTCTTCACGTCGTAGCGCGGCGAAAGCGGCACGAAGATCGTGTACGTGCTGCTTGCGTTGCGCAGAACGATTGGTTCGCGCGGAGCGATCAATTGACGGAGCGGCATGCGCAGCGTGGTTGACCCCACGGCAGGAGCCG